>DASZMK010000077.1:0-19781 GCA_035551855.1 Solirubrobacteraceae bacterium
GAACGGGTGGTTGCGCCCCAGCGAGAACACCCCGTAGCCCGCGTACAGGTCGAGGTACTCCTCGCCCTCGGCGTCGATCAGGAACTCGCCCCGGCCGTGGACCCACTGACGGTCGAAGCCGAGCGTCTTGACCACCCGCCCGAGCTGTCGGTTCAGGTAGCGCTGGTTGAGCTCCATCGCCTCGCCGGCGCGCTGTTCGATCAGCTCGCCGAGGTCCGGCCGCTCCCATCTGCTCTGCATGCTCACATCCTGGCGTCTATGGCCTTGCGGCCGCGGAGCATAGCTGTGCAACGCCGACCGGCGATTGACTCCACAACGTGTTTGAATGCCGTCAGGAGAAGGTGTGTGAGATGAGCGGTGCGATCGAGCAGACGAGGACCGAGGCCGTGCTGGCACGCGCCCGTGACCGCCTGCTCGCACTCCAGCAGGACGCCGGCTGGTGGAAGGCGGAGCTGGAGACGAACGTCACGATGGACGCCGAGGACATGCTGCTGCGCGAGTTCCTCGGAGTCCGCGAGGCGGGCGCCACCGGGCGCTCAGCCGCGTGGATCCGGTCTCGGCAGCGTGCCGACGGCTCGTGGAGCAACTTCGAGGGCGGTCCCGGCGACGTCTCGACGACGATCGAGGCGTACGTGGCCCTGCGACTGGCCGGCGACCCGGCGGACGCCGCGCACATGCGCACGGCGGCCGAGTTCGTGCGCGACGGCGGCGGCATCGAGCGAGCCCGCGTGTTCACCCACGTCTGGCTGGCCATGTTCGGCCTGTGGAGCTGGGAGCAGGTGCCCACGCTGCCGCCGGAGATGATCGTGCTGCCGCCGTGGTTTCCGCTCAACGTCTACGACTTCGCGTGCTGGGCCCGGCAGACCATCGTCGCGTTGGCGGTGGTTCTGACGTACCGCCCACGCCGCTCTCTTCCGTTCACCGTCGAGGAACTGCACGGGCCTGAGCCGTGGTCACCGCCCCGTCCCAGCTCGCTGCGCGGGAGAGGCCTGGTCGCCCTGGACCGGCTGCTGCGCGTCTATGGCCGCCGCCCGTGGCGGATGCTGAGAGAGTCGGCGCTGTCCCGGGCAGAGCGGTGGATCGTCGACCGGCAGGAGGCGGATGGAGGCTGGGGCGGGATCCAGCCGCCGTGGGTGTATTCGTTGATCGCCCTGCACCTCCGTGGCTACCCGCTCGAGCATCCCGTCATCAAGCGAGGACTCGACGGGCTCGACAGCTTCACCATCGACGATGGCATGCGCCGGCTGGAGGCCTGTCAGTCCCCGGTCTGGGACACGGCGCTGGCACTCATCGCGCTCGGTGACGCCGGCGTGCCCGGCGACCACGACGCGGTCCTGCGCGGCGGCGATTGGCTGCTCGACGAGCAGATCATGGGACGCGGCGACTGGGCGGTGCGGCGGCCGAACCTCCCACCCGGCGGCTGGGCGTTTGAGTTCGCGAACGCCAACTATCCGGACATCGACGACACGGCGGAGGTCATCCTGGGGCTGCTGACGATGGCGCGGGACGACCGTCCCCGGATCCAGCCCGCAATCGACCGGGGCGCGACCTGGCTGGAGGGCATGCAGAGCTCCGACGGGGGCTGGGGCGCCTTCGATGCCGACAACTGCCGCGCGCTCGTCCGTGACCTGCCGTTCTGCGACTTCGGCGAGGTGATCGATCCCCCCAGCGCGGATGTCACCGCCCACGTGGTCGAGATGCTCGCCGTACTGGGGCGCGCGCAGGAGCCCGCCACGAAGCGGGGGGTGCAGTGGCTCCTTGACCACCAGGAGTCGTCCGGCTCCTGGTTCGGACGCTGGGGGGTCAATCACCTCTACGGAACCGGGGCCGTGGTTCCGGCCCTGATCGCGGCCGGCATGCCGGTTTCGGATGAGCGGATCCGCCGCGCGGTCAGCTGGCTCGAGGCACACCAGAACGAGGACGGGGGCTGGGGCGAGGACGCTCGGTCCTACGACGACGAGACATGGATCGGCCGGGGCACCAGCACGGCATCCCAAACCGCCTGGGCCCTCCTCGCCCTGGACGCTGCGGGCGAGCGATCGGCCGCGGTTCGGCGCGGCCTGCAGTGGCTCGCGACGACCCAGCGCCCCGACGGCGGGTGGGACGAGCCTCAGTTCACCGGCACCGGCTTCCCCTCGGACTTCTACATCAACTACCACCTGTATCGGCTCGTCTTCCCGGTCATGGCCCTGGGGCGGTGCACGCGATGAGCACGCTCGCACCGCCTCCTGCGGGGATCCTGCCCTCGCAGGAAGCCGTGATGGCCAAGGCCGCGCAGGAGAACTTCACTGTCGCCAGCGCCGTGCTTGGACGACGGCGGCGCCTGCAGCTGATGGCGATCTACGGCTTCGCTCGCCTCGTCGACGATGTCGGCGACGAGGCCGCCGGCGACCGTGGCGTCCTCCTCGACCGGATCGAAGCCGACCTCGACCGGATCTACGCAGGAACGTCGCCCCAGCACGCCGTGATGCGCACGCTCGCCGAGGCGGTCTGGGCGTGCCCGCTTCCGGACACTCCCTTCCGGCGCCTGATCGCCGCCAACCGGCACGACCAGGCCGTGACGCACTACGAGACGTTTGCGCAGCTGCTCGACTACTGCCAGCTGTCCGCCGCGCCGGTCGGCGAGCTCGTCCTCCACGTGTTCGGCGTCGCGACCAACGAGCGCGTCCGGCTCTCGGATCGGATCTGCGCCGGCCTGCAGGTCACCGAGCACCTGCAGGACGTCGCCGAAGACCACGCACGGGGCCGCGTTTACCTGCCGCAGGCGGATCTGGCGCGGTTTGGCTGCACCGAGGACGACATCGCGGCGTCACGCCCGTCGGCCTCCTTCCGATCGCTGATCGCCTTCGAGGCGCAGCGGGCGCGGACCCTGCTCCGCGAGGGCGCCCCGCTCGCGCGGACGCTGCCGCTGCGGCCGCGGCTGGCGGTGGCCGGATTCGTGGCCGGCGGTCGCCGCGCTCTCGACGCGGTGGGAGGCCTCGGCGCCGGGCATCCGGAGCGCTCCCGGTGGGCGTTTGCGGTGGGGTTTGCGACGGCGGCGGTGGGACGATGATCATGCCGGCGCTCGAGGTCGAGCACGCCTACCGGCAGTGCGAGCAGATCACCCGCCACGAGGCGGCCAATTTCTACTACGGCATCCGGCTGCTCCCCCGTTCCAAGCGAGAGGCCATGAGCGCCGTCTACGCGTTCGCGCGCCGGGTCGACGACATCGGCGACGGGTCGCTGGAGCCGGAGCTCCAGCTGGCCGCCCTCGCCATCGAGCGCGAGGCGCTGGCCGGTGTCGACGCCGGCACGGTCGACGGTGGCGATCCCGTTCTGGTGGGGCTTGCCCACGCCCACCGGCATTACGACCTCCCCCTCGACGCTCTGACGCTGCTCATCGAGGGAGTCGAGCTCGACGTCCTCGGCACCAGGTATGAGACCTTCGACGACCTGGTGGGTTACTGCCGCCGGGTCGCGGGGTCGGTGGGCCGCCTGTGCCTGGCGATCTTCGCCGGTGGTGTGAACCGCAACGGAAACGGCGCCGCCGCGCTCGCCGACGACCTCGGCGTGGCCATGCAGCTCACCAACATCCTCCGCGATGTCCGCGAGGACCGGGAACGAGGCCGGGTCTACCTTCCGGCCGAGGATCTACGCCGCTTCGGCTGCATCGACGTCCCCGCGGCGGCCGACGAGGGGAGTACCGCGCTGATCCGGTACGAGGCCGCGCGCGCCGCCGAGTGGTTCGACCGGGGCCTGCGGCTGATCGAAATGCTCGACTCGCGCAGCGCGTCCTGCGTGCTGGCGATGACCGGCATCTACCGGTCGATCCTCGACCGCATCGCGCGTGAGCCGGATCAGGTGTTCCTGGAGCGGATCTCACTGCCGCCCTGGGGCAAAGCGTGGGTGGCGGCCCGCAGCCTGGCCGCCGCGCGACCCAGCGGAGCGGTCCGATGAGCGGCCGGAGCGTCACCGTCGTCGGCGGCGGTCTCGCCGGAATCACTGCTGCCCTCGAGTGCGCGCGGAGCGGCGCCTCGGTCACGGTGCTCGAGTCCCGCGGGCGGCTCGGCGGCGCGGCGTACTCGTTCACGCGCAACGGCATCCATGCCGACAACGGCCAGCACGTCTTCCTTCGGTGCTGCACGGCGTACCGCGGCCTGCTCGAGGAGCTGGGCGCGACGGACGCGGTCGTGCTGCAACCCCGGCTCGAGATGACGGTGCTCGCGCCCGGTGGTCGGCGTGCCGTGCTGCGCGGCTCCCGGCTTCCCGCTCCCCTGCATCTCGCCGGCGCGCTCCTGCGATACCCCTTCCTCACCCTCCGCGAGCGCATCAGCGTCGCCCGCACGATGCAGAGGCTGCGGACGGTCGATGCCGGCGACCCGGGGGCCGACGCCCGGTCGTTCGGCGACTGGCTCCGGGAACACGGCCAGAGCCCGGCTGCCCTGGAGACGATCTGGAGCCTGATCGCGCGGCCGACGCTCAACCTCGAGCTCGACGCGGCCTCGCTCGCCCAGGCGGCGCAGGTGTTCCAGCTCGGACTCCTGGCAGACCGCTCGGCAGGCGACATCGGCTTTGCCCGGGTTCCCCTCTCAGAGATCCACGACGTGGCCGCGCGGCGAGCGCTGGGGCAGGCCGGCGTCGATGTCCGGTTGCGCCGGGGAGCGACGATGATCGTCCCCACGGACACCGGCTTCCGGATCGAGGTCAGCGGCGCGCCGACCGTCGAGAGCCACGCCGTGATCCTCGCGGTCTCTCCGGACCGGGCGGCTCGGTTGGCCGGCGGCAAGGGCGGGATCGACGAGCGGATCAGCACGACGCTCGGTCGCTCGCCGATCGTCAACCTGCACGTCGTCTACGACCGGCGCGTGCTCGATGTGCCGTTTGCCGCGGGCGTTCACACGCCGGTGCAGTGGATGTTCGATCGTACGCGGAGCGCGGGGCTGAGCAGCGGCCAGTACCTCGCCATCTCGCTGTCGGCGGCAGACGAGGAGCTGGGCGTTCCGGCGGGCGAGTTGCAAGCCAGGTACCTGCCGGCCCTGCGGGATCTCCTTCCGGCCGCTCGCGACGCCGCGATCGAGGAATTCTTCGTCACCCGCGAGCACGCCGCGACGTTCCGGGCGGCCCCGGGTGCGCGCGCCTGCCGGCCGGGTCCGCGCACCCACCTGCCGGGCCTGCTCCTGGCCGGGTGCTGGACCGACACCGGATGGCCCGCCACGATGGAAGGCGCGGTGCGCAGCGGACGAGCGGCTGCCCGCGAAGCCCTGAACGAGCTGTTCCGGCCGGCCCGGCCGCAGCCACTCCCCGGCCGCGGGGGCGGCCCGCACGGGGATCCGCTCCCACAGGGCGAGCTGGCCGGAGGGCGAGCGTGAGCGTGGCCGCCTCCGTGGATGACGCCACGCCCCTGGACGGGATCGTCGTCCTGGCGCCCCTTTCGGTCGAGGCTCGTGCCGTGCGCTCAGGCGCTCCGTGGGCGGACGTCCACCGGATCGGCATGGGCCCGCGCCGGGCCGCGCGATCGGCGGAGCTCGCCAACGGGGCCGGTGGCCGGGCCGTCCTGATCGCCGGCTTCTGCGGCGCGCTGGACCCGGACCTCGAGCCGGGCGACATCGTCCTGGCCAGCGAGCTGCGCGGCCCCACCGGCACGACACCGTGCGACGACCCCGCCATCCTCGCCGGCGTGCTCCGCCGCGGCGGGCTGCGCGTGCGCGTGGCGCCGATCGCCTCCAGTCAGCGCCTGGTGATCGGCGAGCGGCGCCGGATGCTTCAGCGCACCGGAGCCGCCGCCGTCGACATGGAGTCGGCGTGGCTGGCCCCCGCCGCGCGCGCTCGGCCGCTCGTCACCTTGCGGGTGGTGCTCGACACTCACCGCCGCGAGCTGCACCGGCCGCTGCGGACGGTGGCCGGGGCGGCGATCGCCTACCGCACGTTGCGCCGGGCGTGCACGCTCGTCGAGGAATGGGCGCGCGCGCTCGGACCCCGGGAGGTGGTGCTCGCGGCTCCGCGCGCGTCGTGCGCCGGCGTCGATCGCGCCGTCGACATCGTCGAGCGGGCGCTCGAGTCCCGCGGCGCCCCGGTGTACGTGCGCAAGCAGATCGTCCACAACGCCCACGTGGTGGCCGCCCTGCAGGACCGGGGGGCGGTCTTCGTCGACGAGGTCGACGACGTCCCGGAGGGGGCCACCGTCATCTTCTCCGCCCACGGCGTGTCGCCAGAGGTGAGGGCCCGGGCGGCCGACCGTGACCTCGACGTCATCGATGCCACATGCCCGCTCGTCTCCAAGGTCCACGCCGAGGCGCGGCGCTTCGCGGCGTCGAACTTCGACATCGTGCTCGTCGGTCACGAGGGCCATGAGGAGGTGGAGGGCACGTCCGGCGAGGCTCCGGATCGCACGCATGTGATCGCCAGTTCCGAGGACGTGGCCCACCTGCGCGTCGACAACCCGGAACGCGTCGCCTACCTCACCCAGACCACGTTGGCGGTTGACGACACGGCGTCGGTCATCGAGGCCCTGCGGTCGCGATTCCCCGCGGCGGTCGGTCCGCCCTCCAGCGACATCTGCTACGCCACCCAAAACCGTCAGGATGCCGCCCGGGCGCTGGCCAGGGAATGCGACCTGGTCCTGGTCGTCGGCTCTGGCAACTCGTCGAACTCACGGCGTCTCGTCGAAGTCGCGCAGCGAGCCGGATGTCGCGCAGCGCTCGTCGAAGGCCCCGCCGACATCCCGCCGGAGATGCTCGTCGGCGCTCACCGCGTCGGCGTCACCGCCGGGGCGTCAGCTCCGGAGGAGCTTGTGGAGGCCGTCATCCGAGCGCTCGACGGCCTCGGCGGCGCCACCGTCAGCGAGCGCAGCGTCGCGACAGAGGATGTTCATTTCAAGCTTCCGCCCGAGGTCAGACACAGGAGCTAAGCCATGCCCGTTTCACTCAGACAGTCCGCCCGCATTGGGGCCTATCTGGTCCAGCAGAAGCTGCGACGCCGCGACAAGTTCCCTCTGCTGGTGGAGCTCGAGCCGCTGTTTCAGTGCAACCTGGAGTGCGCCGGATGCGGGAAGATCCAGCATCCTGAGCACGTCCTGCGCCGCCGCATGCCGGTCGAGCAGGCGATCGGCGCCATCGACGAGTGTGGTGCACCCATGGTCTCGATCGCCGGCGGCGAGCCGCTCATCCACCCGGAGATCGACGAGATCGTCCGTCAGCTTCTCGCGCGCAAGAAGTTCGTCTACCTGTGCACGAACGCGCTGCTCTTGGAGCGCAAGCTCGACAAGTTCAAGCCGTCGCCGTATTTCGCGTGGGCCGTGCACCTAGACGGGCTGCGAGAGCGCCATGACGAGTCGGTGTGCCGTGACGGCGTGTTCGACAAGGCGGTGGCCGCCGTCCGTGCGGCTCAGGAGCGCGGGTTCCGGGTCACCACCAACACCACGTTCTTCACGCACGACTCGCCGAACGCGGTCCGCCAGGTTCTCGACTTCCTCAACGACGAACTGAAGGTCGACCAGATGATGATCTCGCCGGCCTATGCCTATGAGAAGGCCCCGGATCACGACCACTTCCTGGGCGTGGATCAGACGCGGGAGCTGTTCAAGGCCGCGTTTGCCGACGGCCGCCGCAAGCGCTGGCGACTCAACCACTCGCCGCTGTTCCTCGACTTCCTGGAGGGCAAGGTCGACCTGCGCTGCACGGCCTGGGGCATCCCCAGCTATTCGCTCTTCGGCTGGCAGCGGCCGTGCTACCTGATGGCCGACGGCTACACCGAGACCTATCAGGAACTGCTCGAGACGACCGACTGGGACGCCTACGGCCGCGGGCGCGATCCGCGGTGCGACAACTGCATGGCCCACTGCGGATACGAGCCGACGGCCGTGCTCGCCTCGACGCGATCGGTCAAGCAATCGGTGCGGGCGGTGCTGCAGCGCTGATTCGCAGCTGACGCCCAGGCCCGCTTAAGGCACACGGGTATTGTCGAGCCCGTGAGGCGCCAACTTCGCAAGTGGCCGGTCGGCGTCTCCGCGGTCGCGATGGGCATCGCCGGGATCGCTGTGGTCGTCATCGCCCGGACGACCGGCGCGGACGCAGTCGGACGAGCGTTCGCTCACATCGACGCATCGTGGATCGCCCTGATCGCCGGCGCCGACGTGGTCACCTACCCGGCGTACATGATGGCCTACAGATCGCTGGCTCGCGTCCACGGCCATCCGCGCATCGCGCTGCCCCTGGTGGCTCGCGTCGTCGTCGCCGGCTTCGGCCCCTTCGCGATCGGCGGCGGGTTCGAGATCGACAAGCAGGCGCTCCACGCCCTCCACGAGGACGAACGGAGCGCGCGCGTCCGGGTGCTGGCCCTGGGTGTGCTCGAATGGACGGTGCTCGCCCCGGTGACCTGCGTCGTCTCGATCATCCTGCTGGCGCAGGGGGCGGACATCATGGCCTCGCTCCTCTGGCCCTGGGCGATCGCGGTCCCCGCCGGCTTCGCCTTCGCCGTGTGGGCCAGCGCTCCGCAGCGCGCCGAGCGGCTCAGCCGGATCCGGGGCAAACGTCGCGAGTGGCTGGCCGAGGCGCTTGACGGCGTCGGCGCGCTGCGCACGCTGGTCAGCAACCCGCGGACCTATCTCGGAGCCTGGGTTGGCACCATCCTCTACTGGGCCGCAGACATCGTCGCCTTCTACGCCGCGCTGCGCACCTTCGGCCTCGACCCTGGCGCCGGAAAGGTGATCATCGCCTACGCCACCGGATATGCCGCCACCCGCCGCTCGCTGCCCCTGGGCGGAGCCGGCGTGACCGAGTTCCTGATGACCTACTCGCTCTATTGGGTGCGCGAGCCGCTCGCGCCCGCCCTGGCCGCCGTGCTCGCCTACCGCGTGTTCAACCTCGTGGTCGTGTCTGCGCCCGCTCTGATCGCCCACCGCCAGCTCGAGTCGGTGCTGGCCGCCGCCGACGCGCTGCGCCTGGCCAAGCGGGCGCCGCGCGGCCGGGGGAAGTGAGGTGTCTGCTACGACGCGGATTCGGGCCCGGAAGCCACGTCCAGCCGGCGGCCCGGATGTCAAGCATCCTGCCGTCCCATGCGCATGATCTTGCGCAGGCGGGCCGTGTTCTGCCCGTCCGTCAGCCACCGACCTGACGATCGGCGACCTTGACGAGCAGCTTCCCCGTGTTCGATCCGGTGAACATGCCGTGCAGCGCATCGAGCGCGTTCTCCAACCCGTCGACGATCGTCTCCTCGTGGCGCAGCTGACCGCTCGCGACCAGCCCCGCCAGGTATTCGGCCCCCGGCTCAAACAGCTGCGTCTCGTCGGAGACGATGAACCCGCGCACGGTCAGGCGCTGCATGAGGATCTGGCCGATGTTGCGCTGGCCGTCCCACTGCCGCCCCGCGTTGTCGTACTGGGAGATCATTCCGCACAGCACCACCCGGCCGCGGAAGTTCATCCGCATGAGGATCTCATCCATGATCTGACCGCCGACATTCTGGAAGTCGATGTCGATCCCGTCCGGCGTCGCCGCGACAAGCTGCTCGCGCCAGTCCGGAGCGCGGCGGTCGACGGCAGCGTCGAAACCGAGCTCCTCGACCAGGTGCCGGCATTTCTCAACACCCCCCGCGATCCCGACGGCGCGGGCATCACGAGCCGTGGCGATCTGGCCCACAACCGACCCGACCGCACCACAGGCGGCCGACACGACGACCGTCTCCCCCGCCGGCACGCCGCCGATCAACTCAAGGCCGATGTAGGCGGTCAGACCGGTATGTCCGAGGACGCCGAGATATGCCGTCAGGGGCGCGATGAGCGGGTCCGGCAGTGGCATCAGCGGGCGGTCGTCGTCGAGCCCGCTGATGCGGTACTCCTGCCAGTCGGTGTACCCGGAGACGAGCGTACCGACCGGGAGGTCGCCACGCCGCGACTCGACGACCTCGCCGATGCCGATCCCGCGCATGACCGCGCCGAGCTCGACCGGCGGCGAATACTGGCGCATGTCGCTCATCCACAGGCGGTTGGTCGGATCAACGGATAGGTACAGCGTGCGGATCAAGGCCTGGCCGCCGGCCAGCGGGGCGACCTCCTCGCTGACCAGCTCCAGGTCGGCCGCATTCGGCTCGCCGGCGGGGCGTTGGCGCAGGCGGTAGGCACGGTTGACGGTGGCGGTGGCAGAACTCATCGGCGCAGCTCCAGTTCAAAGCGCGCGTTGGCGATGTGGACGTATGGCGCGCGCGCGATCGCCATCAGCGTCCGGATCTCGTTCAGCTCCGCGGACCCCAGCGGGTAGTCGCGCCGCGGAGGTCCGGTCGCCAGCATGGCCGCGACATCCCCCTCCGGGATGAGCGCCCTGAGGATCAACAGGTCATCGTCGTCGCCGGTGCCGTAGCGGCGGCGCAACTCGTCGAGGGTCGGCTCCTCCGGCGGCGTCGCGGCGATCACGCCGGCTCGCTTGCTCGTCAGGATGCGGTCGCGGACGTCTGGCTCAACCGGAGCGGGCGGCTCGCCGTAGCGGCCGAGCGCGTAGTTCACCAGTTCGTCGGGGACCATCGAGTAGCGCTCCCCGGTGACGATGTTGAGGACGGCCTGGGTGCCGACCAGCTGAGACAACGGAGTCGCCATCACCGGCCAGCCGAGCTCACGCCGGACCGCGCCCGTCTCGGTCAGCACTTCGTCGATGCGCTCTGCCATCCCGTGCTGCTCGAGCTGCGCTCGCAGGGTGCCGAGCATCCCGCCCGGCACCTGGTGGGTGACGTTGAACAGGTCGTACTCGCTGACGGCGTCGACGAGGTAGCCGGTGGCGCGTCCGACCGCACGGAAGTGCTGCTCCACCGGCGGCAGGAGCGCGGTGTCGATGGAGTGGGTGTAACCGAGCAGGTCGAGGTTGCGCACCACGGACTCGGTGGACGGCACCGAGGGGCCATTGGCCATCGACCGCGTCGCGGTGTGGAGGGTGTGGATGCCCAGCTTGGCCGCCTCGACGTACGCCAGGCCTGAGGTGCCCATCAGGTTGTTTGAGTGAAACTCCACCCGCTTGCCGCCCGCCGCGGCGATAATCTGCGGGACCAGCGTGCGCAGCCGCTCGACGTCGAGCACCCCGGCGGTGTCATAGAACAGGATGCCATCGAGCTCAGGCACGGCGGCGATCTCGCGGGCCTTGCCGGCCAGGTACCTATCGGTGTGGACGGGCGACTGGCTGTAGAAGACGGTCCCCAGAACCTCGGAGCCGTACTCCTTGGCGATCCGGGCCAGCCGGGCGAAGTTGTCGATCCCGTACAGCGTGTCGTAGATCCAGTAGGAGCGGACCCCATGGTCATTGAGGCGACGCATCCACAGGTCCATCAGGGCCGGCGGGGTGATCCCGAATGACACGCAGGCATTGGCCCGCATGCCGCCGCGCATCGGCGTGCGGTGGACGGCGCCGCGCAGCAGGTCCAGGCCGGCCCACGGATCCTCGCGGCAGTACTTGACCAGGACCTCCATGAATGAGCTGCCGGCGGCATCGATCACGCAGAATCCAGTGCGGTCCAGGATGTCGGCGACCGGCAGCGCCATCCCCGCCTGCATCCGCATTCCCCACAGGCTCTGCTGCCCATCGCGCAACGTCGCGTCGAGCAACTCGACATGGGTCATCGCGCTGCCTCTGGAGTCAGCACGCCGCGCAGCTCGCGCTTGAGCACCTTCCCAGCCGTGTTGCGCGGCAGCGCCGGCACGGCGTGGTACTCCCGCGGTCGCTTGTGGCGGGCGATCTCAGCCAGGCACCGGCGGTCAAGGGCGGCGCTGTCCAGTCGGTGCCCGGGCGCGGAGACGACGAACGCGACGACCCGCTCGCCCCACTCGGCGTCCGGCACGCCGAGCACCGCCGCGTCCTGGACCGCCGGATCGGCCAGGAGGACGCGCTCCACCTCCGAGGGATACACGTTGTACCCACCGGAGATCACCATGTCCTTGACCCGGTCCACGAGGGTCAGCCGGCCCGCAGCGTCAAACCGGCCGAGGTCGCCGGTGTGCAGCCAACCGTCGCGCAGCGTCTCCGCCGTCGCCATGGGCGCGTTCACGTACCCGCTCATCACGGTGGGCCCGTCAGCCACCACCTCGCCGACCTCCCCGGCCGGGCGCGAAGCGCCGTCATCGCCGATGACGCGAACCCGCATGCCCCACCGGGCCGTGCCCACCGACGCCAGCAGCTCATCGTCGCCGGCAGCGAGCGCCGTCGCCATCGCCGCCGGACCCATGGCGGTGATGGTGCACGGCGACTCGCCCTGCCCGTATCCGTTCCACAGACAGGGGCCGAGCACGCCGATCCCGTCGCGCAGATCCCCGGCCCGGACGGGCGCGGCGCCGACGATCACCCGGCCGAGCCGTCCCGCCGCCGCGCCGGCGCCGCGGGCGGCCGTCAGGCGCCGGAGCAGTGTCGGCGGCACAAAGAAGGTGGAGCGCTCGCCCGCAGTCAGCAGTCCCACCAGCTCGCCGGTGTCGAAGCCACCGGACTCCGGAAGCACCTGGGTGGCACCGCGAGCCAGGAACGGCAGCGCGAACAGTCCCGAGGCGTGCGACAGCGCCGCGACGTGGATCAGCTGATCGTCTGGCCCGATGGTGTCGACGTCTGCGTGGTAGGCGGCGGCCATCGCCACCAGGTTCCCGTGCGACAGCCGGGCGCCCTTCGGCGTTCCGGTGGTGCCAGAGGTGAAGAAGATCCAAGCGTCGTCGGTCAGCTCGCGCGCCACCGGCTCGATCGCCGCAGCACCGATCAGGGCCCGCTCGTCGGTCTCGCCCACGACCAGGAGGCGGCAGCCGTCAGGAGCGTGCGAACCGATCCCGTCCGCCACCTCGGCGGACACGATGCACGTCCGCGCCTCGCTCACCCCCAGGAGCGCCGCGGCCTCCTTGCCGTGCAGGCGGCTGGAGATTGGGACCACAACCCCGCCCGAGTGCCAGACGGCGAGCATCAGCTCGAGGTACTCCGGGGAATTGGCGGCGAACAGCCCCACCGCGTCCCCGGGTCGCACCCCGAGCTGGTCGCGCAGGCCGCCGGCCCGACGGGCGACCACGGCGGCGAGCTCGCTCCACGTGCGCACCACCCGCTCGCCCAACCGCACCGCCGGCTGGCCGGCCCGCCAGCGGGCCGGGCCGTCGATCAGCCCGGCGAGGTTGGCGCGACTCACTCAGCCCACCGCAACGCTTTCCTGTCCGGACAGGTCCTCCTGGTGGAGTCTCGCCCCCCGGTCGCGGAGTGTCCGCGAGGATGCCTGGGCCCGGCGGTAGCTCGCGTCTGCGCGCGGGTCGTCGGCATGGTGCTTGACCCACGCGTCATCATCGAGATGGCGCTGATCCCAGCCGGCGGGCCGGAACTGGGCCGCCAGCTCGTTGCACTCGTCCTGGCTGAACTTGCCGCGGGTGGTCGTGTATCCGGCGGACTTGGCCGGGAGCGAAGTCGTGCCGGCCTGGATCGGCCCCACCGTCGATGTCCACTCGTCATCGATGAGAACCGAGTACGGAATCGGTGTCCACATCTCGCCCCGGCCGTTGTGATGCTTGGCCATGTGGTACTCGCTGCCGTTCTGCGAGGACATCGACACGAGGCCGACGATCTCGGCGACGAGCGAGCCACCGTACTCGTCGTTGAACAGCGGCTTGAACCGCTGCGCCCGTTCGTCGACGGTGAACCAGTCGTCCTGCTCGTAGACCCCGGCGTAGTGGGCGAGGTCCTTGATGACGCCGTAGTAGACGAGCAGCCCGGCATCGATCATCTGCTCCCGGGTCCAGCCGGCCATCATCTTCCACATCTGCGTGGTGGCCTTCGACATCTCCTGCCGTGTGCGGTCGAAGAAGTCGGCGAGCTCGTCCGCCGACCCCATCGCCACCGGCTGCCATCCGTCCGAGAGGAAGTCCGACGTGTAGCAGCCGACCGCGGTGATGTTCTCGGCGTCGTAGGCCGGGGTGGCCTCGAAGCTCCCCCAGTCGTCGACGATGGTGAAGTGGGTGTCCTTCATCACCACCGGGATGGTGAGGTTGTTGAACTCCACCCTGGAGGCGACGCCATCCATCCAGGGGTAGTCGCACTCGGCGAGATCGACCATGTCACGCACGAGCATCTCGCCACCGCCCGCCGTTCGGTATGGGCCGTGGTTGTTGAACGACAACCGGCACTCGCAATGCGACAGGAAGCCGTAGGCGGACGCGGTCGCCATGAACCGGCCGAAGCTCTGGTGCAGCCGGTCGCCGGGAGTGACGGGCAACGCGTCAGCCTCGAAGACCTGAGCCTGGCGCTCGGGCAGGATCTGACCGCGCTGGCCGGCGTCCGACGGCGTCTCGTGCGCGTGAGCCCGGTGGTAGGCGAGGTTGATGCGGTCGCAAAAGTCGAGCACGAACACGATGTCCTCAATCGCGTCGGTGGGCTTCAGCATCCCCATGTCCAGGAGGATCTGACGCCCCCCGAGGTAGAACTGGGGGATCAGGCCGAGGGTGATCGTGCTGGCGTAGCTGCCGTCGGCCCGGGCGCGGTCACCGAGCTCCTCGGCCGGCATCGCCTGTTCGATCTTGCGCAGGAGCTCCGGCCAGCGGTACCACGCGTTGAGATAGGACATCGCGATGTAGGGATTGACGGGGAAGAGCTTGCTTTCCTGCACCGTCCGCGTGGTGCACTGCCAGAAGAAGCCGTCCCCGGCCTTGCGGGTCCAGGCGTTGGCGCGGAGGAGCTGGTGATAGGACAGATTGGCTGGCATCGCTGACTCCTCAGGCGGTCTTGATGATCCGGGCGCGCTGCGCCGCGGCGGTCTCGGGATCGGCGTAGGCGTCGGCGGCTTTGCTGGCGTACTCGACGACGACGGAGTCGCCGTCGCTGAGGCCATCGAGCTCGACTGCCATCAGGCACGGGATCCCGTACTCGCGGGTGAGGATCCCCAGGTGCGACCGGGTCGTGCCCCCCATGCACAGAACGCCGGCAAAATCCCCAAGTATCGGGGCGGTGAGCGTTCCACCGGAGTCGTCGATAACGGCGATGGTGTTGGGGGGAACGCCCTCGGTCAGCATCTCCATGACCGTCTCCACCGTCGATACGAACCGGGCGATGCCCTCGACGTCGGTCCGGGCTCGGAAGACGTTGTCCCCGGTGCCGAGCACCGGGCGCCCGCGGTCGTCGACCTGGCCGGCGCCGGTGGCGGCCGGCCCGCTCACCGGCTTGTACTTGTCCGGCGCCTCGGCAACGGACACGATGGCCGACATCGCGAAGCGGTAGCCGGTGGCGAGCAACCCTGACTCGACCGCCTCGAAGTCCTCACGCGTCAGGGCGAGCGCGGGATCGTGCACGCACTCCTCCCAGCTCTTCCCTGCCGCAGCGAAGCGCTCCGCCACGAGCGCGCGGATGGCGGTGTGAAACGCCTCCACGGTCGGCGTCGCCGATTCCCGCGCCCACTTGTCCGGGTATGGCCGTGCCTCAGCCGTAGTCGTGTCCGTCATCTCTCTCCTCCTCTGGAGAACTGGGGTTCAACGCATGTCTCCCGTGCCGGCCTGCGCCAGGCGCAGGAGCAGGACCTCCTCGCGCTGCCCGGGCAGGGGGACGATCACCGGCACCCCGCACCGTACGGCGGCCTGCGCGCCCTCGGCACTGCCGAGCACCGAGCCGCTGATCGCCGCGGCGCCGCACATCGCCCGGGCCAGCGCCGCCGGGTCAGAGCGACGCTCCGGCTCCAGGCGCAGGCCGGCGGCATCGAGATCGAGCACGCGGGGATGCTCGGCGGCCAGGGTGATCTGGACGCGCTCGCGCGCCCAGGCGATCAGGTCGGCCAGCCCGGGCACATCGCCGGCCCGCGTCGTCCGGGTCGGCAGGATCCCGTCGTAGACGACCCCGGCGGTACCGTCGATGGTCACCTCCCGCCCGGCCCAACCGGCCGTCTCGCCGTCACCGACTCCGACCACGCTGGGCCGCCCCAGGGCGCGCGTGACCACAGCGGCGTGGGACGTCGACCCGCCGCGCTCGGTGACCACGCCGACGGCGGCGATCATCGCCGCAACGTCCTCCGGGCTGGTGGTGGGGCGCGCCAGTACGACGGGGCCGTCGGCGTCCTCGGCGGCCGCGGTGTCGTGCGCCACGGTTCCGCTCGCCACCCCCGGGCAAGCCGGCACCCCACGGGCGAGCGTCGCCCCCCCGGTCGCCGCTGATTCGCGTAGCGTCGGGGAGAGGACCGACTGGACCTGTTCCGGGGTCACACGCCCGAGGGCGACGCCCGGATCGATCATCCCGTCTGCGACCAGGTCGGCCGCGAACCGCACCGCCGCCAGCGGGGAGCGCTTGGCCACGCGCGTCTGCAACAGGTACAGGCGCTCGCGTTCGACGGTGAACTCGATGTCGAGGACGTCGGCGTGGTGGCGCTCGAGCAGCTCCGCGGCCTCGAGCAGCTGCCCGTGCACACCGGGCAGCGACTCGGCCAGGGAGGCCAGCGGCAGAGGATCATGGGTGCCGCTCACAACGTCCTCGCCCTGGCCACCCGGAAGCCACTCACCATAGGGCGAGAGCGCGCCGCTCAGAGGATCCCGCGTGAACAGGACGCCGGTGCCCGACTGCTGGCCCAGGTTGCCGAACACCATCGCCTGAACCACCACCGCCGTGCCGCCCTCTTCCGCGATGCGCCAATGACGGCGGTAGGCGATGGCTCGCCGCGAGGACCAGGAACGAAACACGGCCAGGATCGCCGCCCGCAGCTGCTCGTGCGGGTCGGCCGGAACCGGGCGTCCGGTGTCGGCCAGGACGGCGGCGCGGACCGTGTCGGCGGTCGCGTCGTCGCCGGCGGGATCGACGTCGGCGCCCAGCACCGTATCGCCGAACTCCGCGCAGAAGCGAACGTGGGTCTCACGGGCGAAGCCGGGATCGCCGGAGAGCGCGGCCAGCCCGCGCTCCACTGCATCGGTCATGCCGAGGTTGAGGATGGTGTCCATCATTCCCGGCATGCTGACCGCTGCACCTGAGCGCACCGACACCAGCAGCGGCGACGCCGGGTCGCCGAACCTGCGGCCAGTCTCCCCCTCCAGGTACTCGATGCCGCCGAGCACCGCGTCCCAGACCTGGGGCTCGAGCCGCTCGTCGGCGGCGTGAAAGCGCCGGCACTCGGCGATCGGCAGGACGAACGCCGGTGGGACCGGCAGGCCGAGCGCCCGCATCTCGGAGATGCTCGCGCCCTTGCCACCGACGACGTCCCTTCCGGGACGCGACGCGCCGTCGAGAACCAGGATCCGGTTCGAGACTCCCATCAGGAGGGCTCCTCACGCTGACGGCCGAGCAACCGCAGCAGATCCTCGTGTAACTCATACCAACAGGTGTGATAGCTGTCGATCCGCGCGCCGCTGATCCAGCCGTGCTCTCCGGCCAGCACGCGGTCATAGGCGTGCTCGAGCCGTTCGCGATACCGGCCCAGGCGGGGCTCGAGCTCGGCGAAGCCTCCGAGGGGTCGCTCGGCGCGTTCGTGCAGCGCCCCCAGCTGGTCGACGATGTCGGCATCGTAGTCGGCGTCGGAGTGGTCATTGGGAATCCGCTCGTTGCCGGCGGGCATCATCTGCCAGTCGGTCATGAGCGCCAGCAGCTTGCGGTTGATTCGCTCGAACTGCTCGTAGGCCTCGGCCGAGGCGGGGTTCTGGCGCAATCCGGCAAACTCCTCGGCGTAGCGCTCATCCAGCCACGTTCGGCCGGCCGGCGTGACCATGAACGTGCCGCCGGCTCCCGCCGCGCGCCCGTCTGCGCAGGCCGTATCCAGCGCAACCTGCACCTCCTCAGCCGAGAGGCCGAGCACCTCGGCGACCGCGGCGGCCGACCCGGACTTCTTGATCGCCAGTCCGTGGAGGGCAAGCAGATCGATGTCGCTCATCGCTCACCGCCCGGTTCGGACGCCAGCACCCTCTCGAGCAGCTCGGCGGCTCCGGCAGCGACCCACTCAGCCCCGGCAGCGAGCAGCGCGCCGGGCGTCCCGTGGCCCCAGGCGACGCCGAACGTGATCGTGCCCGCCGCTCGTCCGGCGGTCACGTCCACGACCGTGTCACCGACCATCGCCGCCTGCGCCGGGCCCACGCCGAGCCCGTCGAGCGCCGTCAGCAGGGACGCCGGATCCGGCTTGGCCGCGGCGGCCTCCCCCGCGCACACCGCGACGTCGATCAGGTGGCCGATCCGGATCCGCTCGGAGTCAGGGACGAAGCGCCGGCGCCCCTTGGATGTGACGATGCCGATCTTGATGCCGTGCTCGCGCAGCTCCACCAAGACCTCCGGGATCCCGGGGAACGCGCTCAATGAGCCGGCCGCGTCGGCGTAGGCCTCCTGGAAGGCGGCGGCGAGCCGGTCGGCCTGCTCGGCGTCGGCAGTGATCGCCGGCCAGATCTCGGCACCCGGAAGGGTGAACACCACATCCTCGTCCTCGGGCGCTGCCGGAAAGCGCCGACCGAGCACGAGCTCGGTGCTGGCGTGCCATGCCTCGAGCAGCACCTGACGTGAGTCGGACAGCGTTCCGTCCCAATCGAACAGGACAGCCCGGAGCCCATGCCGGGTCGCCGCCGACCGGTCGTGTCGCAGCTGCGCTGGCCGGGCCATCGTCACCGGCTCCGGCTCACGAGATGCGACGTGTCATTGAAACCGCGCAGCAGCCACGAGCCGTCAGCGCCGATGACCAGCCGCGAGATCGATCCATTGTCCGAGTGCACGAAGGCCAGCGCTCGACTCTGCGTGGCCTGTCGGCAGACCTCACCGATCACCCCGCCATGCAACACCGCGACGGCAACGCGATCCGGACCCGTGAGCTCGATGATGCGCACGATCCCGGCGCGGACGCGACGGGCCAGGGAGTCCGCCGTCTCGCCGTTGGGGAGGGCGTCCCAGCGATCCTCCTCGAAGACCTTGCGCACGAGCGGATCCCCCGCGGCCGCTCGCAACCGGTACTCGCCGCCCTCCCAGTCGCCGAGGCTGACCTCGATCAGCTCGTCGATGACGACGGGCTCGAGGCGGAGCGCGGCGGCCAGCGGGGCCGCGGTGCGCTGGGTGCGCTGGAGTGGCGTGACGTAGATGGCGTCGATGGGTTCTCCGCCGAGCCGGGCGGCCACGGCCGCGGCCTGCGCCTCGCCGGCCACCGACAGCGGCGGATCGCCGCGACCCTCGATCAGCGGGAAGCGCTTGCCCGGCACGGCATCGGCCGATGCACCGTGGCGCACAACGATGACCTCCGTCGCGCCGGGCGGCGGCGTGTAGGGTCGCTGCGACGCGGCGGCGCGATGCTCCTCAGGGGTGTTGACCGTCGCCGCTGCCATCCGTGGCTCAGCCGCCGTCAGGCGTGACCAGCACCTTGAGCGAGCGATCCTTCTGCAGTTGGACCTCGAATGCCTCGCCGATGTCCTCGAGCCGGTGGCGCTGGGTGATCAGCGGGCCCGCCTTCACCTTGCCGGCGCTGATCAGCTCGACCGCATCGGCGAAGTCGTCGCCGGTGTACGCGATGCTGCCCTGGAGGCGGATCTCCCTCTGGACCAGAACGGTGGGGTTGAACGTGACCGGATCGTCGTACAGCGCGAGCACGACAATCGCGCCGCCGGCTCGGACCTGCTCGAGCGCCATACCGGCGACCGCCGGAACGCCCGAGCACTCGAACACGACATCGATCTCGCCGCCGGGGCCGAGCCGCTGCGCGAGCGCCTCGGCCAGGCCGCCGCCGCCATTGAGGACCTCGGCTCCGAGCTCCGCCGCGGCGTTGAGGCGCAACTCGGACACATCGACGCCGATCACGCGCTGAGCGCCGCGCGCCCGCAGGGTTTGGACCACCTGCTGGCCGATCGTCCCCAGGCCGAGCACGAGCGCCGTGGTCCCACCGATCGG
>DASZMK010000078.1:0-28519 GCA_035551855.1 Solirubrobacteraceae bacterium
CGCCGTGGAGGATGCGTTCGCCGAGGATGGTGTGTTGGTGGATGAATTCCCATTCGCCGGCGCTGAGGCTGCTGGGCTTGTTGAGGATGGCGTCGGGGATGCCGACCTTGCCGATGTCGTGCAGCTCCGCCGCCCGGGCGATGTAGTCGAGCATCTCGCCGCCGAGGCCGAGACGCCGGGCGACGCGGGTGGCGAGCTCGGCGACGTTTGAGGAGTGCTCGTCGAGGTCCGGTTGCTTGGCGTGCATGGTGCGCAGCAGGACCTCCCCGGCCTGGCTGCGCGCCGCGCTCGAGCGGCTGCGCTTGTTGGAGTACATGCGCTCGTCGGCGATCTGCAGGGCGTGCTCGGCGCTGTCGGCCTCATGGGGGAGCAGGACGACGCCGAGGGACGCCCGAACGGAGAACTCCTCGCCCGTCTCCGACAGCGCCGCTGCGGTCTGGACGATGAGCGCGTCGGAGTCCTCGCCATCGAGGTCGAGGTGCGCGCAGAACTCGTCGCCACCGAGCCGATAGGCCGTGCCGCACCCGGCGACGGCTCGCTGCAGCTTGTCTCCCAGGCGGGCGAGCAGCGCATCGCCGGCGACATGACCGAACGTGTCGTTGTAGTCCTTGAAGCCGTCGAGATCGAACAGCAGCAGGAGCGAGGGAACCGCGCCGATCCCGTCGTGAAAGGCGCTCTCCAGATCGGCACCGAGCTTGCGGCGGTTGCCCAGCCCCGTGAGGGGGTCGGTCATCGCCTGCTCGCGGATGGCGTGGTGGGTCAGGATCTCTCCGGCGGCCAGCTCGGCCTTGGCGATCAGCTCCACGATCAGCGCGATCTCGTCGTCCTCGAAGCCGCGACCGGCGCGAGCCAGCCACAGCGAGCCGGTGACCTCGCTGGGTGACGCGGTGATCGACATCGGCACGCGCAGCCTCCACACCTCGCCCTGACCGATCTGGGCGGGGCCGCTCCGCCCGCCGGTGCTGGGAAACTCCACCAGGTCCAGCCACTCCTCGCCGCCCGTGGCCAACTGGACAGGCGACGGCCCGTCAACGAGCTCCAGCCGTCCGGCGGCGGCATCGAGCGCCTCCACCGAGCCGTGGAGGAGGATCTCGAGCAGGCCGGTGAGCTCGAGCTTGGCCGCGAACGCGTCGCCGAGCCGGCGGACGGCCGACTGGAGCCGGACGCGTTCCTGCTCGACGAGTAGGAGGCGGCGGTGGGCCTGATCGATGCGCTGGCTGCGGTCGCGGGCCAGCAGCCAGAGCAGGAACACCAGCGGCACGACGAAGAGGATGGCGCCGGCATGCTGGCGAGTGGCAAGCGCGGCGAGGAAGCCGAGCGGAGCCAGGGATGCGTCCACGGCCCAGACGAGGCCGATGACCCGCATCTGCACCTTGGGGTCCGGCATCGACCCGCTCAGGAGCATCCTGGCCACGCAGCTGGCAAGATCGACGAGGCAGCCCGCGACGAACGCGAGCGCGAGGAGCGGAAGATCGCCGAAGCCGATGGCTGGGGACCCGGCCAGGAGCAGGACGAGCGCCGGGCCGAGGGCGTGCCAGGCGTCCGGCACGGCCGACAGGACCCGGTGAGGCGGCACGCGGCCGAGCGCCCAGTCCAGGGCGTTGCCAGTGACCAGGCCGGCGCTCACGGCCACAGGGACCGCGGCCGGCGGCAGCATCAGGAGCATGGGAATGAGGATGAGCTGCGTCGGCACGACGTAGCCGGTGCCGACCGGGAACTCGATGCGCGCGACGAGCGCGTACACGAGGGTCAGCAGCACCGCGACCCCCGGCCGCAGGCCGCCCAGGCCTCCGGACATCAGGAGGCCGGCCGCGGCCGCCAAAAACAATCCGGCTGCGGCGGCCTCGACGATCAGCTCACGTCCGGAGGCCTGCCGTTCGCGCGTCTCCCAACTGCCCTCCAGCAACCGCTCGGTCGCCGACGGTGACGCCTGCTGAGACTCGTTCGCGCTGCTCATCTGCCGTGGTCCTCTGTCCAGCCCTGGGGGTGCCGTTGCCGGCGCCTCAGCCGGACCGCCAGGGGTCGACGTAGATGTCATCGAGCTGCCAGCTGCCGGACGACGCCGGCACGACCAACTGCAGCGCGACCATGAGGGATTGACCACTCGGGATCGCCGCCGTGTTCCCGGCGATCGGATCAGTCGGCGCCCAGGCGGGATCCGAGCCGTCGGCCAGGTTGCCCACCGGCACCGTCTCGACGCCGTTGTCGGTCTGCACGAGGGCCTGGACCTGGAGGTCGCTGCCGGCGGTGACCTGCTGGGCGAAGAACCGCAGGTCGGTCATGGTGTTGTCCACGCAGAAGTACGGCGAGGTCGCGCTGCCGCCCGCGTTGATCGTCAGCGACTGCTGGTCAGAGTTGCCGCCGACCTGAAACGGCTCGTTGGCGGGCGTCAGACCGGCGTTCGACAGGCTCCAGCCAACCTGATCAGGGGTCCCTTCGAAGGAACCGCCCGGGACGAGGAAGTAATTGCTCGTGTCGCCCCATTGAGCGAACGGCGTGCTCAGCGGCTGGGACCGACACGAGGCGAGGGCGGCGCCGGCGCCGGCAAAGAAGACGCAGCAGGTGATCCCGACGATGCGGGTGAGGGACCGGCGGACGCGCGGATGGATAACCACTGGCAACTCAGACCTCCAAGAGGCCGCCGTCCTTGGCGCACGATCGATGGGCTATCGGCAGCTGGGCTGTCTCCCGCGAGACCCCTGGCTTTGCGCCCCCGCCTCACGACGGGTTTGCCTTTGGTCGACAGGGCAGTTGTCGGCAGCTCGCCGAGCGACCTTGAGTGCACTGGACATTTGTTCGAGCACCCGGCCTCCCCCCGGAGAGCCGGGACGCGGCCACCGGTCTGTTCTTCGGTGATCGGTTCAGCTCGTCGTCGCGACCCGCGGCCGCAGGTCAATCCACGACCCACGTGTCCTTGCCGCCGCCCGCCTGCGACGAGTTGACGACGAGCTTGCCCTCCTCGAGCGCGACGCGGCTCAGTCCGCCGGGCATCACCATGAAGTCCTGGGCGCAGAACGCGAAGGCGCGAAGGTCGACGTGCCGCGGCTCGAGCCGCCCGTCGATCACCGCCGGATGGCACGACAGCGAGACGATCGGCTGGCTCACGTACTGCTGTGGGTCACGCGCGATGTCGCGGGCGAGGCGGTCGAGCTCCTCCGGCGAGGCGGCGGCCCCGATGACGACGCCGTTGCCACCGTGTCCGTGGCGGGGCTTGACGACGTGCCCGCGCAGGTCGTCCAGCGTCTGATGGCGCTCGGCGGGATCGCTCAGGTCGTAGGTCGGAACCGACGGCACGAGCGGCTCCTCGCCGAGGTAGAAGCGAATGAAGTCCTCGACCTGGCCAAGGATGAGCTTGTCGTCGGCCAGGCCGTTCCCGAACGCGTTGACGAGGCCGAGCTTCCCGGCCAGCCAGGCCGGAAGGAGCGCCCGGGCAACCGGCGTGACCTCGCCGGAATCATCTCGGACCCGGTCCTCGTCGCACCGGCGGTACACCACGTCGACGGGGCGCACCTCGCCCCCGGAGAGCCGGGCCCACAGACGGTCACCATCGGCGATCAGCTGGTCCAGCGTGACCAGCGGCACGCCGATCCGGGCGGCCGCGCGCTCATGCTCGGTGTGGGCCACGTTCGCCGGGCCGTCGGTCAGGATCACGACCGACGGATCTGTGACGTCTGCAGCCCGGACTGTCCCCTCTCGGCCAGCAGCCCGACGATCAGGCTCGAATCCAGGCCTCCGGAGAGCAGAACCCCCACCGGGACATCGGCGACCATCCGCCGTTGCACGGCGACGCGGAGCGCCGCCAGGATTTCGCGGCTCCAGTCGACGTCGGTCCAGTCGGCATGCGCCGGCTGACGGCTGAAATCCGCGCGCCAGTACGTGTCACTCGCCGTCTCCCCGTCCGGCTCGACCGTCACGACCGTTGCCGGTGCGATCTTGCGGACGCCCCGCAGGATCGTCATCGGCTTGATCCCCAGCCGGTCGCGCGCGAGCACGGTGCGGCCGGTGCGGTGCTCGCAGAGCGCGAAGGCGAACATGCCGATCAGGCGGTGGACGCAGCGGGCTCCCCAGCGGTCGTAGGCCTTGAGGATCACCTCGGTGTCGCTGCCGGAGAAGAACGTGTAGCCGGCGTGCTCGAGCTCCCGGCGCAGGTCGCGATGGTTGTAGATGCAGCCGATGAAGGCGATGGTCAGGCCCAGCTCGTCATCGACCATTGGCTGGTCACCGGCCGCCGTCAGGTCGATGACCTTCAGCCGGCGGTGGGCCATCGCCACTCGCCCTGCTGTCCAGCTGCCGCGGCCGTCCGGGCCCCGGCTGCTCATCGTCGCCGCCATCCGCTCGGCGACGGCCGGATCGACGGCCCGCGTGAACGCCACCTCACCGGCGAAGCCGCACATCTGGCAGGCCAGGCTCAGGCGGCGAGCCCGACGCGGGAGCGTTCCTGGCCGAACTGCCGCGCCGCCTCGATGAATGCGTCGAACAGGGCGGCATCCGCGGCTTGGTCGGTGAGGCACTCGGCGTGCCACTGAACGCCGAGGACGAAGTCGCGATCGACCGCCTCGACTGCCTCCACGGTGCCGTCGCCCGCCCACGCCGCCGTCTGAAGGCCCTCGCCCAGGGTCGCGACCGCCTGGTGGTGGAAGGAGTTGACCATCCGGCGCTCCGATCTCAGGATCGCCCCGAGCCGGGTGGTGCCGCTGACGGTGATCGAGTGCGTGGGTTGAGCCCCCGGTTCCGATTGGCGGTGGCTGATGCCGTCGCCGACGACATCGGGCAGGTGCTGGTGGAGGGTGCCGCCGCGGGCGACGTTGAGGACCTGGAGACCTCGGCAGATCGCCAGCACCGGCAGGTGACGCGCGTCGGCCGCGCGGGCGAGAGCCAGCTCAAAGCGATCGAGCGCCTCCCAGCTGGGCCCGGCGAGCTCGTGCCGGTGAGCGCCATAGGCGACCGGATCGAGGTCCGGGCCGCCGGAGAGGCACACGCCGGACACGTCGTCCAGCATCGCCTCGAGCGCATGGTCGGTCAGGGGCGGCGCGACGAGCGGCACCCCACCCGCCTGCTCCACCGCCCGCAGGTACTTGAGGCCGAGCGCCATCTCCTCCTGCGGTGGCTCACCGTGGGGGGTGGCCCTGACCGCCCGGTGGAGGCGCATCTCGGACGTCGTGACGACAATCAGGGGACGCCTGCGATCCGACATCCCCACAGCCGCTGCGTCTGGGTGCACCGCCCTCTGCCTCCTCGTCGGCTTCATCGTCCCCTGTCAAGTGTCGGCGACGCGATCGGTCTCTGCCATTGGCCATGTGGCCAGCATTGCGCTCCGAGGTTCGTCCCGCGGGCCCGTTCGCGGCCGGCCCCCAGCGAGGAATCTCCACAGTCATGGACCTTCCCGTGATGCCGGGACCCCCCGTGGCTGACGGGCTGCCGGAGTGGGCCGAGTGGCGCACGTCAAAGCCGTACTCGATCGGGATCGAGGAGGAGGTGATGCTGCTGAAGCCGGATGGCTGGGGACTGGCACACCGCGCCGAGGACATCCTGGCCCGTCTACCCGCCACACTCGAGTCCCACGCGACCGCCGAGACCCACCAGGCCGTCATCGAGCTGGCGACCTCGCCGCACCGCACCGTCGAGGAGACCGCCCGGGAGGCGGTGGGTCTGCGGGCAGCGCTGGCGCAGGCGCTTCGGTCACACGGGCTCAGCGCCGCCGGCGCCGGCACCCATCCGCTCGCGGTGTGGACGGAGACCCAGGTGTCGCCTGGTGCCCGCTACCAGGTCGTCTACGAGTCCATGCGCGAACTCGCCCGCCGGGAGCCGACGTTCGCGCTGCACGTCCATATCGGCGTCGTCGACCCCGAGCGCGCGATGATCCTCCAGAACCGTCTGCGCACCCACCTCCCGTTCCTGCTGGCGATCTCGGCAAACTCGCCGTTCTGGCAGGGGCGCGACACCGGTCTCGCCTCGACGCGCACCCCCATCTTCCAGGCGTTTCCCCGCGTCGGCATCCCGAGGGCGTTCGCCTCCTACGCCGACTACGTCGCCGTCGTCGACGGGCTGCTGCGCTGCGACGCGTTTCCCGCGCCGACGTTCCTGTGGTGGGACGTCCGCCTTCAGCCCACGCTGGGCACCGTCGAGGTTCGCATCATGGACGCCCAGACCACCGCCGACGAGAGCTGCGGCCTCGCGGCGCTGGTCCAGACCATCGCCCATCTGGAGCTCGAGGAGGGCTACCACGACCCACGCCTGATCGACGCATACGAGATCCTCCAGGAGAACCGGTTCCTCGCCGCGCGCGACGGCGTTGCCGCCGGCCTGCTGGATCCGATCGCCGAGCGCAAGGTCCCGGTCCGCCGGATGCTCGAGGACCTGCTGGACGCCGGCCGCGACCACGCTCAGGAGCTTGGGTGCGAGAGCGCTCTGGATGAGGTGACCGCCCTCGTGCGGGCAAACGGCGCGGTGCGCCAGCGCGAGCTCGCCGGCGGTCGCGGCCTGAGCGGCGTCATCGGCCGCCTGTCCTCGATGTTCACCGGGCCGGTCCCACGCTGAGTCCGCGCAGCGCGGCGGTGCCGGGTCCAGGTCACCAGGGGCATCACTGCGGTTGTTGCGCCCCGGGCCTCGGAAGCGTGGCGTCAGGCCGCACTTCCCGGCAGCGAAGAGGGCCAGGGGCGGTGGGCCGCCGCGTCCCAGGGCCTGCCGGTGAGTCGCGCGGCCCGCCCGTCCATGCAGAACGTGCCAAATCCGGTCGCCGCTGGCTGATCTGGCGCATCGTTGGGGCTATGCGTGCGCGTGGTGCCAAATCATCTGGCGGCGGCACGATTTGGCACACCGTGCACGCCCCTTTTCGGAGCAATGGAGCCAGACGGTCGGCGCCAGTCAACGGCCCCGCGCTCGACACTCCGCCGGCCGGCGATCCCCCGCCGCGCGCGAGGGCCGGGGTCGTCACCGGTCCGGGGCACGCTCCAGGCCGGGCGGGGAGACGGCCTGACGGAGCCCGGGCCGCTTGGCCTGGCCTCCCGTGTCGGCGGCGGCGTCCGCGATCAGGATCCCGTCGCGAATCTGCGCCATCAGGTCTCCGACGCCGCTGGGCGAGTGGGGGAGCAGGATCGTGTTCGTGTTGGATCCCTCTCCGAGGGCGCGGATCATGTCGGTGTACTGGGTCAGCGCCACCAGCGCCATCGCCTCCTTGGGGTCCAGGCCCTGCTCGGCAATGATCGCGAGCGATTCCTTCAGGCCCTCGGCGATCGCGCGGCGTTCCGCGGCCACGCCCTCCCCCTGCAGGCGCATCGTCTCCTTCTCGCCCTCGGCCTTCTTGACGGCCAGCGTCTTCTGCGCGTCGCCCTGAGCTGCCGCGGCGATCTGGTTGCGCTGTGACGCGTTGATGTTGTTCATCGCGTCCTTGACCCGCTGATCGGGCTCGATGTTGGTGATCAGGGCCTTGACGATCTCGTAGCCGTAGTCGGCCATGTTGCGGTGCAGCGTCTCCTGGATGTGCATCGCGATGGTGTCGGCATCGGCGTACGCCTCGTCCAGGTCCATGCTGGGGATGTGGGAGCGGACCACGTCAAAGGCGTAGGACTGGATCTGCACGGCCGGGTCGTCGAGCTTGTAGTAGGCATCCTGGACCTGCTGGGGGTCGGCGCCGACCTTGTATTGGACGGCGAGCTTGACGTGGACGAAGACATTGTCCTTGGTCTTGGTCTCGATATCGGCGTTCAGCTGCTCGACCTGGAGGCTCATCCGGCCGGCCACCCGCTCGGCAAACGGAGTCTTGCTCTGCAGCCCCGGGGCCGCCACCCGCACGAACTTTCCGAAGCGCTCGACGATCGCGCGCTCCTGCTGCTCGACGGTAAAGAAAAACAAAGGCATCGGGAGTCGCCCTCCAGGGTCGCCGCCTATATCAGGGGGAGAGTACCTTGACGGCAATGGCCCGGGAAGCAGATCCTCTGAAGATGGTCGGCCGCGACCCTGACGAGCGGCTGCTGGGCGAGGACCTGGACCAGCTCCCAGAGGCGCTTGGGACCCCGGAGGCGCCTCCGCCCAGCCGGGTGCGCGGACGGATCGTGGCCGTGGGCGCGACCCTGACCGGGGTGACGCTCGTTGCCGGACTGGCACTGATCGTGCTCGGAGCCGTGGAGGCGTTCTCCGGCGGCCTGGGGCTGGGAGCGATCCTCGCGCTGGTGATAGGGCTGGCACTCGTCGGCACGCACTGGGGCTGGGTTCACGTGGCCGAGGCCACCGCGGAGGGGCTCGACGGGCGGCGCAACCGCGACGTGGACGAGCGACGGCGGGAATGGCTGGCCGAGATCGAGCCCTACACCCGGTGGTCGGTCGCGACCAGCGCCGAGAGCGACGGGTCGATCGCGATCGTGACGGTCCGTCACGTCCCGGTCACCTCCGGCGAGCGCGGGTTCACCTTCGTACGAGAGATCGCCGAGCGCGAGGTTCACGCCGAGGACGAGTCGGCCGCGACGGTGGCGGAACGGGCCGAGCTGCTGCGCCGACACGCCGCCGCCCTCACCGCGCGCGAGCAGGCCCGCTATGAAGTCGCCAACGACGCCTTCCAACGCACGCTCCTTGACCACGCCGACGAGCAGCAACGCCTCGCCGCGGTGCGGGCGGCATCCGAGGCGCTCTCCCAGCAGATCAATTCCAACCTGCGTGAGCCGCCGCTGATGGAATAGGGGGCACCTGCACGTCTTCACCACGAGGAGGAGTCCCAGCGACATGACCGACGGGATCAGGTTCCGGCGGTCGGCTACAGACGGCCCGCGTCGAGCCGGATGATCCACCTGTCGACGGAGTCGACGTGGAGGTGAGTGTCGCTCCACGGATCCTGAGCCAGCCTCTGACGAACCGCGGCCTCCGACTCGGCCTCGATGGCGTGCACGACACGCCCCTCATCGGCGAGCGGGCCGCCGAGAACGACAAGGCCCTCCGCCACCAGACCGTCCATGAACGACGCGTGTGCCCGCCAGCCGGTCTGCTGCTCCAGCGGGCGTCCCGGCTGCCACTCTGGACCTGAACGCGTGAGCACCACGTGGAACATCGGCATGTGGACGTTGTAGCAGGGATGCGACAGCCGGTATCCGTGCACCTCAAGGCGTCACAAACGGGCGATTGCTCGGATATTCCTCGGTGATGGGCGACAACGCGCTCCTGGCAGCCGCGGCCGCCTGAATTCCGGAGAGACGCGGCGGCGTTCAGGGTCCGCGCCGACCAGCACCAAGGCACAGGGCGATCTCGCCGATCCGCCCAGGTCCGCCCGGAGAACATCGGCGCATAATCCTCAAGGTGGACCCGGCACGATATGCCTGGCTGCGTTCCACTGGCTCCGCCCGCGTCGCGGTACCGCTCCTCGTCGTCCTGCTCAGCGTGGCGGGCTTCGTCGTCACCATGCGAGCGGTCGACTCCGAGCGGGGGAACGCGATGCACCAGCGAGCCGAGGTCCGGGCGCTGGAGGTCCAGGGCCAGCTCGAACGCGCCCGCGCGTTTACCGTGGGCCTCGCCAATGCGCTGGAGGGCGAGCTCGTGCCGGATGGCGGCCGCTTCGCCGCACTGGCGGGTAGCGCCACGACGACCGTTGGGCTCACCGCCGCGATGTGGGTGGAGCGCGTGTCGCAGCAGGCGCGGCGCCAGTACGAGCAGCGCATCCGCGCATCGATCACTCGGCCGCCCGGACGGCAGGTGGCCGGGCCGGCGCCGACGTACCTGCCGGCGACGTTCGTCACGGGCGTCCCGGTGAGGCCCGGCGCCGACATGGCCCTCGTGCCCGTCCTTGCCGCGACGCTGCGGGATCCCACCTCGGTCTTCGCCGGCACGGCGACGCCGGGCGCAACGCTCGCCGGGCAGCACGGTTTCTTCCTGGTCCAGGGGGCCCAGTTCGGTCAGGGCCCGGGAAGCCAGGGCTTCCTCGTCGTGTTCGTGCCCGCGGACTGGCTGAGCGTGTCGCTGAACCTGGATCCGGACCGCACCGCCATCAGCCTGGACGGCCGCCCGCTCAACGGCACGCTGGCCACCGCCCCCGCCGCCGGTCAGGGCTTTGTGGCGCTGACGCGCCGGTGGCGGGTTGCCGTGGCGGGCGAGCCGCCCACGGCGCTGCAGGCGACGCTGCCGTGGCTCGCGGTCGCCTGGCCGCCTGCCACCGCGCTCCTCATCTACCTGCTGGGCCGTGGGATGCTCCGGCGACGCCGGGCCGAACGACAGGTCGACGACATCTTCGACCTGTCCGTCGACCTGCTCTGTGTGGCCGGTCTCGACGGGTACTTCAAGCGTGTCAACCCGGCGTTCGAACACACCCTCGGCTACGCGGCCGCCGACCTGCTGTCGCGCCCGTTCCTGGAGTTCGTCCATCCGGACGATCGCGAGCGCACCGCCACGATGATGGATGCGCTGGGCCAGGGACAGCATGTCTCCGACTTCGAAAATCGCTATATCCGGGCCGACGGCGCCGTGCGCTGGCTGCAATGGAACACGCGGACGATGCCTGAGAAGCGCGTGATGTACGCCGCAGCGCGGGATGTCACCGAAAACCGGATGCTCACCCACGAGCAGGCCGCCCTGCGCCGCGTCGCCACCCTGGTTGCCGAGCGCCACGATCCGGACGAGCTGTTCAACGCCGTCGCGGTCGAAGTCGGCCAGCTGCTGAGCGCCGACGCCACCCGCCTGCTGCGCTACCAGCAGGACGGCACCGCCTGCGTGGTGGGGAGCTACGGGGCCTCGGATGTGGAGATCGGTGTCGGCCCGCAGCTGAGCCTCGACCACGGGCGGCTCTGGGGGCGCGTTGCGCGGGCACGGAGCCCGGATGGCGCCGATCACCTCCGGGACGGGTCGGACGCCGTCGCCAAGCGCCTGCTGGCCGCTGGCCTCGCCGCCGCGGTCGCTGTTCCGATCGTCGTCTCCGGGCGTCCGTGGGGCGCGATTGCGGCCGCTTGGAAGCGCCCGGACATGGCCGGGGGCGACACGGAGCTCCGCATGGCGCAGTTCACGGAGCTGGTGGCGACGGCGGTGGCCAACGCCCAGAGCGGCGCCGAGCTGGCCGCGTCCCGGCGGCGGATCGTGGCAACGGCGGATCAGGCGCGCCAGCGCATCGAGCGTGACCTACACGACGGCGCGCAGCAGCGCCTGGTGAGCACCGTACTGATGCTGCGGCTGGTGCGAAAGGAGCTCGGCGAGGCGAACGATCCAGTGGCCGAGCTGGTGGAGGAGGCGCTCGTGAATGCTCAGTCCGGGTTTGACGAAGTCCGGGAGCTCGCGCGCGGCATCCATCCGAGGATCCTCTCGTCCGGCGGCCTGGGGCCGGCGCTCGCGACGCTCGCGCGCCGCTCTCCCATCCCGGTCACCGTCGACGTGCACGCGGACGGGCGGCTGCCTGAGAACGTCGAAGTGACCGCGTACTACGTCGCCTCCGAGGCACTGACCAACGCGGCCAAGCACGCGCACGCCTCAGAGGTGGACATCAACGTCCAGGTGGACGACCGGTGGCTGGTGCTCACCATCCGCGACGACGGGGTCGGCGGCGCCGACCCAGCGCTGGGCTCCGGCCTGATGGGTCTTCAGGACCGCGTCGCCGCCCTGGGTGGAGATCTCTCGGTTCGCAGCGCGCCGGGTGGCGGTACGGTTTTGACGGCCCAGATTCCCGTAGCGGCGCCGCCGGCGGCGGAAACCGGCGCCTAGCGCCCCCAGATTCGCCGGTAGTCGGTGCGATAGCGACTCGGCGGGTCGAAAACCGCGCTCGCCGGCACATCGGCGCGCGTGATCAGCCGCGGTGGCGGGAGATAGCCGGACGGAGGCTGCCCGGCACGGGCGCGGTTCAGCTCATCGACCAGCTGCCAGCCCTGGAGGTACAGCGGCTCGGCGACCGATGCGGTCTGATGATCACCGGTACGGATCCGCTCGAAATCCGACGCATCGCCGTCGCCGGCCCCAATCGCGAACGGCGGGTCGTCTCCGCGCCGGCCCGCGTTCACGAAGGCCGCGAGCGCACCGCCGATGTAGATGCCGTTGATCGCCAGCATGTAGCGAAACCGAGTCCCGAAGCGGTGCAGGAGCGAGGATACGACGGCCGGCATCTGCTGCTGGGCGAGGTCGATCGGCGAGTTGACGATGTCCAGCACGGCACACCGGCGACAGCTTCTGATCTCCGCCGCCATCACGTCCGCCTTGTGGGCTGCGATGGGGTAGCTGCGGTCGGTGAAGATCACCACATGGGCCGTCCCGTTTGAGCGAGCGATGGCGAAGTCGGCGGCCAGGCGAGCCACGGAGGCGGGATCGGTCGAGACATTGGTGAACAGGCCGGCATGCCGATCCGGACCCGGCCGCGTCCCGGCGTGCCAGCCGACCACCGGGATGCCCAGCGCCCGTGCTCGGCCCAGGGCACGCGCCTGCGCTGTCGCATCAAAGCCCCCGAGGACGATGCCGGTGGGTTTGAGGCGCAAGGCGGCGCGCAGTGCGCGCCCCTGTCCGGGCGTGGTCCCCTGGCCGTCGAGGATCTGGAGTCGCCAGCCGATTGCCCGGGCGGCCTGCTGGACCCCCAGTGCCGCGCCGGCGATGCCGCCGTTGGTCAGATCGCCGGCGACGAACACGACCAGGCCGCCGTGCTGGGCGCGGGGGCCGGCCACCGGTCCCCCGTAGCCGGTCCGCAACGAGAGCGCACGCGTGACATCGGCCTGCGCCCGGCGGACCGCCGGCTCGCCCGGTGGTGCGTGGCCACCGTGCGTGGCGCCGCACCCCACGGCCACCAGCCCCGTCAGCACGATGCCCGCCACCAGCCCGTTGCGACAGCCGGTCACCGAGCGCGCCGCCGTCACCAAGCGCCACACGCCGAGGAACCAGAGGTTCGCCGCCACCCGTTCATTATTCCGCCCGCGGAGCGGGCGTCGGAGCTCGCCCGGTCCGACCGGTAGCGTTCTCGGTTCGCGGCCCACGACACGCCGGGAGAACGGATGAGCTACGAGACCCTTCGCTACGAGCACGACCGTCACGTCGTCACCCTCACCTACAACCGTCCTGAGCAGCACAACGCGATCAATCGGACGATGAGCGCTGAGCTACAGGACGCCTGGCAGCGCTTTCGCGACGACGATGACGCCTTTGTGCTCGTCCTGACGGGCGCCGGGGAGACGACCTTCTGCGCCGGCTGGGATCTACAGGATGCGGCCGAATGGGAGCAGCTGGGCGACTACGACACGTACCGCCGCGAGCTGTACAGCTCCGCCGGTGTGTGCGGTTATACGCGGAAGGTGGACGTCTTCAAGCCGGTGATCGCCGCCATCAACGGATACGCGTTTGCGGCGGGTCTGGAGACGATCCTGCTCGCCGACATCCGGATCGCAGCCGAGAACGCCGAGTTCGGGGCGCTGGAGCGACGCTGGAACATCGTGGCCGGAGACGGGCTCACGGCGCGTTTGCCACTGGTGGTCGGGTTCGCGAAGGCGATGGAGCTGATCATCACCGGTCGCCGGATCGACTGCGCGGAGGCTGAGCGCATCGGATTGGTCAACGAGGTCGTTCCCCGGGGGCAGGCGCTCGAGCATGCCCTGGCGTTGGCGCACAGGATCGCGCAGTTGCCGCAGGGGGCGATCCGGACCGACAAGGAGTCGGTCATGCGCGGAGTCGGCCGCACGTTGGAGGAGCGGCTGCGTCTGGAGGCAGAGGCGATCATCTCCTCGTTCATGCGGCGCGATTCGCATGTGATCGGCGCCGCCGCCTTCAAGGCCGGCGACCCTGAGCCTGAATGGCCCAATCACGGGCTGTGAGGGCGCCTCAGATCTCTGCCGGCGGGCGCTCGGCCGGCTGGCTTGAGACGGTGAGCAGACCGGGCGGGGCGCTCTGTGCCTGCAGCAGCATGCGGTAGGCCGTCGCCCGGGTAGAGGTGGGGCCGAAGATGTGGGCGCATCCGGCGTACAGCATCCGCAGAGTCCGCCACATGCGCTCATCGGACGCCGCCAGGACCTCCCGATGGCGCTCGGTGGTGCGTTCGTATCCCTTGCGCGTCCACAGGTGGTAGTTGTGGCGATCATTGCGCAGCTCGACGATGTCGAACGACGACCGATTGATGGCGCCGATCAGCTGCGGCATGTAGACCATCCGGAACTTCCCCGGCCACACGTACCGGGTCACGAACGGCGAGATCCCCAGGCGGCGGTACGCCGCCGCAAAGTCCAGGTACACCCGGCCTCCCGGCTTGATCCAGTCAGCGAGACGGCGCATGACGATCCGGTAGTCAGAGATGTCCTCCAGCACTCCCATGACCGTGATCGCGTCGAACCGCTGGTGCGGCTCGAACGAGAAGAAGTCCTGATAGAGGACCGTCGCCGTCAAACCCTCCTCGGCGAACCGCCGGCGAGCGAACTCGACCTGATGGCGCGAGAGCGAGATGCCGGTCGGCCGCACGCCGCGCCGGGCGCAATGGCGCATGAGCCCGCCCCAGCCGCATCCGACATCGAGGAGGGTCTCGCCCGCCGCCAGCCCCAGCGTGTCGTAGATCATCGCGAGCCGGCGCTCGGCGCCGTCCTCGAGGGTGTCATCGTCGGACGCGTACAGGCCCGGGGTGTAGATCCGATGGTCGGCATCCATGGCGATGAACTGGACGTTGTCGGCGTCGTAGTGCTTGGCGATCCACCCGGGATTGCAGCGCCGCCGCCCAACGAGCACGGGCTTGAGCTGGGACCAGACGCGCACCGTGGGGCTCCAGTTCGTCAGCAGCTCGCGCAGCTTCATCGCGTCCAGCAGGCTCCCCTCGATGTCGATGTCCTCGTTGATGTAGGCATCGGCGATCGCCAGCTCGCTCAGCGAGCACACTGCTGCCCGTCCGGGCTCCGTCGCGATGAAGATCCTGAGCACGGCTTCACCGTCTCCCAGGACGGTCGTGACCCCGTCGACATCGGTCACCGCGAACGTCACCGCGGGTGCCGCGCCGCGACCCTCGACCCGCGCCTTCAGGCGCTCGAGCGGCGAGGGCCCGGCCGCCATCGGTCCCGTGCGGCGACGCGCGGTGCTCGCACTTGGCTTCGCGGCAGCGACTGTGCTGGTGCTCATCGGCGTTCTCTCCTGGCGGTCGGCGGTATCGGCGTTCAACCTGCGGCGACGGTGATGGGCGGTCCTTCGATCAGATTGCGCACGAGTGCTTCGTGTCGAGGCATCCCTATCCGGGCGTAGCCCTCGAGCGCGTCCACGAGCAGCCGGCGCGCCCGCTCGGCGTCGCCGGTTCCGTCTCGCCGGAGCAGGTACCGGGCATACAGGTGGCGAACGTGTGGCGTCTCCATCCGGTGAGGTAGCTCAGCCGCCTGCTTGAGCGCGATCTCGAAATGCTCCTCGGCGACATCCGCAAGCCCCGCGGCCGCGGCGGCCACCGCCGCGCTGGTCTCAACCAGCCGGCCGTCCGGCTGGCGCACGATCGACCCCTGCGCCAGCGCCTCGAGCACCAGCGGGAACAGTCGGCGCGACAGCTCAGCGTCAGCGAGCACGCCGGCCGCCTCGGCGGCCATCACTCCCAGGTTCCAGAACGGCAGCAGGTTGTCGCGCCCCTGACGCGGGAGTGCCCGCGCGAGCTTGTCCAACCGCGCACGGACCGCACTGCCCTTGCGCCAATAGGCATCGAGCACGAGCAGCACGCCGTGCTGGGCCGGCGCCCAGTAGGAGCCGGCGAGGCGAATCCCCTCCTCCATCTGCATCCGCGCCTTGTCCCAGTCGCCGCGCCAGAACAGCACCACCCCGTCCAGGGTGAGGGCATAGGCCTGCCAGGCGACACTGTCGGTGGTCCGCGCGCCGGTGAGCGGGACCCGCGTCCACCCCGCCAGATCGTCGAGATCCGCCTCGACCGCAACCTTGACCACGAACTGGTTGCGGCGGCCCACCCCGGCGGCGGCGAGATGGCCGGCGCGTTCGGCGATCGGCTCGAGCTCGGCAAACGTTTGCTGCGCTTCGCCGAACACGCCCTGCAGGGCCAGCCCGGTGTCGAGGTAGGCCAGACCGGTGACGAGATGCCAGGGTCGGTCCTGCCGGCGCAGCAGCTCGACGGCGCGGCGCGCGCGGTCGGTCGTCCGGGGCAGCTTCATCAGCAGCGTCGCGTAGCTGGCCTCGCACTCCAGCACCTGGGCGAGCGCGCGCGGATCGTCGCCGTCCTCGGCGAGCGCGGTTCCCTCGCGCATGCGTGCCGCCGCCTCCTCGTATCGGCCCAGGCAGACGAGGGCGAGCGCGGCGATGGCGAGCAGGGGCGCGCGCTCAGGGCCGTCGCCGGCGCCCAGAAGCCCTCGCTGCGCGATGTCCAGCGCGTCGTCGAAGCGGTAGGCCCACTGGAGGTGCGCGACCATGTCCCAGCACAGCTGCGCTGCCCGGTTTGCGTCCCCCATGTCCTCGAGCAACGTCAGCGCCTCGCGCCAGGCCGCCACCGCCTCCTCCCACTGCCCCAGGCTTTCGCGAGCTCGAGCCAGCGCCAGCAGCAGGTCGGCCCGCGCCCGGTCGGGGACGGAGGACAGCGAGAGCGCCAGCTCGTAGCTGCGCAGCGCCTCCTCGAAGGCCGCGGCGGCCTGGGCTCGGTCGCCGGCCAGCGCCAGATGCCGCGCCGTGCGCTCTGGGTCGGCGGCGCCGGACTGCAGGAGATGCCGGGCGATCTCCGCTGCCGCCAGCTCCGCGGCGTCACTGCGCAGGCGCTCCAGTGCGTCGGCGACCTGCAGGTGGTAGCGCTGGCGCCGGGGCGTCGAGAGCCCGGCGAGCAGGGTCTGCCGGAAGAGCTCATGGCCGAAGCGGTAGCCGGCCGGCCCGCGCTCGGCCGCGTCAACGATCACCCGGGCGCGCTCGGCCGCCTCGATTGCGTCGAGCAGCTCGACGGGCTCGAGCACTCCGACCGCCTGCACCACGTCGTAGGCGAAGTACCGCCCAATGATCGCCGCGAGACCGAGCATCCGGCGTGTGCCCTCCCCGAGACGTGCCAGGCGCCTGTCGATGAGCAGCCGCAGACTCGCGGGTACGTCCAACTCGTCGATGCGAACGTCTGACCGGAACGCGCCGCGCGCGTCCAGCAGCTTCCCGGATTCCGCCAGGTGCCGAAAGACCTCTTCGACGAACAGGGCGTTGCCGTCGCTTTCGGCATAGATCGCCCCGACGACGCCCGGCGGGGGAGGATGGCCGCTCAGTGCCAGAAGCATGCCCTCCACCTCGGACTCGCTATGCGGTGAGAGGCCGATCATGGCCGCCTCGGGCCGACGCACGAAGGCCGCCAGGGACTGCGAGAAGCGCGCCGAGATCTCCGACTCCAGATCACGATAGGTGCCCAGGACGAGCATCGGCAGGCCGGTGAGCCAGGTCACCAGCTGCTCGAGGAGGTGCAAGGTGGACTCGTCGGCCCAGTGCAGGTCCTCGAGGATCAGCAGCAACGGCCGGCGGGTTCTGGTCACTCTCCCAAAGAAGTCGCGAAGGCTGTTGAGCAGGTGCCAGCGCTGCTGGTCGGCGGGTAGCTCCGGGGGCGGCGGGATCCCGGGAACCAGGCGCCGCAGTTCAGGCGCCATCTGCGCCAGGGTGGGGGCGTGCTCGCCGAGGATCTCGAGCAGCTCGGCCGGCTCGAAGGCGCGGGCGGACTCCTCGAGCATCTCCACCCACGGCATGTACGGGAGATCGCCCTCGGTCTCATAACAGTGGCCGGTGTACACGCCCAGTCCCCGGTCGCGCGCCTCGGCGGCCACCACCTCGCACAATCGTGACTTCCCAATGCCGGGCTCGCCGCCGATCATGACCAACGCACCGGTTCCGCCCATCACGGCGTCCAGGCGCTCTCGGAGCAGTGCCCGGGGCCGTTCGCGGCCCACGAACGGCGTCCGACCCATCCGCCAGGAACGGGCGACGGCAGCCGGCGTGACGCTGAACAGCCGCCAGCGTTCGGGAAACCCCTTCAGCGAGAACGGCCCGCGGTCGCTGAAGGCGGCGTCCGGTCCCAGCGCGCCGCACAGCTGGCGTACGACATCGGAGACGAGCACTTCCCCGCCCTGGGCTCTGGCGCAGATCCGGGCTGCGGCCGCCACCGCGGAGCCGTGGATGTCGCCCCCGGCGACCGTCACCTCGCCGGCGTGCAGGCCCGCCCGCAGGCGCACGGGGTTTCCGCGCTCCCGCTCGCCGCCCTGCGCCATCGCACGCATGATCGCCAGGGCGCACTGAACCGCCTGCCGGGGGGAGGTGAACGTGACGAGTTGCCCGTCGCCCGTCCCCTTGACGACCCGCCCGCCGTATTCGCCGACGCACGCGTGGACGACCTCCTCGCAGCGGCCGAGGATCGCCTTGGCCGCCACGTCACCCCGGGCGATGTGAAGCTCCGTCGAGGCGACGACGTCGGTGAATAGCACCGTGAGCAGTTCGGTAGTCACGTGGCCCCCGTCACGGACACCGGCGCGTCTGGTCGACGGCCGATGACCGATCGAGCCGACGATACCCCAACGGCGCCGCTGCGGTCAATTCCTCGTACCTGTCGTCTCGTCCGTAGGTTTTTAGGCAACACAGCCCGCCGGGGAGGAGAATCGGCTGTGGGATGACTGGCCATGCGGTTGCAGCGCGAGAATCGGACGTTTGTCTGGGCGCCGGCCGGTGGAGATCATGGCGCTCTCGTCGTCGAGCCACTTGAGCAGCAGACGCGACCGAGGCGCGATAGCGTCGCCAGGCGTCGGCGACGGGCCTTACCTGCCCAGCAGCGCGCACACGGCCGCTGCCTGCCACGACCGCAACTGCGCCAGGAGCGCTCCGGTCGGTGCCGCGATGTTCAGCGACGTCGTCACCGAGCGGCGGCCATCGGCTGTCGCCGCCGCCCACTGCACGTATCCCGGGAAGTTGCCGGTGTGGCCGTAGACGGCGCCACACTTCGTTTGGTAGCGAAAGAGGGCCAGGCCGGCCGAGTTGGTGCCGGGACCGGCCGGACTCGACGCCCCCGGGACGAAGTGCATCTGCTCGCGTTGCTGCGCCCGGCCGAAGAACCGATCGCCGAGGTCAGCGCGGATGAACGTGCCCAGGTCGGCCGGCGTCGAGACGATGGCGCCGGATGCCCAGGCGCCGCTCGGGCTCAGTAGCGTGGTGACGTCCTGGGGTGGCTTGCCCGGCTCGACCGCATAGCCGTGCAGGACCGGAGCCGGCAGCGAGATCCTCCGCGACGGGAAGCTCGTCTGGCTCAGGCGTGCCTGACGGAAGATGAGGCTCGAGAGGAGCCGGGCGTAGGGTCGGCGCGCGACCCGCGCGGCGATGAGCGCGACAACGATGTTGTCGGTGTTTGAGTACTCGTAGCGCGAGCCGGGCGTGAAGACCGGTGCATCCGACCGGACCCAGTCGATGATCGTGGTCGGCGAGACATACCCATGCGGATCCGTCGTCGCCTGCTTGCGGAACCCGACCGACTTGGTGTAGTCAGGGAGGCCGCTCGTGTGGTTGAGCATCTCGCGAACCGTGATCGTCGACCACGTGGCCGGCAGCACTCCGGGCAGGCGCTGCCCGATCGTGTCGTCGAGCCCCAGAACGCCCTCCTGCACCAGGTGCAACGCGACGGCGCCGCTGAACGCCTTGGCGATGCTCGCAATCCGCATGTGGTCGCTGGACCGGGGTGCCCCCGGCCGCGCGACGTCGGCACGCCCGGCTCGAAGCACGGTGGTGTGACCATGGCTGTACAGCGTCGCGACCGCGCCGACGGGGCCACCCGGTGCGGCGACGAGGCGCTCGAGCCCGCGCTGCAGCGCGGCATCCGTGGTACGTCCTGACGCCACCGCTCCGGTCGAGGACGGCAACAGCACGCCCACGGCGCAAAACGCCACACCGGCAACCAGCACGCCCCGGGCTGACCAGCTCACACGCCCACCATGACGGATCGCCGCGCCGAACGCAACTCACACGCGGACGGTGGCCAGCGCGTCGTCGAACCGAGACAGCCGACGGTCCACCTCCGCCGCCCGCGTTTGGATAATGAGTACGCGTGCAGATCACGCTGCCCGGCGTTCCCCGGAGGTTCACCCTCGTCGTCGGTAATCGACGCAGGGCGTTTGCTCTTACCAGGGGGTGCTCGGGATCGGGAACATCTGACGCCCGTCCACTATGACGAGCGTCCCCGCCGCCGGGGGCCAATCCCGCGGGCGGAGCTCCCGCCTCGGTGTCGGCGGTAAAGCCACACGATCAACATCGAGAACAGCACAGAGAGAAGCAATCCGGCTCCATGCCGATGGAGCACGTACCATGAGAACAGTCCGGCGCTGAAAGTCCCGACAAGGCCCACGACCGCAGTCATGCCCAGGCCCATGGGGTCAGGCCCGGGCAAGAGCAATCGCGCCAGCGCGCCGACCAACAGGCCGACGAAGAAGAGGATTACGAGATAGACGAGGAGGCCCACGGGCTGTATCTACCCGCGTCGTGTCCGATCAATCAATCGAGGACCGGCTTCGCCAGAGCCCCGGCGAGTCACGGAGCAGGCGAAGCGTGTGCGCCACGATCTGGCGCTCTATCTTGAGTTGAGCGAACCTAGGGCTGTGTGGCTTGGGGCGCCGTGGTGGGGCCGCGGATTGTCGGCACGTCCGGTGAGCCGGCGAACGCCGGAGCCGACCAGGTGAACGAGTCGAGTCGTAGCGTCCGCGGTGCGGAGTAAGCGGAGTCACGCCCCGCGTAGACCATCCACAGGCCGCCGTGTGGTCCGGTCACCAGAGCGTCGCCACCGCCGGGACTGAGGACCGTCGCGGACTGAGCGAGGATTGGGTTTGTCGGCGACTTCGTAAACGGGCCCGTCGGGCTCGCGGCAGTTGCGTAGCCCATGCCGTAGGGACCCTGCCAGCTGCCGCCTGAGTAGAACAGGTAGTAGGTGCCATTGTGCAGTTCCATCGACGGTCCCTCGACGGTCGGAGCCTGGCCTCCGGACGCCTCCCAGGTGCCAGCGTCGCCCGAGAACAGCCCGGTCCGGGCGCCGGCCGCGTGCAGCAGATCCGACGCCAGAGGGATCACCGAGATGGTCGGCGTGACGACGCATGAGCCGCTGCTGCACGAGGAGTCGGTAGAGACATACAGGTATGCCTGGCCGGAGGAGTCGATGAAGGGCGACGGGTCGATGTTGCCCTGGCCTGCCGTGTCACCACACCCGGGCGGGATGGCGCCGGGGCTCGCTGCGCTCGCACTCGTTGACCCATCGGAGTTCACAAGCTCAAGCGGTCCCTGATCGGTATACGGTCCACCCGGCGCTGCCGATGTCGCTACGCCAACGCAGTTGAGGTTCAGCTGCGCGCTCAACCCGATGTAGTACATGACGTAACAGCCGGTCGACGTGGTGCCAGGACAGGACCGGCTGCTCGCGACGACGCTCGGACTCCACGGGTGCCAATCGCCAGAGCTGACCACCCACCCCGGGCGTGTCGTCATCGCCGTGCCCTGCGGACTCCAGTCCACGAGGTCGGTCGAGTGGAGCACCGGAAACAGGCTGCCGGTGCCGAAAGCCCAGTAGTCGGAATGCCGGCCTGCGTTGTCGAGCACGAACGGGTCGGGGAAGGCAGCGGCCGTGGCGACCGGGTTCTGGTAGTAGCCGCTCGTGGTGAACACAGCGTCGGCGCCGTATGTCGTCCCAGCACTGCTGGTCGCCACGAGCCTGTAGTGGTACACCGCGGCCGAACGGAGTCCGCCAAGCACGGCCCGCGCCGCGACACCTGAGTCACCCCAGCCGGTGTGCTTCGCCCGGGTCTGAGTGCCGTAGGAGCGAGTCAGGCCGTAGCTGAAGTAGTACTTCGTCGCCAGTCCGTCTGAGTTCACAGTTCCGGAAATGGTGGCGGTCGTCTGACCGACTGCGCTCGCATGCCCCGTCTCCACGGCCGGCGGCGACGGCGCAGCCCAGACCGTGAGCGGCGTCAACCGGAAGCCGCCGCTTGTACCTCCACGGGTTCTCTTCCATCGCCCCAGCGCGAGCCGCCCGCCGGTCGGCCGCTGCCGCGTAACTCGATAATTGGCCAACAGACCTCTTCCCCCGCCACCCTTCAACGGCGCCAGATACGCCCTGAAGACCAACTTTTCTCTCCTCGCCCAGCCGTACGCCGTGCTCGCACGGCCGCCCGCGAACTTCGGGACGGCATAACTTCGCGAATGTCTCATCCGGGCCAAAGCCCTGTCACCGGCACGCGACAGGATCATCGTCACCACAGAACCTTGCCGGATTCGCCTGCCACCGCCCGGGACCGTCCGCGCCACAGCCGGCGGCGCGAGCGAATCGAACACCAGCCCGCGTGGAACCCTCACGCGCAACCCCGCCGCATGCAGCCGGTCATATGCAGCCAGCATGCCCCCAGCCACGCGCGGGACGACCACCGTCCTGCCGGGCGCCGCTTGCGACTTCGCGCCCGGCCCCCACCATCCCAGTGCCAGCACCACCCCAATCGCAAGCATCGAGCGCCGGATCCCGCCGCCCACGAATCCAGACATCACACCACAATAAAGCTCCTCGGTCGAACAGAACCTTCCACCGCGTTCCGCAAGGCACCGCTCCACGGTCGAGACGACCCCCGGACCCATCGCCGCGTCGGGCTGCAAGCGCGCCACACTGGATGCTGACGTCAGCGCGTCAGAACCTCGGCACCACGCGCGCTGTCATCATCCCAACGCACGATCCGCCATGGCCCAGGACAGCCTCTTCATCGTCGAAGTCGACGACCAGTGCGATCACCGGCTGGTCGGTCATACCGGGTGCTCGTATACCTCGCCACCGCAGCCGGTGATGCAGGCGCTTGCGCTCGTACGGGCGCTACTGGGCTGCACCCAGCGCCCTCTCGATGTCGATGATGCCCCCTGGAAGGCTCCGATCGCCGGAGGACAGCGCATCGTTCATCTACACCGGGCCGAAGCCGATGGCCAGCTCACCATCCGACCCGGGAGCGGCTAGCCGTCCGCGACGACGGAACCGGTTGGTGCTGACCGGGGCGCACGGGTCGCGCCCGGCTGGACTCAGCGACCGTGTCGAAGCGCTCGGCGGCACTCCTCAGCTGACCAGCAAGCTGGACCCGAGCATCGGTGCGCGATGGCGCGCCCGTCCCCGGGTCGCCAGTGGTGGCGGTCGAAGGACAGCCGGCGTGCCAGCGGTTCCCGCCTCGGGGCGATCACGGACCGGGCGGGTCGTCTCGCCGCGCCCGGCGCACAGCCTGGGTCGCCGCGGGCGACGCCGTCCAAGCGTCTGGCTGGAGCTGCTCGACCCAAATGGCTCTGGCCTGAGTTTCACCTCGGTTCTCCCAGGCGAAGATGGTCCGCGGGTCGAGGGTGATCGAGTCGCCCGGTCTGATCTCGAGCGTCCCGTGCTCCAACGTGAACTCGAGCCCGCCTTCGAGCACAAATGCGAATGTTTCCCCGGGGCGCGAGTAGGGGCCACCGCTTCCCTGCCCGGGAGGTACGATCAGCAGCGCGGGCTCGAGCGCGTGGCCGGGCAGAGCGAGCTCCTCCCAGGTGACACCACCGTCGAGCACGCCGCGCGCGCGTTCATCGGCGCGGACGACGACGGAGCCGCGGGCCGAGAACTCCGCGAACCCGCTCATCGGGATCAGGTAGGCGTCGGCGATGCGCGCGATGATGTGGCTCGAGGGCTCGCCTTCTCCACGTTCGAGCGCCGAGAGGTAGGCGGGCGAGATGCCGATGCGGGCGGCCGCGTCCCTTAGTGTGAGGCCGCGCTCGCGGCGTGCACGGCGGAAGCGGTTGCCCTTCCGGGCGAGTTTGGCGGATGCGGGGTCGGCGGCCAGCGACGTTCGGATTGCGGCCGTATTCCAGCCGTAGCGCCGCCGCATGTCAGCGATCTGGTGGGCCCGCGCGACCTGTCGGGTTGAGTAGCGTCGCTGGCCGCCCGCCGTGCGGTCCGGCTCCAGCAGTCCCTGTGCTTCCCAGAGGCGAAGCGTCTGCGCGCTGACGCCCACGGCGTCGGCCACCGCACTGATGGTGAGGGGCTCCAGTCGGTCGACCTGCGTCATGGCTGTGCGCAAATCTAGTACAGGCACGGCGTGGCGCGGGCCTAACCCGGCGCGAGCCAGAAGGTACAAGTACACGTGAGAGATGACTTGCCATAGCTACAAGTCTGCTGTAGGTTCCGCAGTCCTAGCACTGAGCAACGAGGAGAGAGATGGCATGAGTGGAGGACAGCCCGCCAGCGGCGTGCGGACCCCGGCCCCGGACCTATCGGGGCGGTCGGACGAGGCCGGCAACGAACTGTGGCGGATCGAGCAGCACGGCATCGACGCGATCCCGGACCATGAGCGCAACGGCCGCGCGCGGGATCTGCTCTGGGTGTGGCTCGGCGGCAATGTCAGCCTGACCTACATCATCGTCGGCGCCGCGCTGGTCGGGCTCGGCCTCGGGTTCTGGGCGGCCGTTGGTGCGATCGTGCTGGGCAACCTGCTCTTCGTCGTGGTGGGACTTGGGGGGATAGCCGGACCGCGCGCCGGGACGGCAACGATGGTCGTGTCACGAGCTGCGTTCGGCCTGCGCGGCAATCTCGTACCGACCGCGTTCGCGTGGCTGTCGGTGGTCGGCTGGCAAGCGGTGTTCCTCGTCCTGAGCGCGTACGCCGCGTTCTCGCTCGCCGGCGAGATCGGGATCCACGTGGGCACAGGCGTGAAGGTGGTCCTGCTCGCCGTGCTGGTTGCGATCACCTATGGCGCTGCGGTGCTGGGGCACGCGACGATCATGTTCCTCCAGAAGATCTTCTCCTTCCTTCTTGGGGCGATCATGATCGGCGTGGCCATCCAGGTGGCCATCAAGGGCCACGTGCACTACGCCCCCACACAGTTGGCGGCTTCGACCAAGCTCGCCACCTTCTGCCTCGGGACGATCATCGTCGCGGCGTTGCCGCTCTCGCTGTCGAACTATCCCGCCGACTACAGCCGCTATCTACCCCGTGCGACGTCGGCGCGCTCGATCGTCGGCTGGACGATCCTCGGCAACCTCATCCCCGCCATCGCGATCTCAATCGTGGGGGTGCTGGCCGCCAGCGTGGCCAACCTGACGGACCCGGTCGGGGGCCTCAAGCCGTTGCTCGCGTCGTGGTACTTCGCGCCGTTTCTCATCGTCGTGATCGGCGGCTCGGTCACCAACAACTTCCTCAACACCTACACCTCCGGCCTGACGCTGCTCGCGCTCGGGATCAGGCTGCCGCGCTGGAAGACCATCATCATCGACTGCGTGATCGCCTCCGCCGCCTCGGTCTACGCGATCTTCTTCTATGACTTCACCACCGTGTTCACCGAGTTCCTCTCGCTCATGATCATCTGGCTCGCGCCGTGGTGTGCGGTGTTCCTCGTTGACGGCCTGCTGCGCCGCTTCCAATACTCCACCAGCGATCTGCTGGCGAGAGAGGGCGGTCGCTACTGGTTCGCCGCGGGCGTCAACCGCGCCGGGTTCGCCAGCTTCCTGCTCGGTGCGGTGGCCACCTTCTTCACGACCAACGCGGCGAAATGGCACAGCCCGCTGTCCACTCATTTGCTCGGCGGGGCTGATCTCAGCATCCCGGTTGGGATGATCGTTGCCGGCGGCGCGTACTACGCGCTACGACGGCGGGAGCTTGCGGTGCGGACTGAGACAGTGACCGACGGCGCGGGCGCATGAGCTGGTTTCAGACACGCGAGCTGTACTCAGGCGTGTGGCTCGTGGCCGAGCCCAGCCACGTCAACACCTGGCTGATAGCCGGTCAGGACCGCGCGGTGCTGCTCGACACAGGCCTCGGGATCGCCCCCATCCGACCCGTCGCCGAGCGGCTAACCGACCGACCGGTGAGCGTGCTCAACACCCACGCCCACTTCGACCACATCGGCGGTAACCATGAGTTCGAGGAGATCACCATCCACGAGCTGGGAGCGCCCGCACTCGAACAGGGGGTCTCGCCCGAACTCCTTGCGGACTACCTGCGCTACACGCGCCGGCTGCTCGCTGCTGCCGACGACTATCGCCGCACTGACCACGCGCTCTTCCATCTGCTCTCCCCAGACAGCGAGCCTCGGCCGCTGCCCGAGGAGTTCAACGGCTCAACTTGGCGCGTCCCATCCAGCCTCGCAACGAGCACGCTGCGCGACGGCGACAAGGTTGACCTCGGTGGCCGGGTGCTGACCGTGCTCCACACGCCAGGCCACTCGCCTGACAGCATCTGCCTGCTGGACGAGCGCGACGGACTTCTCTTCGCGTCTGACACGATCAACACCGGCCCCATCTATGCCCAGCTCCCGGACTCCGATCTCGAAGCATTTGCCGCATCAACCCGGCGCCTGGCGGACCTTGCGCCCGGGTTGCGGTCCGTGCTGGTCCATCACTTCGGCCGCGTCGCCGTCGAGCCCGGGTTCCTACCCCCCGTCGCGGAGGCGTTCGACACGGTGCGCGCCGGGCAAGCCCCCAGCACTTCCGCCCGCGATTGCCTCGGACGCGAGGTCCGTGAGGTTCAGTTCGCCGGCTTCTCCATCCTGCTGCCGACCTGAGGCCGAAGCACCTCTAGTGCCTCGGCCACACTTCCGGGGCCGCTCAGAGCGCTGAACGCGTGCGCGATCGCGACCGGGGTGTAGCCCAACCCCCTCAATCGCTTCTCGAAGGCAGGCCACTGCTGTTTGGCGACTTTCCCGCGGTCCGCGGCCTTCGCGGCGAGGCGCAAGTCTTCAAATTCCCCTTCCCGGGGTCTCATTGAGCCAAGTCCATTGCTCCTGTGCAGCTCAAGATCGAGCTCAACCCTGACTCGCGCGAGGCGCGGCTGTCGGCGTTGTCGACGGTCGTCGCAGGCGAAGATCCACGGCGCCGTGCCATGCTGTGCCGGATCTGGCCAGCGCGATCGGCTACCCGTGATCGTCGGCAGCGAGATGCCGAAGGAACCGCTCCGGCGCGGCCAGAAAGCTGCGAGTCAGGCGCACGGCGTCGGTGTCGTCAGCCTCGACGGCCGACAGCCCGGTTTCGGCGGCCTCGTAGATGACGGCGTCCGGGTAGCTGAGCAGGATCGGTGAGTGCGTGGCGAGGATGAATTGGGAGCCGGCTGCAATGGAGCGCCGCATCAGATTGATGAACGCAAGCTGGCTCGTGACCGACAGGGCGGCCTCGGGCTCATCGAGGATGAAGAGCCCATCGCCTCCGAATCGGTTGGCTGCCAGCGCCAGGAACGACTCGCCGTGTGACTGGGCGTGCAGAGCCTGTCCGCCGTAGATCTCGCCCAACTCCTTGGCATCGATGATCGCGGCCACGTTGAAGAAGCTCTCGGCGCGCAGAAAGAACCCGGCTCGCGGGCGATTAGAGCCGGTCTCGATGTCAATGGCGTCGGCGAGAACTCTGTCGGCTCGGTCCGACCGGCGACCCAGCTCCCCGGACAAGCTGCCGCCCTGCGCGGCGAACCCGGCGCCGATCGCGAGAGCCTCGATCAGGGTCGACTTTCCTGATCCGTTCTCACCGGCGATCATCGTCACCGCCTCCACGGTCTGCAACCGGGGCAGGTCGCGCACCACCGGCAGAAACGGATACCCGTCTGGGATCGGCTCGCAATCGGGCTTGATCCGAGCGCCAAGCACGTACGGCCCTGGTCCAAACGGGCGACGATCAGGACGCTGAGCCACTGCGACAGGTTCTCACAGCGCAGAGGGATTTCGCGGCTACCGGTCCTCGCCGTCAGCCGCTGCGCAAGGGGATCGGCTACCGGTCCTCGAGTAAGCGCTTGAGCGTCGCAAGGTCCGCGGATACTGCGTCCGCGTCACGGGCGAAATCGGCATCGCTCATGCCAGGCCGGCGACGCAACGTGAACACCATCTCGCAACCGCCGCCATCGGCGATGACCCTCATCGGGTTGTAGACGGTCTGCCCCGAAGGCAGCGTCACATGGTGATCCAGTACACCAAACTCGTTGGGCGGCACGAACTCCACGACGACCCGCCCCATCGGGGACTCGGCGATCCACTGCTCGTTCACGAGCTCGACTGAGGTCCCCAATCCAGGCGCCCATGTCGGCAGATTCGCCGGGTTCGAGGCGAAGCTGTAGACCTCATCGACCGGTCGAGCGACCCATTCGCTGATGTGCACGGAGTCCGGCGCCATGCACCCCACGATGCCACACCGCCGCAGATCCCAGTCGAGCGCGAGTCGGCTCAACCGGCTTTCTCGATCTTCGGTGAGCCTTCGGAGCTGCCTTCGTGTTCCGGACGGCGTCGGTGGTGCGCATCGGGTCGGTGGGCTAGACGGACCACAGGGCTTCGGCGGGTGAGAGGCGTGCGGCGCGCAGGGCGGGGATGAGGCCGGCGACGGCGCCGATGATGAGGGAGGCGGCGATGCCGCCGGCCCAGGCTTCGGTGGGGATGATGGTGGCCCAGTGTTTGGTGTGGGCGTAGACGGCTGTGGACGCGGCGCCGAGGGCGACGCCGACGGCGCCGCCGAGGAGTCCGAGCAGGACGGCTTCTGAGAGGAACTGGATGCGGATGTGGCTCCTGGTGGCGCCGAGGGCGCGGCGCAGGCCGATCTCGGAGCGGCGTTCGAGGACGGAGATGATCATGATGTTCGCGACGCCGACCGCGCCGACGAGGAGGGCGACGGCGCCGAGGCCGAGGAACAGGCCGTT
>DASZMK010000079.1:0-11449 GCA_035551855.1 Solirubrobacteraceae bacterium
CAGCAGCAGGAAGTCCTCGAAGCCCTGCGCGAGGTAGATCTGGAGCACGTGCCAGAGGATGGGGCGACCGCCGATCTCCACCATCGGCTTGGCGATCGACTGGGTCCGCTCCTGCAGGCGGGTGCCCCGGCCGCCGCACAGGATCACGACGCTCGGTCTCACGGCGGCGCATTATCAGGCATCATCAGGCGGGTGACCGAACTCGCGCATCCCCAGATATTCAAGGCCTACGACGTGCGTGGCCTGTACGGCGAGGAGCTCGACACCGACACGGCACGCGCCATCGGCCGCGCGTTCGCTCGCGTCATCGCGGCTCAGGAGAACAAGTCCCCGGCCGACCTGCGGCTGGGGCTGGGCCGGGACATGCGGCTGACCGCGCCGGAGATGGCCGCCGCCTACCGGGACGGGATGGTCGCCGAGGGCGCCACCGTTCTGGACGCCGGCATGGTCGGTACCGAGATGCTCTATTTCCTCGTCGGCTCGCGGGACCTCGACGGCGGGCTGATGTGCACCGCCTCGCACAATCCCAAGGCCTACACCGGGGCCAAGCTCGTCGGCCGGGGCGCGCTGGCGCTGTCCGGCGACGCCGGCCTGGGCGACGTGCGCGACCGCATCCTCGCGGATCTCGGCGACGCGCCCGGCGGCGGCTCGGTCGAGGAGGTCTCGATCTACGAGGGGTTCCAGGAGGCGGCGCTGAAGTTCATCGACGCCTCGGCGGTCAAGTCGCTGAAGGTCGTCGTCGACGGCGGCAACGGGATGTCGGGTCCAATGGTCGGCCCGCTGCTGGAGCAGCTCGGCCTCGAGCTCAGCGAGGCCTACTGGACGCCGGACGGCAACTTCCCGGATCACGAGCCCAACCCAATGCTCCCGGAGAACCGCGAGTTCATCATGAGCGAGGTCGTGCGCCGCGGGGCGGACCTGGGGATCGCCTGGGACGGCGACGCCGATCGCTGCTTCTTCATCGACGAGACGGGCCGATTCGTCGACGGCGACTTCCTCACCGCCCTGCTGACCGCCTCGCTGCTCGACAAATATTCCGCCCAGCCCAGCCGGACGGTGCTCTACGACGTCCGGGCCAGCCGTGCCGTCGCCGACACGGCGAAGGAGCATGGCGGCCAGGCGCTGGTCAACCGCGTCGGCCATGCCTTCTTCAAGACTCGGATGCGCGAGGAGGGCGCCATCTTCGGCGGCGAGGTCTCCGGCCACTACTACTTCCGCGACTTCTACTGCGCCGACTCCGGAACGCTGCCGGCGCTCCTGATCCTGGAGCTGCTCTCCCAACGCGGCGCGAAGATGTCCGAGCTGCTGGAGCGCTACCGCTCGCGCTACTTCATCAGCGGCGAGATCAACTCGGAGGTCGATGACGGTCCGGCGAAGATCGAGGAGCTGGCCGAGCGCTACTCCGACGGCGAGCAGAGCCGGCTGGATGGTCTGTCGGTCGACTACGAGGATTGGCACTTCAACGTGCGCCCGTCCAACACCGAGCCGCTGCTCCGGCTGTGCCTGGAGTCACTGGAGTCCCATGAGCACATGGAGGCCATGCGCGACGAGGTGCTGGGCGTGATTCGCTCGTGAGCACGGGCGAGAGCGCCGCCACAGACGCCCGGCGGGAAGCGGAGACCCGCGCCCTCGCCGACGCCCGCGACGCCGGGATCCACGCCATGGCGCTGCCCACCCCGTTCCTCGTGGGACGGGTCAATTGCTATCTGATCGAGGACGATCCGCTGACGCTCGTCGATACGGGCCCCAACTCCGGCAAGTCGCTGGATGAGCTGGAGCAGGCACTCGGCGAGCACGGGCGCAGCGTCGAGGAGATTGGCCTGATCGTCATCACCCACCAGCACATCGACCACCTCGGGCTGCTGGAGATCCTCGCTCGGCGTTCCGGGGCCGACGTCGCCGCGTTCCACCTGCTGGAGGGATACCTGCGGGACTTCGGCGCCAGCGCCGCCGCCGACGACGAGTTCTCGATCCAGGTCATGCTCCGCCACGGCGTGCCGCCGGAGCTGGCCACGGCGCTCGGCGCCGTCGGCGCGGCCTTCCGGGCATTCGGATCCAGCGGGCCGGTGAGCAGGCCGGTACGCGACGGTGACGCGCTGACGCTCCGCGACCGCACGCTCCGGGTGCGCCACCGCCCCGGCCACAGCCCCTCGGACACGATCTTCGTCGACGAGCAGCGCCGGATCATGCTCGCCGGCGACCACCTCCTGTCCCACATCTCCTCCAATCCGCTGCTGTCGCGACCCCTGGACGAAGCTGCCGCCGGCGCCGGCCGGCCGCACGCCCTGCTCGACTACATCGCCTCGATGCGCGCCACCCGGGAGATGCCGGTCAGGATCGTGCTGGGGGGTCATGGGCCGCCGGTGACCGACCACGTCGCCCTGATCGACGAGCGCTTCCGGATGCATGAGCGGCGGGCGCGCAAGGTCCAGGGCCTGCTCGAGCCGGGACCGGCGACCGCGTACGACCTCGCCACGCGGATGTGGGGCAACGTGGCGGTCACCCAGGCGATGCTCACGATCTCCGAGGTGATCGGCCATCTCGACCTGCTGATCGAAGAGGGGTCCGTGCGCGAGGACGCCGACGGCGAGGTGACGCGCTTCAGCGTCGTCTGACCGCCACCGGCCTCAGCTGGTCAGATCCCTGACCGGAGATCGGATGCGAGCCGTAAAAACTACGGAGTGTGTCCGCCCAGGACACGGACACGAGGTGGCCCGGGGGTGCCGATAGGCGTTCTGGACATGTTTGACCGTCGCGTCACCGGCGGGCTCGCTTCCGCCTATCCCGGCGCAGAGATCCGCGTCGCCGAGCCGCCACGCCCGGATTACGGCGGATTGCTGCGCCGCGTTCCGGCCATCCTGTACACCGCCGACACCGGAGAGTGCGGGCGGTGGCACTACGTCAGCCCGCAGATCGAGGCGATCCTGGGGTTCACGCCGGAGGACTGGTGCGCCGACCCGGGCCTGTGGGCGCGTCGCCTGCACCCGGACGACGCCGGCCGGGTCCTGCAGCTGGAGGCCGGCATGGCCGACGGCGTATTCGGCTCCAGCGCGACGGAGTACCGGCTGATCCACCGCCACGGACACCCGGTGTGGCTGCGCGACGATGCGCTCATCCAGGAGGATGATGACGGCGTCTGCCGCTGGCACGGCGTCATGTCGGACATCACCGATCAGAAGGCCGCCGAGGCCGAGCTCGAGCTCCGGGCCGCCCAGCAGGCGGCGGTCGCCCGGCTGGGCGAGCACGCGCTCGAAGGTGCCAGCCCCAGCGACCTCATGCAGGAGGCGGTGGCCGCCGCCGCCCAGTTGCTGCACCTCGAGATCGCCGCGGTGATCGAGCACCTGCCGGCCAGCGATGCCTTCGTGTTCCGGGCCACCCACGGGCTCCGCGGAGTTGGTCCGGAGACGATCGTCCCGGCCGGGCGCGCCTCGCAGGCCGGCTATGCGCTCCTGCACGGGGCGCCGGTCGTCGTCGCTGACTGGGATGCCGAGGATCGGTTCAACCGGGCGCCGGTCCTGAGCGACCACGGAGCGCGCAGCGGCCTGACGGTCGTCATCCAGGGGCGCCGGGAGCCATACGGCGTGCTCGGCCTGCACTCCACCGCCCCGCGCCGGTTCGCCTCCGGCGACATCGACTTCGTCCAGGCCCTGGCCAACGTGCTCGGCGACGTCGTCGAGCGTCAGGTGACCGACGACGACATCCGGCATCGCGCCCTCCACGACGCGCTGACCGGGCTGCCCAACCGGGTTCTGTTCATGGACCGGCTCCAGCAGTCCACCGAGCGGCTGCGCCGCCACCCGGACTCGCTGACAGCCGTCCTCACGCTCGACCTCGATCGGTTCAAGCTCGTCAACGACAGCCTCGGCCACCGGGTGGGGGACAAGCTGTTGGCCGCTGCGGCGCCGCGGCTCAAGCAGGCGGTCCGCTCCAGCGACACGGTTGCCCGGTTCGGCGGCGACGAATTCGGGATCCTGCTGGAGGACATCGCCGGGGAGCGTGAGGCGATCGAGATGGCCGAGCGGATCGCCGGCGTGTTCGCCAACCCGTTCGTGCTCGACGGCACCGAGCACTTCGTCACGACGAGCATCGGGATCGAGCTCACGGCCGGCGGCGAGCCGGCCGACGACCTGCTGCGCGACGCCGACGCCGCGATGCACCGGGCCAAGGAGCGAGGGGGCGCGCGCTGGGAGCTGTTCGACGCGGCCATGCGCGGGCGCGCCATCTCCCGCCTGCGCGTCGAGAACGACCTGCGGCGGGCGCTCGAACGTCAGGAGCTGATCCTTGACTACCAGCCGCTCGTCTCCCTGAGGGACGGGTCGCTGCTCGGCGTCGAGGCGCTCGTCCGGTGGGTTCACCCGCAGCGCGGCCGGATTTCACCGGCCGATTTCATCCCGGTGGCCGAGGAGAACGGACTGATCGAGCCGATCGGCCGCTGGGTCCTGACGCACGCATGCCGCCAGGCGGCGCGGTGGTCCCGGGAGCGCCCGGGGTCGGCGGTGTCTATGTCGGTCAACCTGTCGGCGGCGCAGGTCACCAACCGCGGCCTGGCCGACTCGGTCGCCGCCGCGTTGCGCGTGTCCGGCCTGGAGCCGTCTCGGCTCGCGCTGGAGCTGACCGAGAGCGTGCTGGCCGGCGACGTCGACGAGCTCGCCGAATCGCTGCAGGCGCTCAAGGCGCTCGGCGTCCGCCTCGTGCTCGACGACTTCGGCACCGGGTACTCCTCGCTGTCCTACTTGACGCGGCTGCCGCTCGACATGCTCAAGGTCGACCGGTCGTTCGTCGGCGGCCTCGGCACCGAGCCCCGGGACACGGCCATCACCGAAGCGATCGTGGCCATGTCGCAGGCGCTCTCGCTGCGCGTCGTCGGCGAGGGCGTCGAGACAGAGCAGCAGCTCGCCGAGCTGTCCCGTCTGGGCTGCGACGTCGCCCAGGGCTTCTATTTCTCGCGTCCGGTCCCGGCGGGCGACATCAGCGAGATGCTCGCCCACGGCCCGGCCTGGAAGTGGGGCCGCACCGGCGGCTGACGCCGCCGGCGAGCCAAGCGCCCGCTCAGCGGAACGCGGTGTTGCCGGGCTGCACCGGCGAGACGGTGGTGGCGCCGCACTCCGACGCTCCGCCGGGAATGTCGACCCGCAGGGTCGCGGTGTCATTGGGCGGGATCACCTGGAGACCGTACGCGGTCGCGCACCCGGCGCCGCTCCCCCCGCCGTGCGACACCCCCAGCCGGAACGAGAAGCTGTTGCCGGACGCGACCGTCAGCGTCGACAGGGGCAGGTTTCCGAAGAAGTCCGACGTCGTGTGACTCGGCGTCGTCGCCAGCGCCCCGCCGGCGCGATCGAGGAACTGGATCCCCGGATAGCCGCCGGTGCTGCAGCTCTTCGGCCCGGTGTTGCGCAGCGCGAAGCCGAGCTCGCCGTGGCCCGTCGCCCCCTGGCCGCCGAGGTAGGTCAGCGCCAGGCCGGAGGCCTGGCACACCGCCGCCCCGGCGAGGCTGGCGCCGCCCGCCCCGCTCCCCGCCCCGGCCGCGGATGTCGTCGAGGTGCTGAGGGCCGTGCTCGTGGAGGTCGTCGATGACGACGGAGGTGCCGAGGCGCTCGAGGTCGACGCGGTGCTCGTCTTGGCCTGGGACGTCGCCGCCGCCGGCTGGGCGCCACCGGAGCTGCTGGAGGCGCCGGAGCCCCCGCACCCGGTCACGGCGAGCGCCGCGGCCAGTGCCAGTGCGATGAGGGAGATGCGCATGCTCAAGATGTTCGTGCCTCCTGCGGTCGGATCCTGCCACGTGGCAACGCCTGAAGCCCGGTGAGGTGCTCGGTGGCGCCTGGCGTCGTGCCAGTATCCAACCGTGACCAATCAGCTGCGCAACGATCGGATCCGGGGCGAGAAGCTGCTCGAACGGCTCGCCCGGCTCGACCCGTACTGGGGCGCACAGCTGGTGATATTGCTGGCGATCGTGCTCGACCTGTCGCTCTCGCGCCAGGTTGCCGTATTGAACCCCGCCTGGCTTCTGCCCGCAATGGAGGGCGTTGTGCTGATCGCGCTGGCGCTGGCGTCGCCCCACCCCCGGCTGCGCCACACGCCCCTGCGCCGGCGGCTGTCGCTGCTCGTCATCGGCTTGGTGAGCGCGGCCAACATCGTCTCGCTGGTCCTGCTCGTCAGCGAGCTCCTCAGACAGAAGAACGGCACGACCGCGACCGGTGTGCCGCTGCTCGGTTCCGGGATCGTGCTCTGGGCGACGAACGTCCTCCTGTTCGGCGTCTGGTATTGGATGCTGGACCGCGGCGGACCGGCGGCGCGCGCCGGCCATGACCCGGACCCGCCGGACTTCCTGTTCGTCCAGATGACCGAGCCCCACCATGCCCCGCCGGATTGGGAGCCGAGCCTGATCGACTACCTGTACACGTCGTTCACGAACGCAACGGCGTTCAGCCCCACCGACACGATGCCGCTGACGGCGACGGCCAAGTCCCTGATGGCGGCGCAGGCGCTGACGGCGCTGGTGACGATCGGCCTGGTCGTCGCCCGGGCGGTGAACGTCCTCTGATGAGGACAGGCCGCCGCATCCTCTGCCGTCGCGAAAGGGGTCGTCCTGCTTCCATTGGAGTTCTGCCATGAGCGCCCTGGCCACCCCGAACCCCCGCGTCGAGACCGAGCTTCGCCAGATCGGTACGGAGCTGGCACGGGCGTTCCCGTCGGCCTCCCGTCAGCCGCTGAAGGCCCTGGACGCCCGCGCCATGGAGCTGGCCTCGGGCGACCGCGAGCTCCGCGCCGCACTGTTTCGCTTCGTCGACGTGGTGCCGGCGTGCCGATCGCTTGACGATCTGGCTCGCCACCTGGTCGGCTATCTGGGGGAGGTGGCGGAGACGCCGCCGCCGATCTCCGCCGCCATGCGGATCTCCCACACCAAGGCGGGACGGGCCGCCCTCGGCGCCGCGGCCGCGGGCGGCGTCCGACATCTCGCCCACCGGTTCATCGTCGGCGAGGGCCCGGACGCGGCGCTCGGCACGCTGCGCAAGCTGTGGGACCACGGTGTGGCGAGCTCGGTCGACCTGCTCGGTGAGGCGACGGTCACCGAGGCCGAGGCCGATCGCTACGCGGGCCGCTGCGCCGAGGCGATCGAGCGGCTGTCGGCGGCGACTCCGTCCTGGCCACGGCGCGACATCCTCGAGGCCGACGCCGTCGGCGCCCTCCCCCGTGCCAGCGTCTGCGTCAAGGTCACGGCGCTGACGTCGCTCCTGCGCCCGGACGCCCCGGAGCGCGGCCGGCGCGACGCTGCCAGGCGCCTGCGCCCGCTCCTGCGAGCGGCGCGGGAGGCCGGTGCGCATCTCCACATCGACATGGAATCGCTGGATTCCCGGGAGGCAGTGCTGGAGCTGGTGCTCGATCTGCTCGACGAGGAGGAGTTTCTGGCGGGGCCGTCAGCCGGGCTCGTGCTCCAGGCCTACCTCCGCGACTCGCCGGCGCAGCTGGAGCAGATCATCGCCTGGGCACGGGCCACCCCCCGCCGGCCGCCGTTGACCGTACGGCTCGTCAAGGGCGCCTACTGGGATCACGAGCTCGTCCAGGCGCGCCAGCACGGCTGGGAGGTCCCCGTCTTTCAGGACAAGCACGAATGCGACCGCAACTTCGAGGCGCTGACGCGGGAGCTGCTCGCCGCCCGCCCGGCCCTGCGGGTGGCGGTCGCCTCCCACAACCTGCGCTCGGTCGCCCACGCCATCGCGTGCAACCGGGTCGGCGGCAGGGTGGGCGGGGCCGATTCGGAGCTCGAGCTCCAGGTCCTGCGGGGGCTCGGCGACGAGCTGCAGCATGCGCTGGCCGCCCGCGGCTTCCGCGTCCGCACCTACTGTCCCGTCGGCGACCTGGTTGCCGGGATGGCCTACCTCGTCCGCCGCCTGCTCGAGAACACGAGCAACGAGTCGTTCCTGTCCGAGCAGGCGCGCGGGGTGCCGGTCGAGCAGCTGCTGGCAGCGCCCTAGGCGCGGCGTCCATCCACTCGGCCTATCGTCATGACCATGAAGTCCTTTGCCAACGAGCCGATCCTTGAGCTGCGCCGTGCGCCGGTGCGCGCCCGCCTGGCGGATGCCCTGGAACACGTGGACCGGATGCTGCCGCTCGCGGTTCCCGTTTGGATTGCCGGCGATGCCCGCACCGGGGAGGGCCTGGCCTCGACGGATCCCGGCGCGCCTGATCGTCTCATCGCCCGCGCGGCGGCGACCACCCAGGCGGACATCGAGGCCGCGATGGCCGCGGCCCGCCGCGGCCGGAACGTATGGGGCGCGATGAGCGCCGATGCCCGCGCGCAGGCCCTCCTGGCGGCCGCCGACTGGCTGCGCGAGCGCCGTCTGGAGCTGGCCGCGCTCGAGGTGCGCGAGTGCGCCAAGCCGTGGCCGGAGGCCGACGCCGACGTCTGCGAGGCGATTGATTTCCTCGAGTACTACGCGCGGGGGGCGGTCGAGCTTGCTCGCGGCCGGCCCCTGCTTCAGGTCCCCGGCGAGCGCAACGAGCTGCACTACGTGCCCCGGGGCGTCGTGGCCGTCATCTCGCCCTGGAACTTCCCGCTCGCGATCCCGTGCGGGATGACGTCGGCGGCGCTCGCCGCCGGCAATGCGGTCGTGCTCAAGCCCGCCGAACAGTCTCCGGCGATGGCCCATCAGCTCGTGCAGGCGCTGCGCGCCGGTGGTGTGCCGCCTGAGGCGATCTCGCTGCTGCCCGGCGAGGGCGAGGCCGGCGCCTCCCTCGTCGGCCACCCGGACGTCCACGCCATCGCGTTCACGGGGTCGCTGCCCGTGGGGCGCGAGATCGTCCGGCGCGCCGCCGAGACGACCGACGGCCAGCAGCACTTCAAGCAGGTCGTGGCCGAGTTGGGCGGCAAGAACTGCGTGATCGTCGCCGCCGACGCCGACCTGGACGAGGCCGTGCCGGCGATCGTCGCCTCCGCGTTCAACTACGCGGGCCAGAAGTGCTCGGCGGCTTCGCGGATCCTCGTCGACGAGGCCATCGCCGATGTCCTGCTCGACCGGCTGGCCGGCGCCGTGGAGACGCTCGTCGTCGGCCAGGCCGAGGTGCTGGGGACCGATGTGCCGCCGGTCATCGAGCGATCGGCCCAGGAGCGGGTGATGCGCTACCGGGAGCTCGCCGAGCGGGAGGGACGGATCGTCGCCTCCGCGCCGCCGAATGGCGAGTCCGGCGGCTGGTTCTGCCCGGCGACGGTGGCATCGGACCTTCCGCGGGAGTCCCCGGTGCTCTCCGAGGAGATCTTCGGCCCGGTGCTGGCCGTCCAGCGCGTCGCCAACGTCGAGGACGCCTGCGACGTCGTCGACGGACTGGCCTTCGCCCTCACCGGGGGGCTGTTCACACGTGACCCGGCGACGGTGCGCCGGGTGCGCGAGCGCTCGCCGGTCGGCAACCTCTACGTCAACCGCGGGATCACCGGTGCGATGGTCGGCCGCCAGCCGTTCGGCGGCAACCGGCTGTCCGGCACCGGCCTCAAGGCGGGCGGGCCGGATTACCTGCTGCAGTTCGTCGAGCAGCGCGCCATGAGCGAGAACACGATGCGCCACGGCCTGGAGGTCTGAGCCCCCGGAAAACCAGCCCGGCGGGGTTGAATTAGCGGTTGTCCGCCCGCATCATGGGGAAGCGCGTGCTCGTGCCGCTGACAGTCGCCTGGAAGCTGGGATTCGCCGTCCTGCTGGTGGTGGCCATCTTCGCGAGCGCCTGTGCACGAGCGCCACGGCGGGCGGTGGCGGCGGGAGAGCTCCGCCGCCTCGTCGTGTGCTCGCTCGTCCTCTACGCGGTCGGCGGCGTGGCCTCGCTCACCCACCACCCCGCCCTGGCCGCCGTCGTCTATGGGGCAGGGATCTCGGTCGCGGCGCTGGCGGCCTGGCTGTCCCGCGGCCGCGATCAGGAGGACCCGCCGGACGACGGCGATGAGCCGGTCGATGAGCAGCCTCCGCCGGAGCCGGACGGAGTCGCGCCCTTCGATTGGGTGCGCTTCGAGCGTGAGTTTCGCGAGTACGCCCGCAGGCAATCTCCGCCCTCCCCGCAGCCTCCGCGGGTGGGCTGAGCCCGCCGCTAACCGATCGACATCCGCTCCATCGACAGATACGTGCGAGCCGCCCAGGACACCGGGTCGCGGGCGAAGTAGTGGCCGAGTGCGTCGCCGTTGAGCACGTCGTCGATCGCGGCCATGATCATCGACTGGTCGAGCACCAGTCGCCGGTGACCGATGGAGCCGGTCTGCGGGTTGACGGCGTCGTAGAACCCTCCGTCGGAGGTGTAGATGCCGGGGTAGCGCGAGCGCAGCATCTGCAGGTTGGCGTAGGCCTCCTGCGGCAGGACGGGGAGAGCGATCGCCGAGGCGTGGGGGCTGACGGTGGTCTCGGTGGCACACGTCGTGCACTGGGCCAGTCCCTCTCCCGCCGGGAAGGCCAGTCCCTCCATGCCGAAGCCGCCGTAGTTGCCGGTGTCGTCGGCGGTGCTGGACGGTGACATGCCCCACACCGGGTCGTGCAGCACGTCGGTCGCGTACGTTTCCTGCACCTGCGCCCAGCGCACGTCGGCCAGGCCGAAGCTGTGGATCCCCCAGGTCGTCTCCGGGACGACGAGGTTGGCCATCAGGCCCTCGAACATGCCGCCTGCGAAGGTCGGAATGAACCGCAGCGAGGTGCCGGGATAGACGTAGTGGCCCTCCCAGACGTCGAAGGATTTGTGAGACTGGGGATCGATGTACGTCTGCCAGTAGCCAGGGACCGGCCACTGGCCCTGCCATGAGAAGTCCGGGTCGGTCGCGCACCGCTTCGGCGGCAGCGTCCGCCAGGTGCGCCACCAGACGTCGCCGGGCATCTGGTGAAGGCCCATGCCGATGTACATGGAGATCCGCGGGTCCGAGTACAGCGCTCCGTTGTGGTAGCCGGCGGGCCCCTGATCGACGTAGTAGCCGCCATACTGCTGGCCGGTCGGCGGGTTGCCCGGCAGCGAGACGTTGGTGTTGCAGTCCGTCTGCGGGCGGTTGTCGTAGAAGATGGAGAAGTTCATCGGCCGCAGTAGCCCGTCGGCCAGCGTGCGGAGCTCCGGCAGGGCCTGGCGCGCCTCCATCAGCCCTGAGGCGTACCAGCCGTTGTCGACGGCCGAGACGAACCAGCAGTTGTCCTGGGCCGGCGTTGTCTCCGTGCAGTCGCCCTGGCCCGGATTCAGCAGGACATTGCCGTTGTTCGTGTCATACCACTGGTACAGGAAGCCGTCGTAGCGCTTGAGGGTGGCCACTTCCTCCAAGGTGGCCGTGGCCAGCGCGTCGGCGCGGTGGCGGGTGATCAGGCCGAGGTCATGGGCGGCGACGACCGCCCACAGGTAGACGCCGATGTTCGCGGCGGAGGTGTAGGCGCCGCGGACCGTGCCGGGACCGAGGTTGTCAAGCGGCAGGTGGGTCGTGGGGTCGAGGTCGCCGCCGTAGAAC
>DASZMK010000080.1:0-15253 GCA_035551855.1 Solirubrobacteraceae bacterium
GCCCAGCCCTTGGAACGCTTCATTGGTGAGGTTCACGATCGCCCTCCTGGAGGCGGCCACGACCCGCCGGGGCAGGCACCCGGGGCGCCTGCGATGACCGTCCGGCGCCTGTCACCACTCGACGCCTCGTTCCTGCAGCTCGAGTCCTCAGGCGCCCATATGCACGTGGGCTGGAGCGCCGTCTTCGCGGTCTCCGACGACCACGCTCGCCCCACCCTGGCGGCGCTGCGCCGGCGCGTGGCGGGCCGGCTGGAGGACCTGCCCTGGTGCCGCTGGCGACTGCAGCGGACGCCGTTCGGTCTCTCCGAGCCGCGGTGGGTCGAGGATCGGAACTTCGATCTCGCCGCTCACGTGCGTGGCCTTGCCGACGACGACGAGGTGGTCAGCTACGGCCGCTTGGGAGAGCTCCGTGACGCGCTGCTCTCCGAGCCGACCGACCAGGCGCGCCCGCCGTGGCAGGTGTGCTTCATCCCCCGTCTTCAGGACGGCCGGTTCGCCCTGCTGGGGAAGATCCATCACTCGCTCGTCGACGGGATCGCGGCCCTGCAGATCGTCAATCTCGTGCTCGACGACCCGCCGCCGCCCCGGCGCCCGGCCTCGTTTGCCACGACCTCCGAGCAGGGGGCCGCGGCGTGGGCGATCGATGAGCTCGCGCAGTTGGGACGCACCGGCATCGGCGCGATCCGCGGGGCGGTTGGCGGCGCCACCCGTCCCCGGGCGAGCGCCCGCGCCGTGCTGCGTGACGCCGGGCGGCTTCTGTCGGCCGCGCGGAACGACGTCCTCCCTCGCGCGCCGGACTCGTCGCTGAACGCGCCGATCGGCGAGCGCCGGACGCTCGTCGGCTACCACGCGTCACGCTCGGATCTGCGCGCGGCCCGCGCGGGCGGCGGCACGCTCAACGAGATCGGCCTGGCGCTGGTCGCCGGAGCACTGCGGGCGCTGTCCATGCGCCGTGGCGAGCCGCCGAGCACGCCGCTGAAGGTGATGGTGCCCGTCAGCATGCGCAGGGCGGACGAGACCGGCCCCGGCAACCGCATCTCGATGGTCTACGTCCAGCTCCCCGTGCACCTCCCGTCCCCCGCCGGCCGCCTGGAGGCGACGCGCGCGGAGATGCACGCGCTCAAGGCCAGCGGCCGCCCTGAGGGCACGGAAATGCTCTACGCCCTCGGCGGACTCGTGCCCCTGCCGCTGCGCGGGCCGGTCGTCAGGGCCCTCGCCTCGCCCCGCATCTTCAACCTGACCATCTCGCAGTCGCCCGGCCCCCGCGGCACCGTCCACGTGCTGAACGGCGAGATGCAGGAGGTCTACTCGGTCGTCCCCATCGCCGCCCGGCACTCCCTGGCGATCGGCATGGTGCGCTACAGCAGCCAGCTGTTCATCGGCTGCTACGCCGATCCGCAGGCGCTGCCGGAGGTCCACCAGCTTCCGGCGCTGCTCGATGCCGAGCTGCACGCCCTCGCCCGCCGCGGGCCCCAAGCCGGCATCGCGGGCAACGGCGCCCAACCGCCGGCGCAGCCGGTTCCCTGACCGCAGCGGCGCCGCGGACGACGCTCAGCCGACGGGCGTGGCCACCGCGTCGGCGTCCACGCGGCCGTTGCGGCCGGCGGGAAGCTGCTCGAGCGTCCGGCGCATCCCGCGCTCGACGGCATCGATCAGGTAGGGCCGGAGCGCCGAGGGCGCGATGATCCGGTCGACCGAGCCGACGTCGACGGCGCGCTCGATGCTGTGGATCGCATCGAACTCGGCGGCGAACTCCCCCAGCTTCCGGGCGCGGACCTCCGCCCAGGCGGCGTCGCGCTCGGCGCGCAGCTGCCGGGTCTCGCCGCCATCGGCTTGGGCGATGCGCTCGTCGAGCTCAGCGATCCGCCGGTCGGCGCGGGCGCGGTGCTCCACCTCGCGGGCGAACACGACCGCGGCCGCCGGAGCGCCGCCGATCACCGACGCGTACGCCCCCTCGAGCGCGCTGGACTCCAGGTTCTCGTTCAGCGCCCGGGAGAACACGACGAACGCGCCGCCGTGGAACCGCGAGATGACGCAGAAGACGATGGGGCCGTCGAAGTTGACCACGGCACGGGCGATCTCGGCGCCGTACTCGAGCTGGAGGCGACGCATCGACTCCGGCGAGCCGTCGAAGCCGGCCAGGTTGGCGAGGATGACGAGCGGCCGGCGGCCGGACGCCGCGTTGATTGACCGGGCGATCTTCTTGGAGGCGAGCGGGAACAGCGTACCCGCCGTCCACTGGTCCGGACCCTCGGCGGGCACGGGGCCGTGGCGCGGAAGCGGCCGGGACTCGATGCCGAGCAGCGCCACCGGCCAGCCGCCGACGTGCGCGTCCCAGGAGACGGCGGTCTCGGCCTCGGCCATGTCGCGCCAACGCTCGAGCGGCGGGTGATCGGCGTCGGTCACCGCACGCATCACGGCGCGGATGTCAAACGGCTTCTTGCGCCCGGGGTTGGTGTCCTGGGCGAAGATCTCGCCGACGGTGGTCAGGTCCGATCCGGGCGCCCAGTGCGGCGCGCTGCCGACGTCCCGGTCCGGCGGGTCGATCGTCTCAGCACGCCGGGGGAAGCGCTCGCCCGGGGCCACATACGAGTGCTCGTAGTAGCTCAGCAGCGTCTCGCACGCGCCGGCGATGTCCGGCGCCCAGTACTGGGCCTGGCCGTTGGGCCCCATGATCCGCTCGTGGCCGCCGATGCCGAAGTTGTCCTCCGCCGACACCCCGCCCGAATAGTCGAGCGCCTGCTTGCCGGTCAGGACCATGGCGCTCTCCGGCGTCATGATCAGCACGCCCTTGGTATGCATGAGCATCGTCGCCTCGGCATTCCAGTACGGCTGGGCGCCGACGTTGATCCCGCTGACCACGACGTTGATCTCACCGCCCGCCTGGGTGAACCGCACGATGCGGCGCAGCACGGCGGCGACCCAATCCATGTTCTCGGTGCCGGAGTCGATGGCGATCTTGGCGCCGGCGGAGAGCGCGAACCACTCGCACGGCACCCCCAGCTGCTCGGCGAGATCAAGGGCGGCGATGATCCGCCGGCACTCCGGCTCCGCGAGCGAGCCCAGGGAGCGCGTCGGATCACCGAGCAGCACCACCCGCGGCATGCCCTCCGGATGGCGCTCGGTCCAGTTGCGCACGAGCCCCACCACGACGCCCGCCTCGTTCATCGCCCCCGGGCGCAGGACCGCGACCAGCTGCCCGTCCTCGTCCAGGTCGTACTCGGTGAACTCGCCCGGAGGGATGCCGGCACCGTTCTGCGACTGCCGTGGCGCCAGGACCTTGACGATCTCCGCCGGGTGCACCAGCCCGCGCCGCCGCGCGGAGACGATGCGCTGCGCGCCCTCGTCAAGCGGTTGGAGCGGCTCGGTGGGCAGGGGGTCGACCTGCATGACGACCCCACGGCCCGCCGGGTTGAAGAAGCGGAGGACCACCTCTCGCTCCTCACCGCCGGCGCCGTCGGCCACGCGGACCCGGAGCAGGACCAGCTCGAGCCCCAGGCCGGCCGACATCCGCGCCAGCCGCGTCATCACCGGGCGCGCCTCGTCCGGATCGAATACCGCCAACGGCCAGGCGAACAGCAGCACGCGGTTCCAGTGCAGGCGCTCCCGGGAGCTCCGCCGCGACTGGAAGGTCCGCATCGCCTCAAAGCACTGGCGCGCGGTCCGCTCGAGCTCCGGCAGGGCAACCACCCGCCCCTGGTCGTCGCGCACCGGGGCCAGGTCGCGAACCTCGGCGACCGAGAGCAGGCGCTCGTCGCGCGGGTTGTCATGGGCGACGGCGCGGAACAGGTGGATGTCATGGTCTGACGGGGTCCGCTCGAGCGTGAAGTTCGACAGCCGCCACAGGTCCATTCGCTCGGCGATCATGGGGTGCAGACCCCGCAGGTCGCGGTTCTCGGTCACGGCGCCGTCCCGGCCGCGCGAGAACGTGATCACATCGACCGTCCCCTGCCCGGCGACCACGAACGTGACGCGGGCGAGCGCCGGCGGTGGCTGGGCCGTCGCCAGCAGGTCCCGCAGGACGGGAGCCACCTCCTCGTCGTCCGGCGCGATGTCGGCTCGCCACACGAACAGGTCGGCGACCATCTCCTCACCGTCGGCGATCCGGCGGCCGTGCGTGGCCAGCGCGTTCAGCCCGCCGCGCAGACCGGCGGCGTCGGCGCACCCGGACGCGACGTGCCGGCGAATGCCGGCGTCCTCGAAGGACGTGAGCAGCAGCGGCACGCCGTCGATCACCCGGTGCTCGATCGCCTCCAGCCGGCACATGCGGTAGTAGCGACGGGTCATCGCCTCAAGCAGCGCCTGGCGAACCGTCGCGGACGCGTCGCCGATCAGGCGAAAGACCAGCGGCTCGAGCGGCTGCGGGCAATCGACGAGCGCGCGCACGTGGGTGTCGCGGTCGACGGAGTCCCGGCCGGCGGCCAGCGCGGCGAGGGCGGCCAGGTGCTCGTTGATCTCGGCGTAGACCTCCTCGCGCGCAATTTCGATCGCCGGCTGGTCGCAGCAGCGCCAGCGCACCTCCCGTGCCAGCTCCGCCAGAGCGGGCTCGCTCGGCGCCAGCGTGGCCTCCAGGCGATCGAGCACCTCGCGCAACTCGGCGCCCCCGGCAGCGTCCGCAGCGTGCTCGAGGTGTCGCTCCAGGATGACGCGAACGGGTGCGCTCGCCGCCGGCGACCGCTGGCGCGATAAGAACAGGCGATAGCAGGCCGCCTCGAGCGCCGGGGTGCGCTCCAGGCTGGTGATCCCGTAGTGGGCGAGCGCCCGCTCCAGGCTGATCTCGAATCGTCCCGGCAGCCCCTCGGCGCGGACGTCCAGCGAGCGCAGGAAGGCCTGCAGGTGCTGGCCCGGGCTGCTCCGGGCGTCGGCGCCGTGCGTCGCGTCGGCGGCGTGCGGACGGCTCACCGCGCGCAGGTCGGCGTAGACCTCGAGCAGGCGCCGCTCGGCATCCGCGTCGACGGTCCGGTCCGCGAAGGCGTCGAGCAGCCGCCGGGCCTCGCCGGCGGGAACGTCGTAGCCGCGCATCAGCCATTCCAGGCGCTCGAGGATGCCGGGACCGTCAGCGGCGCAATCTGCCGGGTCACCATCGAAGCTCAGCCGCTCGCCCGCGTCCGCCGGTTGCGCGTCCTCCAGCGGCTCGATCTGGAGCAGCGGCCGACCGCTGGTCACATGCGTGTTGGCAGAGACGAGCACATCCCGGACCCGGCCGGTGACGGGCGCGGTCAGCGAGGATTCCATCTTCATGCTCTCGGTGACCGCCACCACATCGCCGGCCTGCACCTCATCGCCGGCGGAAACCGGAAGGGCCACGACCACCCCGGGGCCGGGGCTGCGGATCAGACCACCCTCGTCGCGCGAGATGCGGTGGGGCACGCCGTCGACCTCGACGAGCAGATCGGCGTCCTGGAGTGCCGTGAGCGTGCGGTACGAGTTGCCGCCGTAGGCGATCCGGCGCTCGTGCTCGCTGATGTACTCCAGCTCGGCCTCGATCCGGGCACCGTCGACCTCGAGCAGGTAGTGCCCGGGCCCGGTCTGGGAGACGCCGAAGCGATACGTCGCGCCCCGGTAGCGCAGCTCGACGGCGCGGCGCACGTCGGCCCCCGCCTCCGGCCGCCCGCGGCGCGCGAACGCGTAGAAGCGGCCGCGCTCCTTGGCGGTGGCGTCGTCGCACAGCTCGATCGCGGCCCGTACCAGGGCGACGTCGGCGTGGCGCCTGGACTGAACCGCGCCCTCGACCTGAAGGCGGTCCAGCCACCCGGTGTCGACCTCGCCGGAGCCCAGCTCCGGCCGGCCGAGCAGCTCGAGCAGGAACCCCTGGTTGGTCGCCCCGTCCTCAATCACGACCATCGTGTCGGCGATTGCCCGGCGCAGACGCGCGATCGCCTCCTGCCGGGTGCGGCCGTGGGCGATGATCTTGGCGATCATCGAGTCGAACTCCGACGGCACCACGTCCCCTTCGGCGACGCCGCTGTCGACGCGGACCCCCGGCCCGCCGGGCAGGCGGAGCAGCGCTATGCGCCCCGGCGTGGGCGTGAACCCCAGCCCGGGATCCTCGGCGTTCAGGCGGGCTTCGATGGCGTGCCCGCTCGGCGCCGGCACCTCACCGGTCAGCGCGCCCCCGGCGGCCACGTGCAGCTGGAGCTTGACCAGGTCGGCGCCGGTCACCATCTCGGTCACGGGATGCTCGACCTGGAGGCGGGTGTTGACCTCCATGAAGGAGAAACGGCGCTCGGTCGGCTCATACAAAAACTCGACGGTCGCGGCGCCGCGATAGCCCGCCAGCTGGGCAAGCCGGACGGCGGAGGCCGATAGCTCGCGCTCCTGCTCGGCGGTGAGCGCCGGGCTGGCGGATTCCTCGATGACCTTCTGATGGCGGCGCTGATAGCTGCAGTCGCGCACACCGAGCGCCCACACCGCCCCCTGTCCGTCGGCCATCAGCTGGACCTCGACGTGGCGGGCCGCGCCGACCACCTGCTCGATCAGCACGCGGGAGTCGCCGAACGACTGCTCGGCCTCGGCGCGGGCGCGTTCGAAGGCCGCCGGGAGATCCTCGGGGCGCTCGACGCGCCGCATCCCACGACCGCCGCCCCCGGAGGCCGCCTTGATCATGAGCGGGAATCCGAGCGTCTGGCTCTGGCGGATGGCCTCCTGGACGGTGTCCACCGCGCCCCCGCTCCAGTCGGCCACGGGCACGCCGGCGCGCTCGGCCAGGCGCTTGCCCTCGATCTTGTCGCCGAGCGCCCGCATCACCTCCGGATCCGGACCCGCGAACACCATCCCCAGACGGCGGCAGAGCTCGGCGAAGCCGGGATGCTCGGCCACGAACCCCCAGCCGACCCAGGCGGCGTCCGCGCCGGACGCGGTCAGGCCGCGCTCGAGTGCCGCGTAGTCCAGATAGCCCGCGGGCCGTCCCTCCGGGTCGGTCGCCGGCCCCAGGCAGTACCGCTCGTCGGCCTGGCGCACGAACAGCGCGTGGCGGTCCGGGTCGGTGTAGAGCGCGATGACGCGAATCGGATCCGGCCGCTCCCAGTTGAGCTCGCGCACGGCCCGGATCGCGCGCATGGCGGCTTCCCCCCGGTTGACGATCGCCAACCGGTGGAACGGACGCTGCTCCATCAGGCCAGGGCCTCCTCGAGTGCCGCCGGCGCCGGGGAGAGGGGTGCGCCCATGGCGTGAAAGCCGCCGTCGACGTGGATGATCTCACCGCTGATCGCGCGGGCCAGATCTGAGAGCAGGAACAGGATGGCCCCGGCCACCGGACCCGCGTCTCCGCCGTCCCAGCCCAGGGGCGCCTGGTGCGCCCACATCTCGGCGAGGTCGTCGAACCCGGGGATGCCGCGGGCGGCGAGCGTCCCGAGGGGACCCGCGGCCACCAGGTTGACGCGCACACCGCGCGGGCCGAGATCACGCGCCAGGTACCGGGCGGTGGCCTCGAGCGCCGCCTTGGCCACGCCCATCCAGTCGTAGGCCGGCCATGCGACCGATGCGTCGAAGTCCATGCCGACGATGCCGGCGCCGGTCTCCGGATACAGGTCGGCGAGGGCGACGCTCAGCGCCTTGAGCGAGAACGCGCTCGTCTGAAACGCGGTGATGGCGCTCTCCGCCGGCGTCTGGAGAAAGCGTCCCCCCAGTCCGTCCTCGGGGGCGAAGGCGATCGAATGCAGCACGCCGTCGACCCGCCCCCAGCGCTCGCGCAGGTGGGCGGCGACGGCCGTGAGATCGTCCGGCGCGTTGACGTCCAGCTCGAGCACGTCGGCGGGCACGGGCAGGCTCTTGGCCGCCCGCTCGGTCAGCCGTCGTGCCCGGCCGAAGCCGGTCAGGACGACCTCGGCACCGGCCTCCTGGGCCTGGCGCGCCGCCTCCCACGCAATCGAGTCGCGCGTGATGACACCGGTGATCAGCAGTTTCTTGTCTGCGAGCATCAGGCCTCCAGGCACAGGACGACGTTGTGGCCGCCGAAGCCGAACGCGTTGCTGAGGGCGACGGCCGGCCCGCGGTTGACCTCGAGCGGGCGGGCCTGGCCGGGCACGTAGTCGAGGTCCATGCCCTCCTCCTCCTCCTCCCATCCGAGTGTGGGCGGGGCGATCCGCTCGCGCAGGGCGAGGATCGTCGCCGTCGCCTCCACGGCGCCCGCGGCGCCGAGCAGATGGCCGATGGCGGATTTGGTCGAGGACACCGGCACCTGGCTTGCCCGGTCGCCGAGCGCGGCCTTGATCGCCTTCGTCTCGGCGCGGTCGTTGAGCGGTGTCGAGGTGCCGTGGGCATTGATGTAGTCGATGTCCTCCGGCTCCACGCCGGAGTCACGAAGGGCCTTGGTGATGGCGGCGGCCGCGCCGGCACCCTCGGGGTGCGGCGCCGTGATGTGATGGGCGTCGGAGGTCGCGCCGAAACCGCGAACCGTCGCGAGCACCCGGGCGCCGCGGGCCTCGGCCTTCTCGGCGTCCTCGAGCACGAGCACCGCCGCGCCCTCGCCCATCACGAAACCGTCGCGGCGGGCGTCGAACGGACGCGAGATGCCGACATTGGACACGGCGTCGAGCGCGGCGAACGCCGCCTTCGACAGCGGCGTCAGCGCCGCCTCCGCGCCGCCGGTGATGACCGCGTCGGCATCGCCGTACTGGATCATCCGCGTTGCCTGGGCGATCGCGTGGGCGCTGGCCGAGCACGCCGACACGGTGCCGAAGCTGTCGCCCAGCAACCCGTAGCGCATCGCCAGCATCCCGGCGGCGGCGTTGCTCATCATCAACGGCACCGACAGAGCCGGTACCTTGCGCTCCCCCTGCTCGAGCAGGATCTGCTTGCTGTTCTCCAGCGTGCCGATGCCGCCGATGCCGGTGCCGTAGACGCACCCCGTCTGCGCGGGGTCGTAGGGCAGCTCGTCGCGATCCCAGCCGGCGTCGGCCAGGGCCTCATCGCCAGCGACCATGGCGAGCTGGCTGTACCGGTCAGACCGCCGGAGCTCCTTGACCGACAGGTGCTCGCCCGGCTCGAACTCGCCGGCCGCCCCCTCTCCGTCCTCGATCCCCGACGCGCCGGCGCGCCACCGATCGAAGAGGGTCCGGGCGCCGACTCCCAACGGGCTGACGGCGCCGATGCCGGTGACGACAACCTGACGTTTCATCCGGCTCGACTCACCACCAGTTCGATGGCGTCGCCGACGGTCTTGATGGTCTTGACGTCGTCGCCCTTGAGCTGGACGTCGTACTCCTCTTCGATGATCTGGGAGATCTCGGCGAGGTCCAGCGAGTCGACGTCGAGCTGCTCGAACGACGCCTCCCGGGAGATCTCCGACGGGTCGACGCCGAACTGCGGCAGGGCTTCGGTGATCGTCTTCTCGACGGCCTCGGCGGTGACGGTGGTCGTAGGCATGTTTGTCTCCTTTCTCTTGCCGTCGTGTGGGGCGGTTGAGTCCGATCGGCAAACTCGTCGCCACCTCAGGCTTCTCTGCCGTGCCGCCGATGTCACCGAACCGGGAGGGGTTTCCCCCCGGGCGGGGGGTTGGATTCCCCCCGCCCGCTGGGGGCCGGGCCCAGGGTGTACCGTCCGCCTGAATGAGCTTCCGCGAACCGTCGGCCCGCCGGCGCGTCCGCGAACCGCCGGCCCGCCGGCGCGCGCAGCGGGGCCGGCTGCTCGTGAGACGCGAACGGTTGGCCGCGCTCGGATCGCTGGCGCTGGTCGCCACGGTCGTCCTCGTCCTGGTGGTCGCTGCCATCCCGGGCTCAGGCCCGGGTCGCTCCGCCCAGCGCTCCGTCGGATCCGCCCGGCGGGCGACGGTGACCACGACGGCGTCGAGCTCGCCCGCCACGGGTCAAGCCGTGATCACCTCGGTGCCGATCCTCGTCTATCACGTCATCAACGCCCCGCCGCCCCAGAGCGCGGCCAATCCGGCCCTGTACGTGCCGGCCGACGAGTTCACCAGCCAGATGGACGCCCTGAAGGCGGCCGGGTGGCACGCGGTCACGCTGAACCAGCTCCAGGCGTATTGGACGCGGGGTGGGTCGCTCGGTGCCGGCAAGCCGATCGTGCTCAGCTTCGACAACGGCTACGCCTCCCAGTACACCAACGCGCTGCCGGTCCTGAAGCGGCTCGGCTGGGTCGGCGTCGAGAACCTCCAGCTCAGCGGTTTGCCGCCGGCGGAGGGAGGGCTGACCGACGCGCAGATCCGGGGCCTCGTCGCCGCCGGATGGGAGCTCGATACCCAGGGCGCCGGCCACGCCGACCTGATCACGCTGGACACCGCCCAGCTCAGCACCGAGATCGCCACCGCCCGGCAGACGCTGCGCAGCCGGTACGGCGTTCCGGCGAATTGGTTCAGCTATCCGTCGGGCCACTACAACGCGACGGTGACCGCCGCGGTCCGCGCCGCCGGCTTCGTCGGCGCCACCACGGTCAACCCGGGATGGGCCAGCTCCCAGCAGGATCGCTTCCGGTTGCCGCGGCTGCCCGTGCTCGGCGGCACCAGTCCGTCCACCCTCCTGTCGCAGATCGCCGCGGCCAGGGCGACCACCACCGTCCCCGTCGCCTACAGCGGCCCGGGCGTCGCCTGACGCCCGCACGGTGCGGCGGCGCCGTGGATGTGCTCCAGCGTCCGGGTGTTGACGATGTCGGAGGTGGTCGCGCCACCCCGGCGGGCGGTTCCCACGGCCAGCTCCATGTTCGCGAGGCCCCGCACCGAGTGGGAGTCGGTCGAGCACACGATGCGGATACCGGCCCGCAGGGCGGCGCGGACGTGCTCGCCGCTGAGGTCGAGCCGGTCCGGGAGGCCGTTGACCTCCAGCGCGATGCCGCGGGCGCGCGCGAGGTCAAAGACGACGTCGAGGTCAAGGGCGTTCTCCGGCCGGCGGCCGATGAGGCGGCCGGTGGGGTGGCTCAGACAGGACACGGCCGGGTGCTCCAGGGCGGCCGTCACCCGCTTGGTCAGCTCGCGACGCGGCGTGCGCTGCCCGGCGTGGACGCTGGCCTGCACCCAGTCGAGCTCGGCCAGGACGTCGTCAGGCAGGTCAAGCCGACCATCAGGCAGGATGTCGCACTCAATCCCGCGCAGCACCCGGAAGGGCGCGAGCGCCACGTTGGCCTGCGCGATCTCCTCCCCCTGGCGGCGGACCTCGTCCGCCGTCAGGCCGTGCACGGCGCCGACGGCCGGAGTGTGGTCGCAGATCGCCAGGTAGTCATAGCCCCGCCCCCGGGCCGCCCGGCCCATCTCCTCCACGGTCGCCCGCCCGTCGGTCCACGTTGTGTGACAGTGGAGGTCGCCGCGGATCTGCGACAGCTCGACGAGGTCCGGCGGCGGGTCGGCGGGCGGCGTCTCGCGCAGCTCCGGCGGACACCAGGGGAGGTTCAGCATCGCGTAGACGTCCTGTTCGCTCGCGCCTTCCGGGAGCGGCTCCAGCGCGGCCACGTACGCCGGTGATCCGGTGGCCCGGATCAGCTCGGTGCCAAAGCGGGCCGGCTCAGCGACGACGAGCTCGACCGGCACCCCCTCCACGGTGACGCCGACGGCGCGGCGGGAGCCGCGGGCGATGACGGCGACGATCTGCGGCAGCGCCGTGAAACGGTCAAGCGCGGCGTCGGTGGTGGGATCGCCGTCGGCGGTCGGACCGGCGCAGACGACGGCCAGATGCTCGCAGACGTCGCGCCAGCGCCGGGGGTCACCCGCGACCTCGCCGCCGAGCGCCGCGGCGATCACGCCGACAAGGTCGCGGGCGCGGTTGAGGTGCAGGACCTGGCGCGTGCGGGGCTCCGGGCTCTGCCGCAGTGCCTCGACGAGCCGCGCCTCGGTCTTGGGGCCGATGCCCGGGACCGACCGCAGGCGCCCGCCCGCGGCCGCGTCGCGCAGCTCCTGCGCGCTATGGACGCCGAGCGTCCGGGCGATCTGCATCGACCGGGCCGCACTGAGGCCCAGATACCGTCCCAGGCCGACGAGGTCCGGCGCCAGCTCGCGCTGAAGCTCGGCCAGCTCCGCGATCTCACCGGTGGCGACGAGCTCGGACAGCCGGGCGGCGATCCCGGGACCCACGCCGCGCAGCGCCCGCACCCGGCCGGAGGCGACGAGGTCGGCGACGGGAGCCGGCGTCGCGCGGATCGTCTCCGCCGCCCGCCGGTAGGCGCGGATGGTGTACGGGTTGCTCTCGGCGAGCTCCAGCAGAATGGCGAAGGCATCCAGGCGATCGGCGATCTCGCTGTTGTCCACCGGCATAGTTTCCGGGACGCGCCCGTCCGACGACGCCTGGGAGCCGTCATCATGAGGACGTGGACGGCGAAGCACTGCGGGATCTCTGCCTCACCTTCCGGGGCTCTCAGGAGAGCCACCCGTTCGGGTTTGAAACGACCGTGTTCAAGGTCGCCGGCAAGATGTTCGCGCTGTCCCAGCTCGGCGCGGAGCCGCTCCGGGTCAGCCTGAAGTGCGAACCGGCGCTCGCCGAGCAGCTGCGCGTCCTGCACCCGGCGATCGCGGCCGGCTATCACCTCAACAAGCGCCACTGGAACACGGTCACGATCGACGGGTCGCTGGCCGACGAGATGCTCGCCCACATGGTGGAGGACTCCTACGACCTCGTGGTCAGCGGGCTTTCCCGGGAGCGGCAGCGCGGCCTGGGTTGGCGCAGAGCGACCTGAGTGTCGCCCTGCCCCCGGTGTCACCCCGGTCCTCTACCGCGTGCGCTGGCCCCCGGGCGTCAACTGCGTGCGCGGCCCCGGTCCTCTACCGCGTGCGCGGCCGGGTCCCGGAGGCGATGTAACCGCCGCCGAGGAACACCTCGTCGACAACGAGGTTGTCCACGAGGAGCTCCAGGTAGCTCCACGGCTGCCGGAAGCCCTCGAACGTCGTGACGCAGGGGCGGTTCATCCTCCACGTCCTGAAGTTCATGGAGAGTGCTCCGCCTGCGCCCAGGGGCGCCCACTTGGGACCGCCGGCGACGACGCGCGCCCGGTCTCGAAGGTGTCGCAGCACGTTGACAAGTGCCGCCGGTGAGCGCATCACGTCGTGGACGGCGCACAGCAGGGCGCCATCGGCCATCACGTCGATGGCGGCCTCGCCGGCGTCGGCCTGAACGATCTCGACGTTGGTCCAACCGTGGCTCGCGATGCGCGCCCGCGCCAAACCGAGCGTCTCAGGGCTGTGCTCGACGCCGATCAACCGCCCCGTCGGGCCGATCGCGTGTCGCAGCGCGGCGAAGTTCAGCCCGGTGCCGCACCCGACGTCGAGGATGACCTCGCCGGGCATCGGCGCGAGCCGAGCCACGGCTTGGCGGCGGTAGTAATGCCCGCCGCGCGTGGTCTTGTCGTAGGCCTCCGCCATCGCGCCGTAGCGCTCGAGCGAGCGCCGCCGGTCCGGCGGTCCCGCCCCTACGAACCGCGGGGCTGCGGCGACAGCGCTTCTCAAGCGGCTCGGGATCGTGTTCTCCATGACGGGAAAGCTTGGGCCGGCGCGGTCGCTTTGAAGCTGCCCATCGGTACGGTCGCGTCCGAGCGTCGGGACGCTATACGCCTCTGCGATGCGACCGGCCGCGACGGGTTGCCGCCGCGTCCGTTGTGTCACATCCCTTACTGCACAGCGATTAGCCGACCACCTCAGGTGTGATCGGCAAGTCGCCACTCGTGAGAACCTCAGCCTCGCGCAGCCGCTCTGGGTCAGCTGAACACCTGCGTTCCCGGACCCCAGCCCGCAGACAGCTGAATTTGCACAACCAGATCCGAGTGGACAGTCACACCATCAATTCGGCACAACAATGGGCGGCCGCACACGGGTAATCGACTGCGACCGTCAGGCACTCCGTCGTGCGTGCCCGGACCTGCTTGCTCACACTCTCATCTGGCAACACAAGTGCCCGGCCTGCCTCTGAGATGACCCGTTTTCGCCTCGCAAGCGGAGTGTACCGGGATCCCGGTGGCACACCAAACCTCGGTATCTCAGTGACACTGCAGAGTCTGATCAGGTGCCGCCATGGAGCGCGAGCCGAACGGCGAGTCCGAGCCCAAGCACGGCGATCAGCGCGCGGAGAAGTCCGACGGGGAGACGGCGGACAATCCGGGGGCCGAGGTTGCTTCCGATGAACATGCCGAGGGCGAGACAGGCGGCGGCTGTCCAGTCGACCGATCCGCTGGACGCGAAGATGATTGCTGATACCACGGAGGCGGCGCCGATGAGCATGTTCTTCAGCGCGTTGGCCACGGAAAACCGACGCTCAACCAGCAACAGCGTCAGGGTGAGCGTCATCACTCCGGCGCCGGCGCCAAAGTACCCGTTGTAAAGCGACAGCGCGAGCAGGCCGATGGGCAGCGCCAGGCGGCTATCGCTGCGGGCGCGACGTTGGCGCCAGGCGCTGAGTCGCGGCTCGAGCAGCAGCCCCAACGAGCCGGCGGCCACCAAGCCAGGCACGATCCGTTCGAACAGGCGGGGGGGCGTCGAGAGAAGGAGCGCGGCGCCGGCAGCGCCGCCGGCCGCCGCCACAACCGTCCACCGTCGCAGCCACGGGAGCCATCCGCGTAACTCCGATCGCGACGACAACGCCGACCCCGGCCAGCAGGCGACCAATGCGACATTGTTGGCGATGCTGGCCCGGAGCGCCGGCAACCCCACGACCAGAAGCGCCGGGTAGGAGATCAGCGACGTGATCCCGCCGGCGCTACCGACCAGACCGGCCAGCGCTCCGGCCGCCACCAGCGCGACCCCGTCAATGATCGATGTCATACCGGGACTCCCTTCAGGCGTCTGTCCGGCGCAAAGCCGGACCGGGATTATCCGAGCCCTCGGGATTTTTGTCCCTCAAGGTGTGAGGCCGAGGCCGGTTGGCCCTCGCCGCTCGGTCTAGTCCGCCGGTTCTCGTTGTTCGTGGATCATCACGGGCCAGCACGGAGCAGGCCCGGCCTGGAGCGGCCGCAATCCGGCGGTCGAGCGTGATGAGGGCGATCTGGAGCACCTCGGCGAGCGCGACGTAGCTCGCGTCGTAGATCGAGAGGTTCTGCCGGTGCCTTCAGGCTCGACTGGCGAGCAGCTCGTATGGCCAGAACTCAATTGCGAGGTTCGAGCAGGTCGGCGTGAGCAGCTATTTGCAGTAGTCGCCCGGCGGCACGCCGCGGAGCTCCCGCGGAGCTCCGACACCCTCACGGTCAGTTCCTGTCAGGCGCGACGAGGGGTGGCGGTGGCCTAAACGCCGAAGCCTCCGATCTCTCGGAGGCCTCGATTTCCAGCGACTTCGTGATAGCGGGGGCGGGATTCGAACCCGCGACCTTCGGGTTATGAGCCCGACGAGCTACC
>DASZMK010000081.1:0-13521 GCA_035551855.1 Solirubrobacteraceae bacterium
CAACGCCGACCCGGACTGCGGCACCACGTTCTCGTGGTTGAGCCGGGCCATGGGTGCCGGCTGGGGTGGGTCGGCGGCTTTGCCGTGCTGATGTTCGTCTTCATCCGCGGGTTCATCTTCTACGGGCACGCGGCCAACGATTCCAGCCCGCCATTCCTGGGTCTCGGTGTGCCGGACTGGATCGGCATGATCGGCATCGTCGGCGGCATCCTGCTGATGCTCCTCCGCCGCCGGACGAGCCCCGGCTTCTTCCGCCGGGAGAAGCGCCTCGTGTACGGCGACCCCATCAAGGTCACGCCGGAAGCCGAGTTCGCGCCCGCCGATTCGCTGCTCTGACCACACGCTGAGCAAGGAGTCATGTCACGGGCACCGTCGTTCTGGCTCGACCAGCTTGGGCCGACGCGGCGGCGCCCGCCGCTTGACGGCGTGCGGGACGCCGACGTCTGCATCGTCGGCGGGGGCTTCACCGGCCTGTGGACGGCGTATGAGCTGCGCCGGGCCGATCCCGGCCTGGACGTGGTCGTGCTCGAGGCCCAGCATGTCGGCTTCGGCGCCTCCGGGCGCAACGGCGGCTGGGTGCTGGGGGAGCTGTCCGGCTCACGGGCGGCGTGGCGCCGGCGCGGTGGCCCGGACGCGGCCAAGCGCATGGTTCACGCCATCCAGCAGACCGTCACGGAGATCGGCGCGGTCGTCGAGCGCGAGACGATCGCGTGCGACTGGACGCAGGGCGGATCGCTCACCGTCGCCCAGTCGGAAACGCAGTGGCAGCGCCTGTCCCGAGAGGCCGCCCGCGAGCGGGCCGAACTGGGCGACGACCTGGCCTGGCGGCTGCTCGACGCGCAGGAGCTCGCCTCCCGGATCCGGGTCAGCGACGGGCGCGGTGCGCTGTTCACGCCCCACTGTGCCCGCGTGCAGCCGGCCAGGCTGGTGCAGGGGCTGGCCGACGCGGCCGAGCGCGCCGGGGCGGTGATCCACGAGTCGAGCCCGGTGACGGAGATCTCGCCCGGCCTCGCGCAGGCCCAGACGGGCCGGGTACGCGCGCGCTTTGTGCTGCGCGCGACCGAGGGCTACACCGCCGACCTGCCCGGCAAGCACCGGGTCCTGCTGCCGATGAACAGCTCGATGATCGTGACCGAGCGGCTCGACGAGGCGCTGTGGGCACAGATCGGCTGGGATGGCGCCGAGACGGTGCTCGACGGGTCTCACGTGTACACGTACTCGCAGCGGACCGCCGATGGGCGGATCGCCATCGGTGGGCGCGGCGTCCCGTACCGTTTCGGCTCCCGGACCGACCGGGAGGGACCGGTTCCCCAACGGACGATCGATGAGCTGCGCGCCCGCCTGGTGTCGTTGTTTCCCGCCGCGGAGAACGTCCGCGTCGACCGGGCGTGGCACGGTGTGCTGGGCGTCTCGCGCGACTGGTGCCCCACCGTCGGCCTGAGCCGCTCCAGCGGCCTCGGCTATGCCGGCGGCTATGCCGGGGAGGGGGTCGCAGCCAGCAACCTGGCCGCCCGGACCCTGCGCGACATGGTCCTCGGCCGCGACACCGAGCTGACGCGCCTGCCATGGGTGGGGCATCCGGCCCGCAACTGGGAGCCGGAGCCGTTGCGGTTCATCGGCGCCCGGGGGATCTACACGCTCTATCGCGTCGCCGATCGCCTCGAGCAGGTGCGGGGGCGGGAGTCGCCGGTGGCGGCGATGGCGGACCGGATCGCCGGCCGCTAACGCGTCGCGTCCAGCCGCGCTCGCTGCGGCTCGACGGTGTACTTCGGATCGGTGGCCGACGCCATTCCGGCGGCGAAGATGCCGAAGCGGGTCACCGCCGAGCCCGCCACGAGCGCGGCGCCGGACAGTGCCGCTCCCACGCGGTTGCGCCGGCCGAGCGTGGCGGCGCCGACGGCGCCGAGTGCGGTCAGCGCCTTGGCCGCCTTCAGGCGCTTGCCGGCCGTCCCCGTGCGCATGCTCTCGGCGACCATCCCCAGGCGGCGCTCCATCAGCTGCTCAGCGGCGAGTTCGGCCACGGCACCGGCCATTGCCATCCGCTGCGCCGGCGCATTCTCGGCCAGGGGGGCCGCCAGGAGGCCGAATCCGGCGCCGGCGCTCGCCGCCGACCCGGCGAAGAGGAACGGCATCTCCCGGTGGGCACCATGCCAGGCGGGGACGGCGGTGTTGGCGATCAGAGCTGCGGTATAGCTGGCGACGGCGGGGCCGAGGGCAGCGGCGCCGAGCCCTGCGGCCCGCCCGACCGGCCGGGCGATGCCGGTGAGGTCGCTGGCGGAGGTGGCGAAGTTCAGGGGCGAGTAGGCGGCCAGGATCCACGTGCCGATGCTCATCGGTGAGGTCGGCTTCACCACGCGCATCATGTTGATGAACCGCGCCGGACGTCCGAGATCATGGATCAGGGCCGTCAGTGAGCCGGCAATCGCCGCCGACGCGCACAGGCGGGAGCGGCGCGCCAGGGTGGGGCGGCGAGTGAGATCGCCGCCCGCGGCGAGGATCGACGAGGCCCCGGCAAGGCCGCCGAGAAACAGATAGCCCGCGATGTCCAGCTCCTCCCAGACGGGCGGGTTGATGATGGAGTTGCCGTAGTACGAGCTTCGCGGATGATCGACCGGGCCCTCACCCCGCCGGCCACCGTTGCTCGCCGACCAGATCCGCGCCTCCCGGCCGGGCCTGACGTTCTCCAGCCCCTCACGTGTCACCTGCGCGTCACTCACGGCCGGCTCCGACGAAGGACACCACCGCTCCGGCCAACATCGCGCCCGCCGCGATGCCCACGCGTTTCCACATCGCGGGGAGGTCCCGGGTGGTGACCACCGGGTCCGGCGGCAGACCGTAGACCTCCGGCTCGTCCAGCAGGAGGAAGAATGCGCCGTCGCCGCCGACCCCGTCCTCCGGATCATGCCCGTACAGCCGGGCCTCGACGACCCCCGCCTCGTGCAGTTGCTCGACGCGTCCGGCCGCCCGGGCGCGCAACTCATCGAGCTCGCCGAACTGGATGGAGTCGGTGGGGCAGGCCTTCGCGCACGCGGGCTCCTGGCCGACCTCGAGGCGGTCATAGCAGAGGGTGCACTTGAAGATCCGGCCGTCGTCCTCGCGCTTGTCGAGCACGCCGTACGGGCACGCCGGGACGCAGTAGCCGCACCCGTTGCAGACGTCGGCCTGCACCACCACCGTCCCGAACTCCGTGCGGAAGATGGCGCCCGTTGGGCACACGTCGAGACACGCGGCATGGGTGCAGTGCTTGCACACGTCTGAGGACATCAGCCACCGGAAGCTGTCGGCGTCGCGTTGGAAGTTCGACTGGTGCTCCCCGACCGGCGACCGCTGCTCGATGAACGCCACGTGCCGCCACGTATCGGCGCCGAGCCCCTGGGTGTTGTCATGCGACCAGCCGGTCCAGTTCAGACCGTCCTCAGGCACATGGTTCCACTCCTTGCACGCCACCTCGCACGCCTTGCAGCCGATGCAGATCGACGTGTCGGTGAAGAACCCCATCCGCGGCGGGTGATCGTCATAGCCGGACTCCGTGGCCGGGTCCCCGCCGGCGAGCAAGACGTTGAGGAGGCCGTCGCCGCTACCGCCCATCGCACACCCCGGGGCGATGTGGGCCGGCACATCTCCGAACGGAATTTGCGTCAGCGATCTCCGCGCTCATGGGGCCATGCCCGTCTCGGCGGTGATCCCGGCCCGCTCCTGGTAGCGCTTGACCAGCTCGTCCCGGGCCTTTCCGCGGGGGCGCCGGCCGGGCTGGATGTCGATCGTCAGCGCCTTGACCTCCTGGATATGGGAGCTGGGATCCAGTGACATCGACGACAGCTCGTTCATCGAGTCGCCCCGCGCGTAGCCGTTGCGGCCCCAGTGATAGGGCATGCCGATCTGGTGCACGACGCGCCCGTCGCTGACGAGTGGGGTCATCCGGTCGGTCACCATGACCCGGGCCTCGACGGCTCCACGTGCGCTGACGATCGTCGCCCACCCGCCGTGCTCGAGGCCGCGCTCGGCGGCCAGCTCCGGGGAGACCTCGCAGAAGAACTCCGGCTGGAGCTCGGCCAGGTACGGCGTCCACCGGGACATCCCTCCGGCGGTGAAGTGCTCGGTCAGCCGGTAGGTGGTCGCGACGAACGGGAACACATCGGCGCCGGGCTCATCCGGGTCCGGGTGGTAGCGGTTGTCCGGGTGCTGGTAAACCTGGCGCGCTGGGTTGCGCTGCTGGCGGTGAAGCGGATTGCGGACGGGCGAGTCCTGGGGCTCGTAGTGCGTCGGCAGGGGGCCGTCGCCGACGCCGGCCGGGGCGTACAGCCAGCCGCGACCGTCGGCCTGCATGATGAACGGGTCGTCACCGGCGAGCGCGTCGGGTCCGACGGCGTCATCCGGGGGCGCGTAGCTCGGCGGCTTGTCGGCCTGAAAGTCCGGCACATCGTGTCCCGTCCATCTGCCCTGCTCGGCATCCCACCACACCAGCGCCTTGCGCTCGCTCCACGGGCGCCCCTGCGGGTCGGCGGACGCCCGGTTGTAGAGGATCCGACGGTTGGCCGGCCACGCCCAGGCCCAGTCGCTGCAGGTCCAGTTCTGCTCGCGCGCCGGCTTGCGGCGAGCAGTCTGGTTGACTCCGTCGGCGTACGCGCCGCAGTAGATCCAGCAGCCGCACGACGTGGAGCCGTCGTCCTTGAGCTGGGTGTATGCCGACAGCAGCTCGCCGCCGGCATCCCAGCCGCTGATCTCCGCCAGCACCGCCTCGGCGCTCGGATCGTCCCACCGGCCCTCGGTGGGGTAGTCCCAGGTGAGGTCGAGGACCGGCCGGTCCATGTCATCGGCCGAGTCGGCCAGGCGCCGGCGGATCAGATGGCCGAGGTGGTAGGTGAACCAGAGGTCGGAACGCTGCTCGTCCCGCGGCTCGACGGCCTTGTGGTGCCATTGCACCATGCGCTGGGTGTTGGTGAACGTCCCGTCCTTCTCCGTGTGGGAGGCGGCGGGGAGGAAGAACACCTCGGTGGCGAGATCCTCGGTGCGCCACTCGCCGGACTCGATCTCCGGCCCATCCTTCCACCAGGTCGCGCTCTCGATCAGCGAGAAGTCGCGCACCACCAGCCAGTCGAGCTTCGACATGCCCAGGCGCTGCATCTTGGCGTTGGCCGAACCGACCGCCGGGTTCTGGCCGTACAGGATGTAGCCCTTGACGGTGCCCTTGATCTGCTCCATCACCGTGTCGTAGGTGCTGTGGCTGCCGGTCAGCCGGGGCAGGTAGTCAAAGCAGTAGTCGCTCTCAGCGGTCGCGGCCTCGCCCCACCAGGCCTTGAGGAGGCTGACCATGTACGAGCGCATGTTGCCCCAGAAGCCCTTGTCCGGCGCGTCGCCGGCGATGAACTCGTCGAGGTCGTGGTGGGTGTGGGCGTGGGGCATGGGGATGTAGCCGGGCAGCGTGTCGAACAGGGTGGGGATGTCGCTCGAGCCCTGGATCGAGGCATGCCCGCGCATCGCCATCACGCCGCCGCCGGGGCGTCCCATGTTGCCCAGCAGCAGTTGGAGGATCGATGCGGCGCGGATGTACTGGGAGCCGATGGTGTGCTGCGTCCATCCGACGCCGTGCACGAACGCCGTCGTCCGCTCCCGGCCGGAGTTGGCGACGAACAGCCGGCAGACCTTCTTGAACACGTTCTGGGGGATGCCGCACACGCGCTCCACCATCTCCGGGGTGTAGCCGGCGTAGTGGCGCTTGAGGATCTGCCACACGCACCGGGGGTGCTGGAGCGTCAGGTCGAGTTCCGGCTTACCGCGGGCGTCGCCGGAGCTCTGGCCCTCGCCGCTGGGCCCCTGCGCCGTGAGGTTGCCCTCCTGATCGCGCTGACCGGAGGCGGCGGCCATGAACGCATCCTGGTACTGCCAGCTCGTCGGGTCATAGCCCGGCTTGTCCGGGTCGAACCCGGAGAAGATTCCGTCGGCCCCGGCGTCCGCGAACTCCTCGCGGATGATGGTGGGCGCGTTGGTGTAGTGCAGGACGTACTCGCGAAAGTCCGATTCCGTGGTGATGACGTGGTTGATGATCCCGCCGAGAAAGGCGATATCGGTGCCGGCGCGGATCGGCACGAACATGTCGGCGAGGGCGCTGGTCCGGCTGTAATGGGGATCGACGTGGATGACGGTGGCGCCCCGCGCCTTGGCCTCGAGGACCCACTGAAACGCGACCGGATGGGCCTCGGCCATGTTCGACCCCTCGAGCACGATCAGGTCGGAGTTCTGCAGGTCGCCCGGAAGCGTGCTCGAGGCGCCGCGGCCGAACGACGTGCCCAGGCCGACGACCGTGGAGCTGTGGCAGACACGGGCCTGGTTCTCGATCTGGATGATCCCCAGCGCGGTGAGGAGCTTCTTGATCAGGTAGTTCTCCTCGTTGTCCAGCGTCGCGCCGCCGAGGGCGGCGATGCTCATGCACCGCCGGGTGCGAACCTCGTCGTTCTCCCACTCCCATCCGTCGCGGCGGGTGCTGACGATTCGGTCGGCGATCATGTTCATCGCCGTGTCGAGGTCGAGCCGCTCCCAGTCGGTGCCGTGCGGGCGCCGGTACAGGACGTGCTGCTCTCGCGAGGAACCCGTGGTCAGCTGAAGCGAGGCCGATCCCTTGGGACAGAGCCGGCCGCGCGAGTGGGGAGCGTCCGGATCTCCTTCGATCTGGACGACCGCGTCGTCCGTGACGAACACGTTCTGCGCGCAGCCCACGGCGCAGTACGGGCACACCGACTTGACCACCCGGTCCGCCGTATGGGTGCGGGCCGTGAGGGTCTCAGACCCGCGGGACTTGACCGCGGCCCCGCGTCCGAGCTTGTCACGTCCGCGCAGCTGGCGCAGCACCGGCCAATCCCGCGGCGTCGGCAGGTCGAAGCCGGTCAACCGGTCTGTGAGAGCTCTCTGGCCGCCCGTTGCTGCACCCACGTGACGACCTCGGCGTTGCGAGTGGGGTTGAACGGCGGCGGGTTGACGAGATGCTGCGAGCTGCCGGGAAGGAGGCGCTTCTCGCCCAGCTCCGACGGGGTTGGGCTGTCGCTTCCGTCGGCGGGAAGCCCCGTGGCGATCATGAATGCCTGGCCGGGCGGGATGTGCAGCGCCCGGCCCGCCGTCTCATACGAGTGGCCCTCATCGAGAAGCGTGAGGACCTGTTCCCTGGACGGCATGGCGGGTTTGTCCCCCGTTCCTGACCGGCGCAAACACGGCCCCGCCCTCAGCTCCCCCAGATCTCCTGGGCGGTCTCGACGATCAGCTCCAGCTTGGCCTGCTCCTCGGCGATCGTCAGCTTGTTGCCCTCCTCGGTGGAGGAGAACCCGCACTGGGGCGACAGGCAGAGCTGATCGGTGTCGATGAACCGCGATGCCTCCTCGACCCGGCGCTTGAGCACGTCCTTGTCCTCCAGTTGCGGACGCTTGGTCGTGACCAGCCCCAGCACGACCAGCTTGTCCTTGGGCACGAAGCGCAGCGGATCGAACGTACCCGATCGCTCGTCGTCGAACTCCAGGAAGTACCCGTTGACGTCGAGGTCGCCGAACAGCGCCTCGGCGACGAAGTCATAGCCGCCCTCGGCCACCCACATCGACTGGTTGTTGCCGCGGCAGAGGTGCGTGGTGACCACCAGATCGTCGGGCCTGTCGGCGAGGGCCGTGTTGATGTTGGCGATGTAGTGCTCGTGCAGGTGATCCGGGTCGCCGCCGATCTGCTCGATGTGGGCGCGCTGTGCCGGGTCGTTGATGTAGGCCAGGCTCGTGTCGTCGAGCTGCAGGTACCGGCAGCCGATGTCGTACGCGCCGGCGACCTGCGTCCGGTACGCGCCGGCGAGGTCCTCCCAGAACCGGTCCAGATTCGGATACACGGACTCGTCGATGGAGGAGTTACCGCCCCGGTAGTGGACCATGCTGGGGGAGGGGATGGTGAGCTTCGGTGTCTGGGACGGGGAGGCGTTGTCCCGGAGGAACTGGAACGCCGAGGCGAAGATCGTGTCGCTGAGGCCGACCCTGCCGCTGACGCGCATCGCCGGCGGCGCGTAGTCGTACTCGCCCTCGGCGCTACGGAACTGGACATGAATCGATTCGCCCTCGACCTGCTCGATTCCCTGGAGCGCGTGGATGAAGTCCATGTGCCACGACGTCCGGCGGAACTCGCCGTCGGTGACGCTCTGCAGCCCGGCGCCGCGCTGGAGCTCGATGACCCCGCGGATCGCCTCGTCCTCGACCTCGCGCAACTGTGAGGCATCGATTCGTCCCGCCTTGAACTCGGCGCGGGCGCGCACCAGCTCCGGCGGCCTGAGCAGGCTGCCCACGTGGTCGGCGCGGAACGGAGGGGTGAGACGAGACGGCATCCTGAATCCCTTTCTGTGGCGAGACGACCGGCGATTCAAGCAGAGGACGGTGTGCATGTAGCCTCGGCGTATGGTCGGCCGCTACCGCACCGTGCTGTCCGCGCCGGGCTGCGCGCGGGTCTTTGCCACGGCGCTGCTGGGCCGGCTGCCCCAGGGCATGTCCTCGCTGGCGATCCTGCTCCTGGTCCGCTCTCGGACTGGCTCCTATGCCGCTGCCGGGGTGGCCGTCGGGGCCTACGCGCTGGCGTCCGCCGCCTGCGCGCCCCTCCAGGGCCGCCTCGTCGACCGCTTCGGTCGCGTCCGGGTGCTCGGTCCGGCGGCCGGTCTCCAGGGGCTCGCTCTGCTGGCGCTCGTGCTGGCGGACCGGGCGTCGGCCGCGCTGCTTGTGGTGCTGGCCGGACTTGCCGGGGCGCTGCTCCCGTCCCTGGCGCCGACGGTGCGCGCGCTGCTGCGGGAGATCCTGGCCGACGGCGCGCTGCGTGAGACGGCGTACTCGCTGGAGTCGGTGATCCAGGAGCTGATCTGGATCGCCGGGCCGCTCGTCGTCGCGCTCGTCATCACGTTCACCTCGCCGTCCGGTGCCGTTCTGCTCAGCGCCGTGATCTGCCTGGGCGGCACGCTGTTGTTCCTCAGCACGCCGGTCGTGCGGACCGGCGGGCCCCGGCGATCGGAGGCCGAGCGCGTCCCCGTCCTGGAGATTCCGGCTCTCCGGGCGCTCCTGGGGCCGATCGCCCTCATGGGCGGCAGCCTGGGGGCGATCGAGGTGGGACTGCCGTCCCTGGCGCTGCACGCCGGTTCACGGCCGGCGTCCGGGCTGCTCCTGGCGCTGTGGAGCGTTGGGAGCATCACCGGCGGCCTGTGGTACGGGTCGCGGTCCTGGCAGGCGTCGCTCGGTACCCGCTACCGGATGCTGCTCCTGGCCGCCGTGGCCTGCAGCGCCCCGTTGATCCTCGCGCGCACGGTTCCGGAGGGGATGGTCTTCAGCCTGCTCGCCGGGCTGACGATCTCGCCCGTGTTCGCCTGTCAGTACGCGCTCATCGGGCACGCGGTGACGCCCGGTGTCGAGACCGAGGCGTTCACCTGGGTGGCGGCTGCGCTGATCGGCGGCCTGGCGGCCGGGTCGGCGCTCGGCGGCGCGGTGATCTCGGCGGCCGGGGTGAGCGCTCCGTTCGCCCTGGCCTGCGGGGCCAGCGCACTTGCCGCCCTGTCCGCGGTCCGGCTGCGCGGGGCGGTCGAGCAGCCCGCCTGACCTGGGCGCCGCCCGGCGGGCGGTCCGGCGGATGGAGGGCCGGCGCCGCAGCACCCGGATTCAGGGCAGCTGTCAGCATGCGCCGATGCCCTCCCAGAAGGATCACATGCTCGCCGGCGAGCCGTATCTCTCCGACGACCCGGAACTGCGAGAGGACCGCCGCCGCTGTCGCCTGCTGACCGAGCAGCTGAACGCCACGAGCGTCGCCGAGCCGTTCGAGCGCGAGGAGATCCTGCGCACGCTGCTGGGGTCGATCGGCGACGGAACCGAGATCCTCTCCCCATTCCTGTGCGACTACGGCTACCGGATCTCGGTCGGCGCGCGCACGTTCATCAACTTCGGCGCTGTGATCCTCGATTCGGCTTCGGTGCGCATCGGGGACGATGTGCAGGTCGGTCCCGGCGTCCAGCTGGTGACGCCGCTGCACCCGCTGGATCCGGTCAGGCGCCGCACCCAGACGGAGTGGGCCAAGCCGATCCACGTCGCGGACGGCGCGTGGCTGGCGAGCGGTGTCATCGTCTGTCCCGGCGTTACCGTCGGCACGGGGACGGTCATCGGCGCCGGCAGCGTCGTCACCGACGACATGCCGGCACGGCACCTGTGCGTCGGCAACCCGTGCCGGCCCATCCGCGAGGTCTAGCAGCCGGCCACGGGTGGCGTCAGAAGTGCAGGATGGTGAGCTTCCCGGTCACCCGCGGGAAGGCCTTCTTCGAGTACCGGCCGGTGCTCTCGAACGCGACGTTGTACTGGCTGTTGCGCGGCCGGCCCCCCGGATACAAAAGCGCCCGCTCGCGCAACGCCCCACACGGTCCGCTCGCCTCGGCAAACCGGGCGGTGGCCACGATCCTCTTGCGCATGTAGTAGCCGTAGATGCGCTTGCCCGGGGTGAAGCCGGAGAAGCTGAACGTGACCTTGTTCTTGCGGACGTTGCGGACGCTCGTCGGCTTCGTCGAGACCGCCAGGTTGGCCGATCGAACGACCGTGGTGGCCGTGGCCGCCGGCCCGCCGGTGTTGCTCTGCTCGCTTGCGGTCAGCGTCGCGCGCATCGAGCCCGGGCCGGTCATGGAGAGGATCGGCGCCTTGGTGGCGACGACGAACTCGCCGGTGGACGTGACGGTCGCCGTCGTCGATACCCCGCTGCCGCTGATGGCGACCGCGCCGTTGGGGACGAACCCGGCCCCGGAGATCGTCATCGGCGTGCCGGCGGCCGGATTGGTGTTCACATAGCACGGCTTGTCGACCGAGATCCGCGCCGCCGACGCGTCGGCCGCGAGCGCTCCGGAACCTGACGCCAGCGCGGATGCCGACACCAGCGCCCCGGCGGTGAGCGCGATGATGAGCACCGGGCGGCGGTGGGGGGAAGTCATGGTTTCTCCTCGGTAGGGGGCGCGACGGAGATCAAATCAGCCCCAGTGTCCGTGCGGCGTTTCAAACCCGCCCGTCGGCTGCGAGTTGCTGTGGCCGGCTCGACTGCCGCGCCTGCGGCGTCCGTCGTTTCGCTGCCCGCCGCCGACGCTATGTCCGCGACCGCCGCCGGCGGTCGTGCGGGCGAATCTCGGCTGCTGAGCCGGCGGCCGCGTTGACGGCTCTGACCTGCATCTGATATATCACGACGATGGCCACCACGGAATCCAGGCAGTTGCCGGCCAGCCGGCGGATCGTGATCATCGGCGCGGGCATCGTCGGCAACAGTGTCGCCTACCACCTCACCCAACTGGGCGAGACCGAGATCACGCTGCTGGACATGGGCCCGCTGCCCAATCCGGGCGGCTCCACCGGGCACGCCTCCAACTTCATCTTCCCAGTCGACCACTCCAAGGAGATGACGGCCCTGACGCTCGAGAGCATGCGCCAGTACAAGGATCTGGACGTGTACCTGGAGTGCGGGGGCATCGAGGTCGCCCGGACGGAGGCGCGGATGCAGGAGCTGCTCCGGCGGATGGTGTCGGCCAAGACGTGGGGAATCGAGCCCGCCTCGCTGCTGACTCCGGCCGAGATCAGGGAGCTCGTGCCGTTCATCAACGAGGAGATCCTCCTCGGCGGCTTCTACACCCCGGGCGCCGGCGTCGTCGACTCGCTCCGCGCGGCCACGATCATGCGCGAGCGCGCCGTCGAGGCCGGGATGACGGTCGCGGCGAACACCGAGGTCCTCGGCCTCGACGTCGAGGATGGCCGTATCCGGCGCGTGCGCACCGACCGTGGCGACATCGAAGCGGACCGCGTCGTCATCGCCTGCGGCTGCTGGAGCCCGCGCATCGCCCGCATGGCCGGGGCCCGGATTCCGCTGACTCCGGCCGTCCACCAGATGATCGACATCGGCCCGGTGGCGCGGTTCGCCGACGCCCGGACGCTCGTCGACTACCCCATCGTCCGCGACATGGACACGAACATGTACGAGCGCCAGGACGGCGGAGGCCTGGAGATCGGCTCCTATGCCCACCGGCCGATCATGATGGACGCCGACGAGATCCCGTCCATCGAGGAAGCGGCGCTCAGCCCCACCGAGCTGCCGTTCACCCAGCAGGACTTCGAGCTGCAGATGGAGCAGGCGCTCGAGCTGATGCCGGATATCGTCGGCGACGAGTCGGTCGGCGTCAGGTACGCCATCAACGGCCTGCTCTCGGTGACGCTCGACGGGCTGCCCCTGATCGGCGAGATCCCGGAGGTCAAGGGGCTGTGGTCGGCGGCGGCGATCTGGATCAAGGAGGGCCCGGGGGCGGGCAAGACGGTCGCCGAGCTCATGGTCCACGGCGATTCGGAGATCGATGTCTACGAGTCCAACATCGCCCGCGCCTACCCGCACCAGAAGACCAGGGCCCACGTTCAGGCGCGCGCCGGCGAGGGCTTCAACAAGATGTACGGCATCGTCCATCCCGCCGAGCAGTGGGAGTCGGACCGGCGCGTCAGGCTCTCGCCGTACTACGAGCGCCAGCAGGAGCTCGCTGCCGTCTTCTACGAGGCGGCCGGCTGGGAGCGCCCGCAGTGGTATGAGTCCAACGCGCGGCTGCTGGAGGAGTTCGGCGATCGCATCACCACGCGGGAGGCGGAGTGGGAGGCTCGGTGGTGGTCACCCATCATCAACGCCGAGCACCTCGCGCTGCGCGAGCGCGCCGGGTTCACCGACCTCACCGCGTTCGCCATCTTCGACGTGACCGGCCCGGACGCGCTGGATGCGGTCCAGCGGGTGGCCATGCGCCAGATGGACGTGGCGGTGGGACGCGTCGTGTACACACCGGTGCTGACGCCGAGCGGTGGCTTCAAGGCCGACCTGACGATCATGCGCATGGCCGACGACGTCTTCCGCGTCGTCACCGGCGGCGCGTGGGGGATGTCCGATCTCAAATGGTTCAGGGACCATCTGCCCGCCGGCGGCAGCGTGCAGATCCACGACCAGACGAACGCGTGGACGACGCTCGGACTGTGGGGACCGCGGGCCCGGGACATCCTGTCCGGCGTCACCAGCGATGACGTGTCCAACGAGGGCTTTCCGTTCGCGCGGTGGAAGACGATCGAGGTGGGGCCGTTGCACGTGATCGCCAGCCGCATCTCCTACGTCGGCGACCTCGGCTGGGAGCTGTACGTGCCGATCGAGCAGGGATCGCGGCTGTGGGACATCATCGCCGAGGCCGGGTTGCCGCACGGCGCCTCGCCCGTCGGCGCCGGCGTGTACGGCACCACCGGGCGGCTGGAGAAGTGCTACCGGGCGTACGGCGCCGAGCTCGAGGGCGAGTACAACGTCGTCGAGGCCGGCATGGCGTGGGGCAAGGTCAAGGACCAGGACTTCATCGGAAAGGAGACCCACGTGCGCCAGCGCGAGGAGCGCCAGGCGGTGGCGATGTGCACACTGACCGTCGACGACCACACCTCCAGTTCCGGCCTCAAGCGCTACATGATGGGCGGCGAGCCGATCCTGACGAGCGACGGCGAGCCG
>DASZMK010000082.1:0-4957 GCA_035551855.1 Solirubrobacteraceae bacterium
CGAAGGAGCCGCGGACGGCGGTCGCCGGCAGATCCCGGCTCCCGCGGGACGGCCGTCGCCGGCGGACTCCCGGACCCTGGGGGCCGGCGCGGGTCGGCCCTCGCCGGCGGACCCGGGCACCCACCCGGCGCGGACCTGCACAGCGCGCCAAATCCCGGCGGCGCCCGGAGATCTGGCGCAATCCGGAGGCTGAGCCTGCACGTGGTGACAAACCCTCAGGGCGTCCGCTGATTTGGCGCCTGAAGCACGCTGAAATCCGGTGCAAAGGCCCTCCGGGGTGCAAAGGCCCTCCGGGGTGCAAAAGCCCTCCGGGGTGCAACAGCCACCGGGGCGCGGACGGCGGCGCCGGCGGGGGACCCCGGCTGCCGCTGGCCCGCACTCATGCTCCCTTCATTGCGCCGTGTTTCGGCGACCCGCCCCGCTAATCCGGCCTGAACCGCCCCGTCGCCCGCCCGGAACGCGGTTCCGCGTGTGTCAGGGAGCCGACGGTCCGATAGCCGGCGCGCTCGAGGTGGGTGGCCAGGGCGATGAATGCCTTTCCGGTCGTGAGCGCGTCGCCCAGGGCGTGGTGCGGGTCCTCGGCGGGCTGCCCCAGGACCGTCGCCAGGCGCGCCAGCGGCAGGCCCGGCCGGTTGACGCCGTCGCGGGTGCGCAGCCACAGGCGCCCCAGCACCTCGGTGTCCGCGTCACGGGGAAGGTGGAGCCGGCGGCTGCGCAGCTCGCGGCCCAGGAAGGTGCGCTCGACGATGGCCGTGTGGAACACGGGCACGCGTCCGGCCAGGACGTCGAGCAGCCGGTCGATCGCCTCGGCCGGCGTCGGCGCCTGCTCCAGATCGGCGGACCGGAGCTTGTGCACCAGCACCGCGTCGTAGCGGGGCGGCCGGCCGGGCCGGGCGAGCGTGTACATCGCCTCGCCGAGGATCAGCGCCCCGTCGCGGATCGGCACCGCGCCGATGGCGATGATCTCGTCGCCGCGGTGAAGTCCGGTCAGCTCCAGATCGATCGCGCACCACTCCGCCTCGCGCCAGGGGAGGCGAGGATCCGGCACGGGCGTCTGGGCAAACCGGGCCGCAGAGCCCGAGCGCCGCGCCAGCAGCCTCATGGCGCCCGCGCGGTCACGGTGACAGCTCCCGCTGAACGGCGCTGACGGCGCGGAAGACGTCCCGCAGCCGCGCTCGCGTCAGTGGGCTGAGAGCTGCCGCGTCGAGCAGGTCATCCGGCGCCCGGCCGGCCTCGATCTGCTCCAGCTGATGATCGATTCGCAGCTCGAGCGCGAGCTCGAATGCCTCGATCAGCGTCCGCGCCTGATCCTCGGTCAGAACACCGCCCTCGGCGGCGGCGCGCAGCCGCTCCGGCGTCGATCCCTCGCCGGTGTCCGCGACCACCGATGCCCACCGAGCGATCGCTGCGATCGGCACGATTGCCGCCTCCCTGATGTTCAACCGGCTGTGGCGGCCCTCCACGCTCAGAACGCCATCGGCGTCAAAGCCGGTCGGTGGCGTCGGCGTGAACGCCTGCTCGGCCAGTGCCCGGAGCACCGCCTCGCGCGGGGCGGCGTCGACGGCCGGCAGCGGCTCCACCGGGGTCCCCCACAGCAGGCGGCGATCGGCGAGCACCGAGAGCGCCAGCTCGTCCTCGCCGGCGCCCGCAACCCAGCTCCGGGCGTCGCGGGCCACGACCGGTCCGGCCACGCCGCACCGGACGAGGGCATCCTCGGCGTCCTGCAGCCACTCCGCCGGAGGGGGCTTGCCGGACGCATGGATCAGCGCCCCCAGGCGGACCGACGCGGGCGTCAGCTCCCGCCGGGCCTGGCTGCCGGCCGCGACCCACACCACCCCCTCCGGCGGCCGTCCGCCCGCGGGCGACACCAGCTCCAGCGCCCGGCGAGTCAGCGCATCCATCAGCGCCGAGAGCACCGGCGCGAGCTCGAGCGTGGCGACGCTCGAATGATGCAGATCGAGCATCAGCTCCGGCAGTCGCGCCGCGGCCTGCGACAGGGCGTCGAGGGTGCGCGCCCGTTCGATCGCCCGCCGGGCGCCGAACCAGGAGCGCGGCTGGGCGCCGTACAGGTCAACCGCCTCGAGCACGCCGACCAGCCGGCCGCGTTCGGAAATCACCGGGGCGTGCCGGATACCCCGCTCGAGCATCTCGTACAGCACCTCCCCACCCAGCCGGTCAGGCGAGACGGCGTACACCGGCGTCGTCATCACGGCGTCTGCCCGAACCGCGCCGGAGCGCCCGGCGGCGAGCACGCGCGTGCGCAGGTCGCGGTCGGTGATGATCCCCATCCCGCCGGCCTCCTCGAGCTCGACGATCGCCGCGTTGGCGCCCGCCCGCGTCATCCGCTGCGCAACGACGCCGATGTTCTCGGACGGGCGGCAGGTGACCGTCGCCGTGCGGATGAGCGTGCCGACCGGCCGGTAGAAGACCTCGGCGCGGCCCACCGAGAGCTCGCGCCGGCGGGCACGGTCGAGCAGCGGCCGGGCGACGGCCACCGGAAGGCGGTAGCAGAGTGTGTCCTCGGCGGCGCGGGCCTCAAATCCCGGCGGCAGCCCGGAGAGCATCGCGGCATGGCCGAAGGTATCGCCGGGCGCGAGCAGGTCCAGCAGCCGGCCGTCATGGGCGACGTCGACACCGCCGGAGTGGATGACGCGCAGGAACGTGACGGGTCCACCGTCCTCGGACAGGATGACCGCCCCGCGGGGGTGAAATTCGATCGCCGCGTGCGTCGCCACCTCGGACAGCTCCTCCGGCGCGAGTGAGTCGAACGGCGGCCGCTGGGCGAGGAACCTGGCGATCTCGCTCAGGCCGGCGTCCAGCTGGCCCTCCTATGTCGACTCACGTCCATACGGCGACACACATTCCGCTCACCGCAGCAGGCCCAGGCGCTGCGCGCGCTGCACCGCCTCCGTGCGGTTGCGCACACCCAGCTTGCGATACAGCGAGCTCGAATGCTCCTTGACGGTGTGGCGCGAGAGGTGGAGCGCCTCGCCGATCTCCGGGTTGGTCGCGCCGGAGGACATCAGCTCCAGCACCGCCCGCTCCCGATCCGACAGCCCGAGGGCGCCCTGGCGATCATGATGCTCGAACACCGTCTTGCCGAGGCCGACAAGCCGAACCGCGCCGGCGATCTTGCGCGCGGGCCAGTCCTTGTAGGCGAAGCCGGACGCGCCCGCCGCCCGGGCCGCCTGCGGAGAGATCTCGCCCGCGCCGGAGAACAGCAGCACGCGCGTCGTCGGCTCGGCCTCGCGGAGTCGCTCGCAGACCTCGGCGCCGGACTCCTCGCCGATGAACAGGTCGACGAGGGCGACGTGCGGCCGGTACCGCGTCGCCATCGTCACCGCCTCCGGCCCGCTGTGGGCGCTGACGCAGCGCTCGACCCAGTCCTGCTGGGTGAGCATGAGCCGAAAACCCCAGTGGACCACGTCGTGGTCATCGACCACGAGCACCCGCAGCCGGTCCGGACTCCGCTGGGTCTCACTCATCGTCATACGGGACGACCAGGCGGACCTGCCAGGTGCCGGGCTCGCGCTCGCCGAACTCGACGAAGCCGTTCGATTGCAGCGCCTCCAGCGACGCCAGGCGCAGACCCATCCCGGCTCGCCGGCGGGCGGGCCGGACGCCGTCGTTGACGACCTCCATCCAGAACGCGCCGCTGGCGCGGCCGATGCGAACGGTCACGCTCATCGGCTCCGCATGCTTGCGGGCGTTGCGGACCGCTTCGTTGAGCACCGACTGCGCCAGCGGCTCGAGGGCCACGGGCACGTCGCCAGGGGTTCCCTGCACGAGCGCCAGGTGCAGCTCCGGATGGGCTGCCGCCAGCCGCTCCACCTCGGCCGCCAGCGTGGTCTGGGTCGCCCGGGGCGCGCGACCGAGCGGCCGCTGGAGCGCCGCCCGGAGGTCGCCGAGGGCGGCCTGCGTCTCGGCGGCGCAGCGGTGCCGGGCGGCCTCCGCCAGCGGTCCGTCGCCGTCGAGCGCCATCGAGACGCCGAACAGCCGCTGGATGACGCCCTCGTGGATCTCGCGCGCCAGGTCGATGCGCTGCTCGAGCTGACTGGCCTTCTCGAACTGGGTCGAGACGATCCGCGCCACCGAGGCCAGCGCGGCCGCCTTGCCGAGGGTCCACAGCAGGCTGCGATCGGCGTCGTCGAGCGGCGGGGCGGACATCAGGCGGTCGGCGAGGATCACCCCCACCGCGCGATCGGCGGCCGCCATGGGGGCGCAGACGAGGCGGGCCGGCTCGGAGACGAGCGCGGCGAATGCCTCCGGCACCTGGCCGGAGAGGTCGCCGACGACCTCCACCACCTGGTCCTCGTGCAGCGCCTGGGCGGCGATGGGCGCCGCCTCGACGGTGACATGGGCACCGGCGAACTGGTCGATGTCCATGTTGTACGCCCCGGCGGCGCGGACGCGGCGGTCGGCGACGTCGTACCGGAAGATGACCGCCCGGCGCATGCGCGCCATCCGGCAGACGGCCTCGCACATGCGGTCATAGAAGCCGTCGACGGATGCATTGGGCTCCGACTGCGAGAGCACCTCCACCAGCAGCTCGAGCGCCTCGATGCCGAGCCCCACCTGTCCGTCGGCGGAAGCCGCGGGACTCACGTTGCGCTACCCGCGGTCCCCAGCGCCGGTGCGGCCGTGGTCAGGCGGCGTGCTCGTGCATCAGTCCGACCCGCAGCGCCTGCTCGGGCGCCAGATAGACGCGCCATCGCGCCTGACAGGAAGGACACAGGCATTGGACTGACGGATCGTAGCCCTCCAGCCTGTCATCCCACTCAACCTCGTCGGCTCGCAGGCAGACCGGGCACGCCAGCGACGCGTTGACGAGCGCGTCAGGATCGGTCGGCCGGAAGCGCGCGATGTCGACAAGCGTGACGATTTTGTGAATATGGTGCTCACGCACGGCACGCCGCAACCCGAGGCTCCGCACAACCCCCCACCCGGGGGGCGGGGA
>DASZMK010000083.1:0-83967 GCA_035551855.1 Solirubrobacteraceae bacterium
CGTCGGAGGCGCGTCGAACAGGACGACGCCGTCGGATGTCGTCAGGAACGCGCACTGGTAGGTCCCGTCCGTGACCCAGTAGAGGTTCGCCTCGACTCGCCCGACGTAGTACCCCTGCTCGTTGACCGCCGGGCCGAGCGCCGACCCAGGGATCGGTGCACAGTCCGGAAGCGCGTCGGCGGCGCTCGGGCGTGGGTCGGCTGTGCTCACCAAGTGCTCGCTCTGGACTTGCTCTCCACGGGCATGGGATCGTCGCGCTAATGCCGAGCGTTCGAATCCTTGAATTCCTTAGTCGTGACCCGAGTGTTGTCCTCAGTCATGCTTAGGCGCAATGAACGGAGTGTCGCCACCGGTTCTCTCGTCAGGAGGGTGGTTGATCGGCCGCAAACGTGAGCGGGAGGTGCTCGATCGACTGCTGGACGGCGTGCGCGGCGGGCGTGGCGGTGTGTTGGTGGTGGATGGCGAAGCCGGCGTCGGCAAGACGGCGCTGCTCGAGTACGCGGTCGATGCGGGACGAGGGTTTCGGTTCGCCGGGACGTTCGGGGTCGAGGCGGAGATGGAGCTCCCGTTCGCGGCGGTTCAGCAGCTGTGTTCCCCGTTCTTCGAGCTGATGCAGCGCCTCCCGCAGCCCCAGCACGAAGCGCTCGGAGTCGCGTTCGGACTCATCACGGGGCCCGCGCCGAATCCGTTCCTGCTTGGATTGGCGGTCCTCGGCCTGTTGTCCGAGGCGGCCGAGCGGCGGCCGCTGTTGGCTGTTGTCGATGACGCGCATTGGCTCGACCATGCGTCGGCGCGGGCGCTCGCATTCGTGGCTCGCCGCCTGTTGGCGGAGAAGATCGCGCTCGTGTTCGCCGCGCGGGAGCCGGGCGACCTGCTCGCGGGATTGCCGGAGCTTCACGTCCTGTCCCTTGGGCATCGTGATGCACGGACGCTGCTGGAGTCCGCCTTGCCGGCTCGACTGGATGAGCACGTCCTGGAGCGGATCGTTGTCGAGACCCGCGGGAACCCGCTCGCCCTGTTAGAGCTGCCGCGCGGCCTGACGCCGACACAGCTCGCGGGTGGGTTTGGTCTGCCAGCGGCGGTGCCGTTATCCGCGAGCATCGAGGAGAGCTTCACGCGGCGGCTGGCCAATCTTCCAGGTGACGCGCGACGCTTGTTGCTCGTGGCGGCAGCTGATCCGGTCGGCGATCCGGCGCTGCTGTGGCGGGCGGCGCAGCAGCTTGGAATCCCCGGGTCGGTTGCGGAAACCGTCGAAGCAGAAGGATTGTTGGAGCTGGGTGCCCGAGTGGTGTTCCGTCATCCACTGGTTCGCTCGGCTATATATCGGGCGGCTGGGCTGAAGGAGCGCCGCGCCATCCACCGCGCCCTGGCGGAAGCGACCGATCCGCAGACCGATCCAGATCGGCGCGCCTGGCACCGGGCGCAGGCGGCATCAATGCCCGACGAGGACGTCGCCGCAGAGCTTGAGCGTTCCGCTGGACGGGCGCAGGTGCGCGGCGGATTGGCGGCTGTCGCTGCCTTCCTCGAGCGCGCCGCCGCGCTCACACCCGAGCCTACGCACCGCGCCCAACGCCTGCTCGCGGCCGCCGGCGCGAAGCGCGATGCCGGTGATCTGGAGGCTGCACTTGAGCTGTTGGTAGGCCTCGAGGAGGGAGTGCTCGACAAGCTCGGGCGCGCCCGGGTCGATCTTTTGCGAGCCCAGATCGCGTTGGAGCAGCGGCGCGGTGGCGACGCCGGCCGCCTGTTTCTGAGCGCGGCCAGCGGCCTCGAGCCGCTCGACCCCGAGCTGGCCCGCGAGACGTACCTCGAGGCGCTTGCGGGCGCCATGGCCAGCGATGTTGAAGTCGTCGCTGGCGCGCCGGCGGTCGCGGCCGCCGCGCGGGCGGCGCCACCCGGCACCGTTCCGCCCCGGACAGTTGACGTGCTGCTCGACGCGTTCGCGATCCGCTTGACCGACGGATACGCGGCCGCGGCGCCGACGCTCGCTCGGGCACTCGAGCTTCTGCTCGCGACGGACGTCTCCGACGAGTATGTCGCTCGGTGGCTCTCGGTCTCCACGACCAGAAACGGCAACATCGTTGCGCTCGAGATGTGGGACGACGAGGCCTTGCATCTGCTCGCCGCTCGCCAAGTGCGCGTTGCTCGAGACGCGGGCGCGCTCTTGCACCTGCAGTTCGCGCTGAGCTTCCTGGCGAGGAGCCACATGCTCGCCGGCGAGTTGACCGCGGCCACGCTGCTGATCGACGAAGCGCGCTTGCTCGCTGAGGCGACCGGCAATCCAGCGCTCGTAAACGCCCCGGTGATTCTCGCCGCTTGGCGCGGCCGTGAGGCGCAGGCGTCTGAACTGATCGACGCCACCTCGGAGGAGGCGGCCGCACGGCGATGGACCTCCAACAACTACGCGAGATCCGTGCTCTACAACGGCCTCGGCCGACATGACGCCGCGCGCGATGCGGCCTGGGAGGCGTTCCAGCCCGATCCAATCGGATACGGATCGTGGCTGGTGCCCGAGCTGGCCGAGGCGGCATCCAGGACCGCTGACAGAGCGATGCTCGAGTCTGCCCGGGAGTGGCTCTCAGAGCGTACCCGCGTGATTCGCTCCGGGTGGGCGAGTGGAATCGAAGCGCGGGTGCGCGCGCTGCTGAGCGAGGGCGAGGTCGCCGAGAGTCTGTACCGCCAGTCGATTGAGCACCTCTCCGGTACCCGTGCGCGACTCGAGCTCGCCCGGACTCACCTCCTTTACGGTGAGTGGCTGCGCCGCGAACGTCGCCGCCTCGACGCCCGAGAGCATTTGCGCATCGCACTTGAGGCGTTCACCAGGATGGGCGCCGAGGCGTTCGCGCGCCGCGCCGAACGCGAGCTGCTCGCGGCAGGCGAGCGTGCCCGCAAACGGACCGTGGACACACTCGACCAACTCACGCCCCAGGAGACTCAGATTGCGCGCCTTGCGGCGAACAGACACACCAATAGAGAGATCGCGGCTCAGCTGTTCATCAGCCCGAGCACCGTCGAATACCACCTACGCAAAACGTTCCGCAAGCTGGGGGTGAAGTCGCGGACGCAGCTCGCGCAACGCAAGTTCTAGTTTCCGCCGACAACGGTTAATCATCCGGACCCGGCGATGACAGATCACCCACGCCCTGCCACGATCCTGGTTTGTCGAGATACCGACCCAAGGAGAACGACACACGTGTCCGCTATCGGCAACGATCGCGCCGGTCACGCTGAGGAGACCCACATGTCGCCCGCGGTCGCTCAACCCGGAGAACGTCGGACCGCTGGCGTCAACGCGAACGCGGTGCTGGCGATCGTCGCCGTTGCTCAGTTCATGGTCATCCTGGACGCCAGCATCGTCAATGTCGCGCTGCCGACGATCAAGCGCGACGTAGGGTTCTCGGAGCAGAGCCTCTCCTGGATCCTGAACGCGTACACGCTGATATTCGGTGGCTTCCTGCTGCTCGGCGGCCGGCTTGCCGACCGGCTCGGGCGGCGCCGGCTGTTCATCGCCGGCATCGCGCTGTTTTCCGCCGCTTCGCTGGTCTGCGGAGTCTCCCAGTCAGAGGGCATGCTGCTCGTCGCCCGCGGATTCCAGGGGCTGGGCGGGGCGATGGTGTCGCCGGCTGCGCTCTCGATCATCCTGACGACGTTTGCCGAAGGACCAGAGCGCAATCGCGCGCTGTCGGTCTGGGGCGCGATCGCCGGCGCCGGGGGTGCCGTGGGCCTGCTGCTCGGTGGCCTGCTCGTGCAGGCGCTCAGCTGGCGCTGGGTGTTCTTCGTCAACGTGCCGATCGGCGTAGCGGTGCTCGCGCTGGCGCCGCGGATCATCCCGGAGAGCCGCTCGGAGTCGGTAGCGAAGAGCGGTTACGACGCCGAGGGCGCGGTCGCGATCACGCTCGGCACGATGGCGCTGGTGTTCACCCTGATCAAGGCCGGCAGCTGGGGCTGGACGTCGGGGCGCACGATCGCCGGTTTCGTCGTCTCGGCGGTGCTGATTGTCGCGTTCGTCGTGATCGAGCGCCGTCACGAGGATCCACTGGTCCCGCTGCGGATCTTCTCCAACCGCAGCCTTTCCGCCGCGGACGCGACGCTGCTCGTCATGGTGGCCGCGCTGTTCGGGATGTTCTTCTTCCTCACGCTCTACTTGCAGCAGGTGCTGGGGTACAGCGCGCTGAAGACCGGCATCGCGTATCTGCCGCTCAGCCTGAGCATCATCGGCGCGTCCGGCGTGGCCTCGCGCTTCGTCGACCGCTTCACGCCCAAGCCGATCCTGATCGCTGGTCTGCTCATCTCGTCCGGCGGCTTCGTGTTGCTAACAAGCGTCTCCGGTCACGGCGATTACGCAAGCCACGTCCTTCCCGCGATGATCATCCTCGGCATCGGCATGGGGATGTCGTTCGTCCCGGTCACCATCGCTGGGACCAGCGGCGTGGCGCCAGAGGACTCCGGGCTGTCGTCAGGCCTGCTGAATACGACGCAGCAAGTCGGCGGTTCGCTCGGCCTGGCCATCCTCTCCTCGATCGCAACGAGCCGCACAACCAGCGCGCTGCACACCGGCTTGGCACTGCCGGCCGCGCTGACGCACGGATTCACGGGCGCCTTCGTCGTCGGTGCAGTTCTGTGCGCGACGGGGGCGGCCTTCACAATCGTGCTGCTGCCGGGTCGTCGGCGCGAAGCCGCCGACGAGCACGTCGAGACGGTCGCGCTGTCGTTCGCCCGCTGCCCGGGCGCGCCGTACTGTGGACACCTCGCGCGCGCGGTCGCCTTCGGCCGCCGTGTGCGCACCAGCCTTGCAGGCTCGTAGAGGCCAAGGTCGCGACCCTTTGAACCAACACCCTCGACGGAATCGAGCGATTCGATGAGCGAGATGCAAGGTAAGCAGCGAAGTGCGGTTGTGTTTGGAGCGCGCAATCTGGGTCTCGCGGTCATCCAGCTGCTGGCGAGCGATGGCTGGGCGGTGGCGGGGGCGGCGCGGTCGCGGAGCACCCGGGACGGCGTCAGCGCGGCCGGCGCGCTAGCGCTGAAGGCGGACGTGACGGACCCCGCGAGCGTGTACGGCGTGCTGGAGCAGGCGGCCGCCGCTCACGGTGGAGTCGAGCTCGTGCTGAACGCCGCCGCCGCATACGGCGGCGAGCGCGCCGGTCCCTTCGGCGGTGGCCCGATCGCCGAGGCCGACCTGGACGGCTTTGACTCGTGGGCAGCGGCTCCGGCCCGCGCAGCCTTCTCGTTCCTGTCGGCCAGCGGACGATTCGCGTTGACACAGGGCCGGGCAGCGACTCTGGTGCAGGTCACCGGCGGCTCGGCACGGCGCGCGATGCCGGGCCGCGGTCTGTGGGCGGCAGGATCATTCGGCGTACGAGCGATCACCAACGCGGCCGCGCTCGAGCTGCGCCCCCACGGCATCCAGGTCGCGCTGCTGATCGTCGACGCGGGCATCCAGCCGCTCGACGGGTCCACACGCGCCGGTGTCTCGCCGGAGGCGCTGGCCGACCCGCGCCGGATCGCCGATGCGGCGCTATTCCTCGCCAACCAGGACGCGCGCTCCGCGACACACGAGCTCCAGCTCACCCCGCTCGCCGAGAACTGGACGCCCTGAACCCGGAGGCGAATCACCGTGATCCGGTGATGCCTCCTCACCTGCCTGGCGGCAAGACTCTCAGTGGCCGGCCTCCCGGCTGGAGATTTTCAAGCAGCGGTTTGACATGGACGAGCGAGCCTGAGTGCTGCCAAACCAACCCAACCGAAGGGAGATCCTCCGTGAGCACCGAGCAGCAGGAGACCCTCGACGCAATCCTGCGACAGTCAGCCTTTCCCGTCGACAGCGATGTCAACGAGCAACGGCGGCTGCTCCGAGAGGCGATATCGGCGCAGCCGCTGCCCGCCGACGTGACCGTGACCGCAGCCGCATTGGGCGGCGTCCCAACCGCCGAGATCACAGTCGACGGAAGCGAACCTCGCCACGTTGTTCTGTACTTCCACGGCGGCGTGTACGTGATGTCGGACGCGTTCCTCGCCGCTGGCTTGGCCTCGCAGGTCGGCCGGCGGACGCACGCCAAGGTCATCTCCGTCGACTACCGGCTCGCCCCCGAGCACCCATATCCGGCAGCGGTTGACGACGCTCTTGCGGCCTATGAAGCCCTCCTGCACGACGGAATTGCCCCTTCGGACATCGCCTTCGCGGGAGAGTCCGCCGGCGGTGGCCTCGCCATCGCCACCCTGGTCAACGCCCGCGATCACGGGCTGCCCCTGCCAGCCGCGGCCTTCGTCATGTCACCGTATGTGGATCTCACCCTGTCCGGGACAACCATGGAAACCAGGCGCGAGGTCGACCCGCTGCTCAGCCGGGAACTCCTCGAGCCCCGAGTCATCGACTATACGTCGGGACAAGACGCCGCTCTTGGCCTCATCAGCCCCGTATTCGCCGACGTGTCCGGCCTGCCGCCCCTGGGCATCCAGGCCGGAAGTCACGAGGTTCTCCTCGACGATGCCGTCCGCCTCGCGCGACAAGCCGCCACCGCCGACGTCGAGGTCACGCTCGACATCACCCCTCGGGTGCCCCACGTCTTCCAGGCCTATTCCCCGATCCTTGACGAAGCAGCCGCGGCGCTGGACAGAGCCGGACAGCTCCTGTCTGCGCATCTCGCCGGTGCAGAACGCGTCACCGCATAGCGAAAGGCAGAACGCAAGCTGTCCTCATAACCCAGAGGTCGCGGGTTCAAAACCCGCCCCCGCCGCTGGAGGGCCGGCGCGAGCTTCGCACCGGATGTGAAGCGGGCCGGCAACCACGGCAGGGGTGGATGTCGATCGCCGCAGCGAGCGGTTCGTGATGGCCGACAACTGCCGAATCACTGGGATCTGGCGATGACACATCACCCGCGCACCGGCCACGATCCGGTTTCGAGCTATCGACCCGAGGAGAACAACACCCATGTCCGATATCGGCAACGGTCGCGCCGGTCGCGCTGATGTAGTCATTGTGGGAGGAGGCTCAGCGGGCGGCGTCCTCGCCAGCCGTCTCAGCGAAGATCCAACCCGCTCAGTCCTGCTGCTCGAGGCAGGCCCGGCCTACGGCGTCGATGGCTATCCGGACGACCTGCGGGACGCCGCGCACGTGCCGGCTAACCCAGAGCACGAATGGGGCTTCACTGCCCGCGGGGGAGCTGCCTCCCCGGAGATCGCGGCCGCGCGCGCCAAGGCGCTCGGCGGCTGCTCAGCCCACAACACCGTCGCGAGGCGCGCGCGGCCGAGCGACATAACTGACTGGCACCGACACGGCCTGGATGACTGGACAATCGAAGAGGTCCTGGCCATATCCAAGGAGATGGAGAACACACCCGATGGCGAGGACCCTTACCACGGGCGCACAGGACCGTTCCCGATACGACACCAGCAGTACGACGATCTGACCACGTCGTTGCGCGGGTTCATCGACGCGGCAGTGGCAGAAGGGTTCCCTGTGGTCGAGGATTTCAACGGGCCGAATCCGAGCGGGGTCGGCGGGTACCCGGTCAACGTCATCGACGGCGTGCGTCAGAACACCGGCATGGTCTATCTCACCGACGAGGTTCGCAACCGCCCCAACCTCAAGATCTCGGGCGATGTGCTCGTCGATCGTGTTCTGTTCGACCAGCGACGTGCGGTCGGCGTCGTCACGGCGAGCGGCGCCGAGATTGCTGCGGCTGAGGTGATCCTCTCCGGCGGCTCCTACGGGAGTCCGGCGATCCTCCTGCGGTCTGGGGTCGGCCCGGCGGCTGATCTGGCGGAGCTCGGGATCGACGTCGTGGCCGATCTGCCGGTCGGGCAGCGCCTTCAGGACCAGCCCTTCTACTACAACGGCTACGCATTGAAAACGGATGCGCTTGACATGCGGCCAGCGGTCGGCGCCTTGCTGTGGAGGCAGTCCAGCGAAGCCCGCGGCGACGAACTGGACATGCACATCGCTGTGACGCACCTCCTGCCTCCGGAATACAGCCCGACCGGTGGGGCGATCGCGCTGAGTGTTGCCGTCGTCAAGCCCGACACCCGTGGAACCCTCACCCTACGTAGCCGCGACCCGCGCGAACAGCCTGAGATCGACTGCAATTTCCTCGCCGAGGAACGCGACGCGCGCCGGATGCTCGAAGGGGTGACGCTGGCCCGCAAGATCGGCCGCAATCCGGCGCTCGCTCAGTTCCTCGAGCTCGAACTCATGCCCGGCGACGGAGTCGGGGACGACCAGCTCGCAGACGTGATCGCTTCTAACCTGGCCTCCTACGGGCACCCAACCGCGACGGCGCCGATGGGCGGTCCGCAGGACCCGTGGGCGGTAGTGGACTCGCATGGTGCCGTCAAGGGAATCGACGGACTTCGCGTCGTCGACGCCTCGATCATGCCGGTCGTCGTATCGGTGGCGCTGAACCCCACGACGATCATGATCGCCGAGCGGATCGCGAAGGCGGTCTACGCAAGTGAGCCTGGGCCCAGCCGTCGCGGAGTTCAAGTGGCTCCGACAGCCTGAGCGCGTAACCGACGTCCCGTCGTGAGCCAAGAGCAGAAAGAGCCAAGAGTTGGACGCAAGCGACAGAAAGGAACGACATGGCAAGCGAAGAGTTCGTCCGCCAGGCATACGCCTTCGCCGAGGTCAAGGACATCACGTCGTGGGTGGCGTGCTTCAACGCGGATGGAGTGTTCGTCGACGAATCGGTTGGAGTGACGTACCGCGGGCCTAGCGAAGTTGGAAAGCCCGTTGAAAATTATGGGACAGCGTTCTCCGACATGCATCGCGAGCTCTACGACGTGTATGTAAGCGGTGACGTGGTTGTCGTCGAGCTAGCACTGCAGGGAACTCACGACGGGCCGCTCTGGCTTCCTCAGGGGATCCTTTCTCCTACCGGCAACCGAATGGACGCGCCGTGCTGCGATGTCTTTCGTCTCGAGAGCGGGCGGATCCAGCTGTTCGACTGTTACCCCTCGGGAACGGTGATCCTGGGCCAGCTCGGCGTGCTGGGGAACCTCGACGCCGGGCTGCAGCAGCACGCCCCCGTTTAGCTGCCTCAGCGGGGCCCCCGCAATCGGCGAAGGCCGGAACCTGGCGGGCACGGGCGTTGCTGGGTCAGGACCCTGTCCGGTGCGCCCTGGGGTTGGATGGTTCAGGGGAGTTGCCGGAGCCCGGCGCTTGTCAGAAGGTAAGCGGGTTCGAGGGTCGCGGCGTCTGTCTCAATTAGCTCGGCCACGGCGGCGCCGGCGGCTTGCGGGGTGAGCGGCTCGCCGAACTGCCGGGCGTATTCCTCCTCGGTCTGGCCGCTGCGCGCAGCGTATGCCTGGACCGCGGGCCGGCCGAGATCGGTCAGCGGCGTGATCCGCGGCAGGACCGAGGTGAACGAGATGCGCAAACCGGCGCGGTTCGCCTCGTCCTGCGCGTAGGCGGTGATGAAGCGCTGGGTCGCCTTCGCCGGCGTAGCCGCCGCTGAGCGGCGAGCCGTTCACGGCGGCTCCGCTGCTGATCATGACCACCCGGCTGCCGGGTGTAAGCGGCTGGAGCAGCGCCGCTCGGAGCCAGTGGAACGCGACCTGGACGTCTGTGTGCCAGTTGACCGAGAACGTCTCCCACGTCTGCTCCTGCAGCGGGGCGATCGTCGGACTCGCGCCCGCGACCACGACGACCGCGTTCGGCCGGTGGCGGTCGATCAGGCTCCCGGCGACGGTTGCGTCGGTGGCGTCGGCGACCTCGGTCCGGATGTTCTGGCTCGTGCCCTCGGGTCGTTCACCTCGAGCTCCACACGGGCGACCTTCCCGGCGCCTGGGCGCTCTGCGCCCAGCTGTGTGCCTGGCGCAGCGAGCGGATCGTGACCGGAAGCGGGTCCTACCTCGCATTGGAGCTCGGCCGGAATCTCGGCGGCGGGATCGTCGAGTGCGGCACCGACCGCGCGACGTGGCTGCCCTACGTCGATGTCAGCCGGATCGACGAAGCGACCGATCTGGCTCGCAGGCTCGGCGCGTCGATCTGCTCGAGCCGCGCGAGGGCCCGGCGGGTTGGCGTAGTGTGATCTCGACGCGTGAGGCCGGAGAGATCGCGCGCTGGCAGCAGAAGGGATGGCGGCTGTGACCAACCGCGAAGACCACCTGCTCGACGCCGCCCGCCACGGCGATGCTGACGCATTCAGCCGACTGATCGGATCGCATCGCGTCGCGTTGCACGCGCACTGCTACCGGATGCTCGGCTCGCTGCAGGACGCCGAGCACGCGCTTTAGGAGACGTTGCTGAACGCGTGGCGGGCGCTGCCCCGATTCGAGGGCCGCAGCTCGCTCAAATCGTGGCTTTACCCTACTGAAGCCGGAACCCGCGCCGGGGTCGCGGCATGACTCACGATAGGTCAAAGTGGGAATGCCGCCCCCCTGACGCACTCCAAGCCCGCGCCGCCGCCAAGCCGGCGCGACCGAGATCTACTCACAGGCGAAGAACGAACCACTCGTCGTCCCCCTCTACGCGCTCATCGCAGCCCCCGCCGCAGGCTTCGTCATCGGCACCCTCGCTGGACTCTACCCCGCCGGAAAAGCCGCCCGACTCAGCCCACCGAAGCCGTGCGCACATAACCTCACTGCACCGGCGATCGACCGCACGCTGTCAGTCGCGGCATCGCGGGCTCCGCAACTGGCAGGTCATCAATCCTTCCGGGGGTTGGCCAAACCTCTCGATAGCCAGCTTTCCGTGAGCTCAGCCGGGAGTTGAGAGCAACCGTGGTGTCTTGCGGCGTCAGCCGGACTTCTTGCCGCCCTTGCGGCCGGCGGCCTGTTTTTGGGCGCGGTTGCCGCCGCTGCCGGCTCCGGTGCTCTTGGAGCTGCGGCTGCTGCCTGAGCTCTTGCCGCCCTTGCTGGAGGCGTCCGGGGTGTTGGCGATCGCGGCGGCGCGCGATTTGCTCATGCCCTTCTTGCGCAGGCCCTCGTACTGCTTGTCGTTCTTGACGCTGCTGCCGTGGTCTTTTGCCATTCGGCTCCTTCCGCCTTGGGTCGGCCGTCTAGGGACGTTTTCAGTGTTCCCCGGATCGGCGGAGTGCAATACGTCTGGGTGAATGGCCGGCCGGCCGTGGCCGGCCGGCTGCCGTCCCCGGCGCAGGATGCCGCTGGTGCGTGGACGGGGAGGCGGTGCCTGGTGGCGTGGCCTCGCGGTTGTCCTATGCTGCACGGCGTGTCGTTCGGCGTTTGTCGTTGCTGGTGGCGGCCGCTTCTCACGCGGCCCCGCTGATCTCTGTTCTCGGGCCGCTCTCGAGCGGTCCGCTCCGCAGTCGACGTGTGCTCGTGAGGGCCCTTTGCGAAAGGCCCTTCCATGACTCATCGTGACTCGACCGTTGCCTCGCCGTCGTGCCTGTTCACGCCGCGCGTGCTGACTGGAGATCGCCCGACCGGGCAGCTGCATCTTGGCCACTTCTTCGGGACGCTGCAAAACCGGGTCCGACTCCAGGAGCAGGGAGTGGATCTGCTCGTGCTGGTCGCCGACTACCAGACGATCACCGACCGCGATAGCCCGGCGTCGCTTCCCGAGGACGTGGAGGAGCTCGTCGCTGACTACCTGGCCGTGGGAATCGACCCGGCACGCTCGACGATCTTCGCCCATTCGCTGGTGCCCGAACTCAATCAGTTGCTGCTCCCGTTCCTGAGCCTCGTGACGCTGCCCGAGCTGTTACGCAATCCCATCGTCAAGGAGGAGGCTGCCACCCTGGGGGATGACGGCGCTGAACGGGCTCATGCTCACCTACCCAGTCACCAGGCCGCCGACATCCTTCTCAGCGACGCCCCCGTGCTGCTGGGCACCGATGGGCGGAAGATGAGCAAGAGCCGCAACGCGATCGCCGCAAGTGCCGACGAGACCGCACGGCTGCTGCGTCAGGCCAAGACCGGCTCGGATCCGCACATCACCTACGACCCGGATGCCCGCCCCGAGGTGTCCAACCTGGTTCTGCTCACCGCGCTGTGCGAGGAGCGCGACGCCGGGCCCAACTCGTCCGTGACCGCGGCTATCTCAGAGGCATCCTGCGAGACGGGAGCGCGGTGTCACGCAGCATCGCGCAGAACACGCTCGGACAGGTGAGCACAGCCATGCACGCGAAGTACTGACCCTGCGCGCTGACCAGTTCCGAGGTCCTCGTCCACAGGGAGGACTGAGGCGTCGTCCAGACCGTGGGAGCGGAAGCAGGGTGGTGATCGACACCGCCGATCAATTTGAGGCAAGACCGCGTCTTTTCGGTCCGCGACGGGTCGTATGTTGGGAACGAGATGGCAGATCGAGATGATGTCGACTTCACCTACTCGCTGACCGATCGGATCATCCGGCTGAGTCTGGGCGAGCTGGCTGATTTCAGCGGAGCCAAATTCGACGGTGATTTTTCGCTGAGCCTCGAGCAGGCGCAGCGGCGCAAGCATGACTACGTGGCGGCACAGGTGGGGATCGGGCCGGGGCGCCGGCTGCTGGACCTCGGCTGCGGCTGGGGCCCGTTGCTGGCCGACGTTCGGGCTCGCGGCGGCGCTGGGGTGGGAGTGACCCTGTCCTCGGCGCAACTGGGGGCCTGCCGACGGCACGGTCTGGAGGTTTATCTCGAGGACGCGCGTGAGATCAGCCGGGACCGCTTCGGTGGCTTTGATGCCGTGGCGAGTCTCGGTGCCTTTGAGCATTTCTGCTCTCCGGACGACTACCAGGCGGGACGCCAGGAGGACATCTATCGCGACCTGTTCGCGCGGGTGTCGAGCCTGCTGCCCGCGGGCGGGCGCTTCTATCTGCAGACGATGGTGTTCGGTCGCAACATGATCCCCGCGCCGCGGATTGACATGGAGGCGCTCAGAGCGCTCCCGCCGCGCGACTCCGACGAGTGGTACATCGCGCTGCTGGGACGCCAGTTCCCCGGCTCATGGCTGCCGTTCGGTCAGGAGCAGGTGATCAGATGCGCGAAGCCGCATTTCCGGCTGCTGTCGAGTATCAGTGGCCGTCTGGACTACATCGAGACAATCCGCCGGTGGAATGCGCGAATCGGCGCGCCGAGCATCAGAAAGACCCTGCTCAAGCTCCAGCTGCTGCCGCGCTGGCTCACCAGTGCCGACTTCCGCCTCGCCTTCACCTCAGGCGTAAGCGCCAACCAGGTCTGCTTCGAGCGCGAGCTGCTCGACCACTATCGGCTCGTGTTCGAGATCAACGACGGAGGCCCGCCCGGGCGAGAGCTCACATGAGCCAGGGACATGGTGCCCGAAATTCACAAGAACCTGTTCGGTCCGTCTCACGCGCTTCTTAGCGCGCCCGCGCATCCTGGGATCACGGCTTACCCACACACTGAAGGGATCAGTCCATGTTCTCCCGGAGACTCACCAGGCCCATCGCCATCGGCGCCGCGGCCATCGCAATTGGGGGCGGCGCCTACGGCGTGGTCAGCGCCACCGCCAGCACCGGCTCAGGCACGCCGACAACAGCCGCCTCCTCCTCGGCGATACCACGGCAACAGGCGACCGGCAGCAGAGGTTCCAACGCTCGCTCTGGACCGGCCGCCGGGGGATCGACCGGCACGGTCGACAGCGTGTCCACGTCGAGCTTCTCACTATCCACACCAGCGGGACAGAAGGTGACCGTCAACACGGCGCCCTCTACGACGTACCGGAACGGAACAAGCTCGAGCTCGGCGAGTGCAATCACCAAAGGCGAAAGCGTGCTCGTGCTTGGGACGACCAGCGGAACCACCATCACGGCCAGCCAGGTCATCGTTCAGCCGACCGGCGGATCTGCAACTTCCTCGGCGGCGGGGGTAGTTCCCTTCCAGCGTGGTGCACCGTCCACGTCAAAGCAGGTCGGTCAGGTCCCGGCGAACTACACCCAGGGTTCGGGCACGATCGTCAGCGGAACGGCGGCGAATCAGGCGACTGAAGCTGCGTTGGCCGCCTACCCGGGGGGCGTCGTCGACCGGGTCGTGAAGCTGAGCAACGGCGAGTACGAGGTCCACAACATCGGCGTCAACTGGCCGCACCACATCTTCGTCAACCAGGACTTCAAGGTCGTCGGCGCTGACTAGTTGAGCGGGGTGCGCCGGTGCCGAGAAGTTGGCGTTCGCGGGAGGAGCTCGCGCGAATGGTGATGTCCATGGCGGCCAGGCTAGCTCCGCTCGGTGACCGGCGCTTCTCGATTCTGATCGGTCTGGTCCGCGAGAAGGCTGGACTACAGCGGTGGGACCTGGTTGTTGACCTGAGGTCCGTGATAGAGGTGGTCGTGACCTTTGCAGGCCGGCGGGAATGTGAACCTGACGCTGTCGCTGCGCACGCCGTTGTAGCTGGCAAACAGGGTTGCGCGGCCGAGGGTGCCGTCGGTGCAGCGCGGGTCGGTGCTGCTCTGCACGCGGACGATGATCTTCATGACATTCCCGGGCACGCCCCACATCACCGCGTGGTGCGAGTGGTAGACCAGGTGGTGCTCGACCGTCATGATGATCAGGCGGTCAGGCTGGTTGCGGACACGGTCGACCTGACAGAGGATGCCGGAGACGGTGTTGGCGGACAGGTTGATGTCACCGTGGCCGCGGGCGTAGCTGCCCGTGGCCCCCGTGATCGGCGCACCCGTGTGGAAGCCCCACGGCGGAATCCCGCCGACGATGGGGATCTGCGCGCAGTACTGAACCGAGGATCCGGCGGCCGGGCCAACCATGCTGATCAGCGTCAGCAGCGGCGTCAGCACCAAGACCGCCAGTCCGATGCGCCCCGTGATGTGGCTCCTGCGCATTCCGCGCGGACTATAGCCTCCGCCGCCAGAATTCGCGGCCGGTCGGTGATTCAGCCCGGGCGTGCTGCGGTGGGCGCGTTACGCCGGTGCGGCGGGCGATGGGCAGACTCCTCATGCCCTCTGGACTCCCGCGGCCGTGCCCGTGGCTTCGTACCGGCTCTTGGTGGTGACGTACGGCTGGACGTTGCTCCTGTCCAGGAACTTGAGTCCTGTCTCGATGTCGCTGATGCCACTCAGCTTCTGGGTCGCGTTGTACAGATACAGCTCGAGGATGGGGAAGAAGCCTTGGAGATAGGGCTGCTGGTCGATGGAAAAATCGATGTGTCCGGCGGCGAGCAACTGCTCGGTGGGTGGGATCAGGTCGTAGCCACCCGCCTTCACACCCTTGGCCGCCAGTCCGGCCTGCTGAATTGCCTGGCCGGTGGCCACGGTACTGCCGCCGTCGACGGCGAAGAATCCGCGGAAGCTCGAATGGCTGCTCAGGTAGGACTTGATGAAGGGCAGCTCCTGCGGCTGCGCCGCCCCGGTGGGGACAGTGTGCGTCGCGATCGATGAATGCTTGTGGAGCGTGTCGAGCGCCCCATCGACCCGCGGCTGGAGGTTCAGCGAGCCAGGGGTGGCGATGAACAGCGTGACATCACCGGACGGCACGAGTGCGGCGATGCGCTGGCCCATCACCTGACCAGACCGGAAGTTGTCCTGGCCGATGTAGGCGAGCCGCGGATTGCCCGCGACGTCCGAGTTGTAGGCGACGACCGGAATGCCCGCCGAGAGCGCCCGCGACACCGGCGGGTTGAACGCCGTGGGATCGATCAGCGTCGTGGCGATCCCGTTCGAGCGGCCGGCCGTCGCCGCGTCGATGGCGTTGACCATCTCGGACACGTTGCTGGTCTGCGAGCCCGTCCATTCATACGAGCAGCCAAGCAGCCGGCACGCATCGGCAGCGCCATTCCTCGCCGGTGTGAAGAAGGTGTTGGTGGTGGCGTGGTTGACGAAGGTGAACCTGTAGTCCTCCCGGGTGCCGAAGATGCCCGCTGCCGCTGCCCGGCCGCCGCTCGATGCGGAGGCGCTCGAACCGCCGTCGCCGCCGCCGCACGCCTGGAGCGCCAGCGCGGCCAGCCCGCCGGCGCCGCCGGTCAGCGCAGCCCGGCGGGTGATCTGGCGCCGGCGGGTGCGGGGATCGTCGTCGTGCTCGCGCTCGTCCCACTCCAGCCGCTCGACGGAATCGAAGATCAGATCGTCGTCAGCCACGTGGCTCTGTTCTGTTCATTGTCCGGTGAGCTCCCTCAGAATCGGATCTGGGTCAGGTTGCCGTCCTGAGTGGCGACCCACACCGACTGGCCGGCCAATGCAAGCCCAACCGGCGGGCTGGTGAAGACGACCGTGCCGGTCAGGGACGGCTGTGTCGTGTTTGAGATCCGGTACAGCGTCCTCGTCTGCCCGCTGATCGCCCACACCGAGGCGGCATTCTCGGCTGCGGCGATGCCGTCGAGCTCAGGAGCGACCGCAATCTCGCGATTGACCCGCAGGGTGTCGAGCCGCGGGTTGAAGACGGTGATGACGCCGTCGTGGTTCGCGACCCAGACGCCGACGTCGAACGCCAGCGCGACGGGCGAGGGGCCTCCGTTGAACTGTCGCGTCCCGCCGTAATCGCCCATCCGGACGAGGGTGGCCCCCCCGGGTCCGGTCGCCCAGACCCATCCCTCGCCGCAGCCGACGCCGGCTGCCGGATTCGGCAGGCGAGCGCTTCCCAGCACGATGCCGGTCGAATCGATGTGTGTGAGCAGGCCGCTCGAGTCGATTGTGCACCCGGACTGATCGGCGGGATTCAGCCCGATGGCCTTGGGGGCAGTGGGCAGCCGAGTCGTGGACAGGGGCTGACCGGTGAATAGGTTCAGGCTGGCCAGCGGCGCGAGCGCCGAGCCGGCTACCCACACGCGGTCCGGTGCGGCTGCAACCGCAGTGGGGTGGCCGCCGACGGTGAACGTCTCCGTCCGGCCGGTGGCGGGGGCCACTCGCACCACAGCACCGCGGTCCGGCAGCGACACCCACACGTTTCCGGTCGCGTCCGCGCTGAGACCACCGGGGGTTGCTCCCAGCGCGACCGTCCGTCCTCTGGCGATGCCCTGAATCGATGCCACCGTCTGCGGCGGCGCCGCCGCCCGCTGGCTGTTGGGGGCGGCTCGGGGCTGGAGGGCGGCTCGGGGCTGGAGGGCGGCCCGGGGCTGGAGGGCGGCCCGGGGCGTGACGGCCGCCCGGGGCTGGACGGCGGGCCGGGAGGGCGAGTCAAGGGATGCGAGGACCACGGCGATCGCCAGCCCCATCGCGAGCGCGGCCACGGCCAGGTAGGGCAGCAGCCGCCGCGGGCCGCGCGGATCTCGCGGTGCCGGCCACGCCGGGGGAGCGCCGCCGGACGGCGGCGGTAGGATCGCCGGTGAGGCATCCAGCGGGCGGTCGGGCTCCCCCGCCGTCAGAGTCAGGAAGACATCGTCAAGCGTGGGGCGGCGCCAGCCCAAATCCTCCACTGCTATCCCGGACTGCTCGATGCGGCTGCCTGCCGACAACAGCGTCGCCACGGGATCCATCGTGGGCAGCCTGACCTTCTGCCACCGCATGTCCGCGACCGGCTCTCCGGACCCCAGACCGACCAGCATCCGGCGGACCCGCTCCACGTCCGCGCCGTGGCGAGCGCGAACCTCCAGCATGTCCTGCCCGAGCCGATTCTTCAACTCGTTCGACGTCCCCGCGGCGATGATCCGGCCACGCTCGATCACCGCGATCTGGTCGGCCAGATGATCGGCCTCTTCCAGATACTGCGTGGTCAACAGCACCGTCGTCCCGTCCCGGGCGAACTCCCCGACCAAGCTCCACAGCTCGAGCCGCGCCGCCGGATCCAGCCCGGTCGTCGGCTCATCCATGATCAGAACCAGGGGGCGGCCGACCAGGCTGGCGCCGAGATCCAGGCGCCGGCGCATGCCGCCTGAGTACGTGAAGATCCTCCGGTCAGCCGCCCCGGTCAGCGACAGTCGCTCCAACACCTCCCCCGCTCGCGCCTGCGCCTCGTGGCGCGCCAGACCGTAGAGCCGGCCCACCAGCTCGAGGGTCTCGCGCCCCGTCAGCGTCAGGTCGACGGTCGCTGACTGCCCGGCCAGTCCGATCAGCGACCGCACTCGATGTGGCTCCCGCATGACGTCTGCGCCACCGACCCATGCGCTTCCGGCATCGGCCGTCGTCAGCGTCGACAGGATCCGCACCAGAGTGCTCTTCCCAGCGCCGTTGCGTCCCAGGAGGGCCTGCACCGTCCCTGCCTCCACCGCCAGGTCCACACCCTGGAGGGCGATGACCTGCCCAAACGCCTTCTGGACGCCGTCGACGACGATCGCCGGTGCGCCGGCGGTCACACTTGCCCCCGGCGCGCAGAGTCAAAGGACGAACACTGCGACACGTTGGGCCGCACGATCGCATCTCACCGCGCCTCGCACCGCTGTCCTCCGGGCCGACTGAAACCTGGCCCCAGCGCGACCGGTGGCCGGTAGGAGTGCCGGAGCCGGGGTCAGATTCCGGCCACGCGGGCCGAGTACGACGTGAACCGGATCTCCGCCGGCGACTGTGAGCCGCCGTACACCAGGACCGGCTTGCCGTCATCGACGAGGATGTCGCACCGGCCCAGGTATCGGTCGGTCTCCGTGTCGAATACGAGCACGAACACGCCGGACAATCCGCCCGGCCGGCGCACCATCTGCGCCAGCCGCTCGCGCAGCGCCGGCAGGCCGGGGAGATCGGCGTCGATCAGGCCGTGGCCGCCGTAGAGCACGAAGCGCACGCTTCGAAGCTAGGGCGCCAACTCATCGGTCACGTACGACACGTGGGACAGGTTGCGCCGGTACGTCGGGTCGGCCGGCGCACGACTTCAGCGTGTGCGCCCGGCCAGCTGGTGCCGGAGGAAGAACCGGATCGTCTCCGCGGAAGAGTCAGGGTCGCGCGCATCGGTGTAGGACCCCACCGGACTACCGCCGTACCAGGCATGACCGCCGCCGTGCACGATCAAGGACTCCGCGGCGGCGGTTCCGTCCAGGGCGAGGTGCACGGTGCGGGTGTGGAGGCGCCCGCTCTCGCCGCGCGTGGTGACCGGCGCCTTCCGGCCGGCGACATCGCCCGCCGCGAGCCGCGCGGCGATCAACTTGTCTGCGTTGACGGGGGCCACGATCGGGTCTCGGTCGCCGTGGATCACGATCAGCGGCACCGGGCTGGTGGGGGCAGGCGTCCCTCCGGTTCGCATGGCCGCGAAGGCCGAGCCAACGTCGTGCGCGGCGCGGTAGGCGATCCCTGAATGCACGCCGACCGCCGCGTACAGCCCGGGATAGGTGGCGGCCATGACGGCGGCCATGGCGCCGCCGGCGGAGAGGCCGGCGACGTAGACCCGAGTGGGATCGACGACCAGATCGCGCATGACCTCGCGGGTGATGCCCGCGATGATCGCCGGCTCGCCGGTATCGGCCTGCTGGTCGGCCGCAGAGAACCAATTCCAGTAGCGACCGTGGTTGGCCGTCCGCGACTGCTCTGGATAGGCCACGAGGAAGGTGTGCTCCTCGGCCAGCTCATTCATGCGCGTGCCCGCGGCAAAGTCCAGTCCGGTCTGCTTGCCGCCGTGGAGCATGACCACGAGCGGAACGGGCTGGCCGGCGTAGCTCGTCGGAATGTAGAGGTCGTAGCTGCGGGTTCCGGCTCGTTCAGTGTGGGTGAGGTGCCGGATTTCGCCGCCCGCCGCGGCCGCGGCACCGGCTGCCGTCGCGGCCGCGGCACTGGCTGTCGTCTCGGCGAGACCGGGGCCGGGGAACGCGGCATGGGTGCCCGCCGCCTGCGCCCACGGAAGTCGGCAGCTGCCAGATACCGGCAACCGAAGGCGGCCGAGCTCGGCGAATGAACCCGCGGCAGCTGCCTCACCCGGCGTCGCCATGCCGGCGGTCGACAGACCCCGCTGCAGAACCTCGGTGGCTTCCGTCAACCGGCCGGCACGCGTGAGCCGCAATGCCTCCATCGTGATCTTCGTATCAGGGCTCATCAAACGTCCTTTCTGGGCGTCGTCGACTGGCGATCGGAGTGATCGGCTGCTGGCTGGACACAGGCGGGGTGGCGGATCAGGTGTGCCCGTCAGGCGCGGCGGTCATGTTGTCCGCGAGGCAAGCGCCGCCTTCACCGCCGGCGGCGCCCGAAAGGCACCGAGTACCTCGACCCTGGCGATGGTCGCAACGGCGAGCTCAGGTGAAACGTCATCAGCGATACTCGCCAGCCCCAGAACGCGCAGCTCCACCATGCGACGCGAATCCCGGAGCCGCTCCAGATCGTCACGGCTGTAGTGCTCGATGCCCAGAATCAGCTCCCGCCGGGCCACGGTCCTCTCGACGGCGTCTGACCTGGTCTCGAGCTGCCGGCGAATGGCCGTACGGATGAAGTCGGTCCGGTTCGCGAAGAAGCCCTCGCTGACGAGCAGGTCGATCTGACCCAGGTCGACGAGCCCCACGTTGATCGTGATCTTCTCGCTCCTCTCAACATCGACCATGCCTGCCACACCCTCCCTGAACCTTCTGCTAGCCATCTGGGTACCATCCACACAGATGGTACACGTCACGACGCGGGTGGCAAGCACCACCCCTCGCGACGGGCGTCGCCTTCGGCGATTGGACTAGACGACTAATATTCGTCGCGTGGCCGCCGGGGCAGGTCAAGCGAGCATTGAGCCCAAGTACTACCGGGTCAAGCGACACCTTCTCGAGAGCATCGAGTCGATGGCGCCGGGGTCGGCGGTTCCGACCGAACGAGACCTGGCGGCGGCGCTGAACACCTCACGCACGACCGTGCGGCAAGCGCTGACCGAACTGGTCAGCGAGGGGCGACTGACACGACGGCAGGGTGCCGGCACGTTCGTCGCCGAGCCGAAGCTGACCTGGCCGCTGCATCTCGGCAGCTTCACGGAACAGCTCGCCGCCAGTGGACTGACGGCCGCCTCCGAGGTGCTGGGCACTCAGCGACTGCCGGCGACCGCGGAGCTGGCGCTGTCGCTGGACGTCAACCTGCGCGATCCGATCTACCGGATCGACCGGTTGCGCCTGGCCGACGCGCGGCCGATCGCTGTCGAGTCGTCGTGGTTCGCCGCCCACCGGTTCCCCGGGCTCACTCGCCTGGTGCGCGCCAACCACTCGCTCCACGCATTGCTGGCCGATCGCTACCGGGCTCTGATCGATCATGGTGAGGAGTCGATTGAGACGGCTCCCGCCACACCGCGCGAAGCAGGTCCGCTGAGGGTCGACGTCGGCGCGCCCATGCTGGTCATCGGCCGGCGAAACTTCGACGCCGACGGCGTTCCGATCGAACTTGGCAAGACCTGGTTCCGGGGCGATCGCGTGACCCTCGTCGCCCGGCTGGCCGCGGGCAGCCGCTGAGCCTCAGACGATGTGGCCGCCCGGGCCGCGCTCCCCTCCGGTCACGCCACGGGACGCGCGGCCTCCCGGCCGCCGATCAGCGTGCGGATCACGCGCAGCTCCTCGTCGAGCACGACGATGTCGGCCGGCGCGCCGACCCTGATCCGCCCCAGATCGGGGCGGCCGATCAACATCGCCGGTACCCGCGAGGCGGCGTGAACCGCATCGGCCAGCGACGCGCCTGCGGCAATCAGATTGGCGAGCGCGCGGTTCATCGTCAGCAGACTGCCGGCGAGCGTGCCGTCGGGCAGCCGGGCCTGGCCACTGCGCACATGCACGACCTGATCCCCCAGCCGGGAGTCGTGGGGCTCCAACCCGGCGGCCGCGATCGCGTCGGTGACCAGGCAGAACCGGTCCCGCACGGCCAGGGCGGTGGCGTATCCGGTCTCCTGCGCCAGGTGGACGCCATCGAGGATCGCCTGAACCGTCACCTCGTCGCGGACCAGTGCGGCGCCGGCAAGCCCCGGGTCTCGCGGTTGCCAGCGGCGGTGGGCGTTGTAAATGTGGGTGATCGCGCGGGCGCCGCGATCGAAGGCCCGGTGGGCGTCATCGGCGGTGGCGTCGCTGTGGCCGCAGGAGACGACGATGCCCCGCTCGGTCAGCCGGTCGACCAGCTCGAGTCCGCCGGGCAGCTCAGGGGCCAGGGTCACGATGCGCACCGGTCCGGCGTCGCACAGCCGGTCGGCGAGGACCGGATCAGGAGCGCGGATGTGGGCGGGGTCATGGGCGCCCGCCCAGCTGGGGGAGATGAACGGGCCCTCGAGGTGCACGCCGAGGATCCGGGGCAGGCCTGCCTCATCGCCCTCGGCGGCGCCGGCCACCGCGTCGAAGCCGGCCAGGTAGGCATCAGGACCCGCGCTCACGAACGTCGGCACGTACCCTGTGACGCCGGCCGCAGCCAATGCCGGTCCGACGCGATCGTGATCACCGGGCCCGGCGGTGAGGAAGTCGACGCCGGCGAACCCATTGATGTGCAGGTCGATGAAGCCGGGAACCGCGATGCCCCGCGCGCTGGGGGCGGCCTCGATGCCGGTCGCGGCGACGACATCGCCTTCGATCCGGACGTCGCCCGGGATCAGCTGCCCGTCGACCAGGGCGGCCTGGACGCCGACAGTTGTTCCCCGCTCGCCCTCGATGCGGTCGCGGACGCTCACTGGTCTAGACCATATCACCGCCGGTGCGGCGCGGAAGCGGCGCCGAATAGGTCTAGGCCCTTTCCTGGATAGGTCTAGACAACTGTCGCAGCACGGTGTAGCGTTCTCGCGAATGTGGCGGCGGCCATGGCCAGCCACAAGCGATCACCATCACTTCGCACCCGACGCTACGGGATGGCGGCGCGACGGGAGTAACAGGCACATGCATCTACGCCGGAGGAGCAAGCGCATGAGGAGAAGTCTGATCGGAGTGGCTGCGGCCGCGGTCTGCGCCGCGGTGGCGGTGGCTGGCTGTGGATCGACCAGCTCGACCGGTGGCTCAGGTGGGTCCAGTGGCGGCAAGGTCACGCTGAAGCTGGTGGCGGCCGACTACGGCACCGGTCCCGGCAACACCAGCCAGAAGTACTGGGCAGGGATCGCCAACGCCTTTCACGCCGCGAACCCCAGCATCACGGTGAACGTCACCACGATCAACTGGAACGACTTCGACAACCAGGTCCAGACGATGGTCCAGAACCATCAGTACCCGGACATCACGGAGGGCGACTACTTCTCCTCCTACGCTCAGGAGGGACTCCTGTACCCGGCCAAGGACGTGTTGTCGAACCCGGCCAGCCTGCTCCCGGTATTCGCCAAGCAGGGCAGCTTCAACGGCGTTCAGTACGGGATGCCGTTCACGACGAGCGCCCGGACCCTGTTCTACAACAAGAAGCTCTTCGCGGCCGCCCACATCACCTCGCCCCCCAAGACGTGGACCGAGCTGCAGGCCGATGCGGCCAAGATCAAGGCGCTCGGCAAGGTGGGGTTCGGGCTGCCGCTGGGGCCCGAGGAGGCGCAGGCCGAGTCGTTGCTGTGGTTTCTCGGTGATGGCGGCGGCTACATGAATCCCGCCGGGAAGTGGATGATCAACAGCTCGCAGAACGCCACCGCGCTCAGCTTCATGAAGGGAATGGTCACAGCCGGCGACACCGAGCCGAACCCCGGCACCAAGAACCGCACCACGTTGTGGCAGCAGTTCGCGGCCGGCGACATCGGCATGATCAACGGTTCGCCGGCGCTCATCCCCATCATCCAGTCAGCCCACGTGCTGAGCAGCAAGGATTGGGCGTCGGTGCCGATCGCCGGTGACAGCGGCCAGCTCAAGGACACGCTCGGCGTCTGTGACAACGTGTCGGCCTTCAAAGCCAACGGACACCAGGCAGCGATCAAGAAGTTCCTCGACTTCGCCTACCAGGACCAGTACCAGCTCCAGTTCGACCGTGAATATGACCTGTTGCCGGCGACGGTCTCGGCGGCGAACGCGCTCACCAAGGATCCCACCTTCGGCTCGTTCATGAAGGCGCTGCCGTACGCGGTCCAGTACCCGAGTGTGCCGGCATGGGCGCAGGTCAAGACGCAGATCCAGAACACCATCGGCACCGCGATGACCAGCAGTCCGTCGAGCGTGCTGTCCACAATCCAGCAGACGGCACTGAAGGGCTGACCGCAGCCGACCACCACCCGCGTTACGGGGGCGTGGTGCCGGAGGTCCGGCGCCACGCCACCCGTGCGCCTTGAGAGATGGCCACAATCAGCGCCAGCACAGCATTGACGGAGAATCGCGCCAGAGCGCTGCGGCTGACGCGGGCCCTGCGCCCGCTCCTCTGGATCGGTCCGGCGATCGCCCTGATCGCCGTCGTCGTCCTCTGGCCCGTGATCGTGATGGTCCAGACGTCGTTTCAGAACATCAGCCCGGACGGCTTCTCGCTCGGGAGCGCCGGCACGAAGAACTACAGCTCGCTGTGGCACGAGCCGGCGCTCTCCGGAGTCGTCCTGCGGACCCTGTTGTGGGTCGTCGCGATCGTCACCGTGACGATGGTGATCTCGCTGGCTCTTGCGCAGCTGTTCAACCAGCGGTTCCCGGGACGGCGGCTCGTCCGCTCGGCGCTGATCGCGCCGTGGGCGGCCTCGGTGATGATGACCGCGCTCGTATTCCGTTGGGCGCTTGACCCCAACTCGGGTGCCGTCAATGTCGTGCTTCACGCGCTCGGGATCGTCCACACCCTCGGCTCCCAGCAGGCGGACTGGCTCGGACGTCCGACGACCGCGCTGATCGCGATGATGGCGGTGGCGGTATTCGTGTCGCTGCCGTTCACGACTTTCGCGCTGCTCGCCGGTCTGCAGAGCATCCCCGGCGACGTGTACGAGGCGGCCCGCGTCGACGGCGCCGGGAGATGGCGGGTCTACCGTTCGATGACGCTCCCCCTGCTGCGCCCGGCCATCCTGGTCGCCGCGCTGATCAACGTCATCAACGTGTTCAACTCCTTCCCCATCATCTGGGAGATGACCCGGGGCGGCCCCGGCTACGCCACGAGCACGACCACGACGATGATGTTCATCCTCAAGCAGTCGTGGATCGGCGAGTCGGCTGCCCTGTCCGTCGTCAACTTCCTGCTGGTCGTGGTGATCGCGGTCGTCTTCCTGCGGGTCACCGCCAAGGATCGCGTCGCCTGAGATGACTGCCGCCGCCGCTCGCACCGGTCGCCTTCCCGGGTTGCGCTCCCGGACCCTGATCCTCAGCGTGCTCGCCTACGGCATCGCGGCCGTGTTCGTCCTGCCGTATGTGGAGATGGTGGTGTCTGCGCTGCGTCCCACCAGCCAGCTGCTGGCGCCAAACCTGCTGCCGAACCAGTTCACGCTTCACAACTTCACATCGATCTGGTCCACGGGCTTCGGCGGCAACCTGACGACCAGCCTCGAGATCGCTGCCGGCGCGACTCTCCTCGTCCTCGTGGTGGCCATCCCCGCCGCGTATTACAGCGCCCGTCACCGGTTCCGCGGCCGCACCCTCTTCCTCCTGCTGGTCCTCGCCACCCAGATGTTCCAGCCGGCGGCGATGCTGGTGGGAATCCAGCGCGAGTTCATCAACTTCAACCTGTCGAGCCCCACCGTCTCGCTGATCCTCGTCAATGCGGGCTTCAACCTCGCGTTTGCGGTCTGGATCATGAACGCCTACTTCGCCTCCATCCCGGTCGAGCTCGAGGAAGCAGCGATGATCGATGGGTGCAGCCGGCTGAAGGCATTGGCCCGGATCACGCTGCCGTTGGCGATGCCGGGGATCATCACCGCGCTGATCTTCACCTTCATCGCCGCCTGGAACGAGTTCATCGTCGCCCTGACCTTCACCCTCGGCCAGCAGGCCAATCAGCAGCCGCTGACCGTCGCCATCAACAACTACATCGGCCAGTACTCGATCGATTGGGGCCACCTGTTCGCGGGTGCCGTGATCGCGACACTACCGGTGATCGCACTGTTCGCCATGATCGAGGGACGCGTCGTCGGCGGCCTCACCGCCGGCTCCGTCAAGTAGCCGGCGTCCGTGGTCAGGCGTGGTCGAGTCGTGGTCGCCGTCGATGTCGGCGGCACCACGATCAAGGGGGCGGCGTTCGACGCGGCCGGCGTGCGACGATCGGATCTGGTGGTCGCGACGCCGCCGGGGGCCGACGCCACCGCCATACTGGCGGCGGTCCGGGGGGCCGTTCGCGAGCTGGCGGCCCGGTCAGGCGCCGGTCTGGCGGCGGTCGGCGTCGTCGTGCCCGGCACGGTCGACGCAGCCGCGGGCGTCGTCGGCTTCTCGGCCAACCTCGGCTGGCGCGAGCTGCCGCTCGTCGAGGTGCTGCAGGCCGACACCGGCGTTCCGGTGCGCATCGACAACGATGTCCGCGCGGCCGGACTCGCCGAACGCACGGTGGGTTGTGCCGCCGGAATCAGCGATTACCTTCTCACCGTGATCGGCACCGGCATCTCCGGTGAGGTTCGCGTTGCCGGGCGGACCGTGATCGGCGCGGGGGCAGCCGCCGGCGAGTTCGGCCACGCGCCGGTGTGGCCGGACGGCGAGCCGTGCCCCTGCGGGCAGCGGGGCTGTCTGGAGCGGTACGCGTCGGCGGCGGCGATCAGCCGGAGGTATGCCGAGCGGCTCCACGCGGATGTGCTTGAACCGGCCGAGGCGATCGCGGCTCGGCGTGAGGTCGATCCGGTGGCGCGGCGAACCTGGACCGAGGCGGTCGAGGCGCTGGCGATCGCATTTGCCTCCTACACGATGGTCCTCGATCCGACGATGATCGTGATCGCCGGCGGCTTGAGCGGGGCCGGTGAGGCGTTGGTGGCGCCGCTGCGGGGCGCCCTTGCCGAGCGGGTCGTCTGGCGCGACCCGCCGGTTGTGCGGCTCTCTCCCCTCGGCGCCCGGGGCGGTCTGATCGGCGCCGCGCTCACGGCGTGGGGGGCCGCCGGGCGGCTGGAACTGCCCGGATGGCGGAGCCTCACCAAGACCTGACCGTCGGCCGCGAGCTGAGCGGTGGGCCGCCGGCTCAGCGCGTGTGAGTGACCTTGGACAACCCGCGAGGCGCGTCGGGATCGAGCCCTCGCTCAACCGCGAGTTGCCGAGCCAGCAGCTGAAGCGGCATGATCTCGACGATGGGGACGACGTGCTCCGGCAGGCCGGTGGCGGCAACCGCCAGCCCTCGTCGGGGTCCGACGGGCAGGACCTCGGCGCCCGCCTCGGCCAGCCGGTCGAGGACCGGTCTCATCGCGGCTCCGCTCCGTCCCGGCGTGGTCACGGCGATCACCGGCACCGACGCGTCGATCATCGCCAGCGGGCCGTGGAGCAGGTCGGCGCCGGAGAACGCCTGGGCGCTGACGTAGCTCGTCTCCATCAGCTTCAGTGCTGCCTCCCGCGCGGTGGGGTAGGAGTATCCGCGGCCGGACACGACGATCCGGTTGGCGTAGCGGAATGGAGCCGTGACGGCGGCGAGCCGCTCGTCTCCGTTGGCGGCGAGCGTCCGGGCGGCGGCCTCGGGCAGCCCCGCGGCCTCGTGGGCGGCGCCGTCTCCGCCGAGCAGCACCAGCAGGGCGAGCAGTTCGGCGGTGTAGGTCTTGGTGGCGGCGACCGCACGCTCCACCCCGGCGCGAACATCGATGGAGATCTCGGCGCCGAGGGCCAACGGCGAATCCGGCGTGTTGGTCACCGCCATCGTCAGCGCGCCGCACGCCCGCGCGACGGCCATGGATTCGACCAGGTCCGGCGAGCGGCCTGACTGGCTGATCGCCAGGAACAGGACGTCGGTGAGATCAGGGGTCGCGCCATACAGGGTGAACGCCGACGGCGAGGCCAGTCCAGCCGGCAGCCCCCGGCGGATCTCGACCAGGTACTTGGCGTACAGGGCCGCATGGTCGCTGGTGCCGCGGGCGGCGATCAGGACGAAGCGGGGGCGGGCGCCGGCGATCCGCCTGGCTGCCTCGTCGAGCTCGTCACGCGCGGCGAGCAGTCCGGCCAGGATGTCCGGCTGCTCGGCGATCTCGGCGGCCATCAGCGCGCCCGGCAGCTGGGGATCCGCGTCGTGCACGGCGGAGACGTCCGCGGCTAGCCGAGGCGGGCGCCGGTCTCAGGATGGAAGGCGTGCTCCTGGCCGGCGGGGAAGGCCACCTGGAGCGCCTCACCGATCCGTGGCAGGACCCGGCCCGCCATCCGCACCGCATAGGGTTTCGCGCTCGGCTCATCGCCGGCGAGCGTGCCGTATACGAACGCATCCGCGCCGAGCTCCTCGACGAGCTTCACCTGCATCTGCAGGGCCGGCTGAGGCGAGCCGTTGACCGCCGCGGCTCCGAACGCCTCAGGGCGGACGCCGAGCGTGACCTCCCGCAGGCCGGCGCGGCTCGCCGCGGCCACCACCTCAGGGGCGAGCGGCACGGACACCTCGCCGAGCCGGGCGCCTCCGGAGACCAGCCGGGCGGGACGCAGGTTCATCGCCGGCGAGCCGATGAACTCGGCGACGAACGCGTTGGCCGGCCGGTCGTAGAGGTTGCGGGGGGTGTCGACCTGCTGGAGGCGGCCATCCCTCAGCACCGCCACCCGCTGGCCCATCGTCATCGCCTCGACCTGGTCGTGGGTGACGTAGAGGGTCGTGGTGCCGAGGCGAGCCTGCAGCGCGGCGATGTTGGCACGGGTCTCGACCCGCAGCTTCGCGTCGAGATTGGACAGCGGCTCGTCCATCAGGAACACGCTCGGCTCACGCACGATCGCGCGGCCCATGGCGACCCGCTGCCGCTGACCGCCGGAGAGGGCCCTGGGCTTGCGATCCAGGTAGGGCTCGAGGTCGAGTAGCCTCGCGGCCTCCTGGACCCGCCGGGTCTTCTCCGCCTTGGCTACGCCGCGCAGCTTGAGCGCGAACGCCATGTTCTCGGCGACGGTCATGTGCGGGTAGAGCGCATAGTTCTGAAAGACCATGGCCACGTCTCGCCGCATCGGTGGCGTGTCGCCGAGGTCGACGCCGCCGATCCGGATCTCGCCGCGCGTGACACGCTCGAGCCCGGCGAGCATCCGCAGCGCGGTCGACTTGCCCGAGCCGGACGGACCGACCAGGACCATGAACTCGCCGTCGGCGATCTCGAGGTCGAGCTCCTCGACGGAGGGTGCTGCCGCGCCTTCGTAGACGCAGGTTGCGTTGACATAGCTGACGCCGGCCAAGGTTGCTGATCCTTCGGTGCTGATCGCCCGACGCGGAACCTGCCCGCGCCAACTGGTCTAGACCATCTTAGGTAGCCGGCGGTGGGCTGTCAAGTCCGAGGCGGCCGCACGGATCTCGGTGTCGCCCCTCGCTAGGGTGGCGGGATGGACGTCATCGTGGTGGGTGCCGGGGTCATCGGGCTGGCCGCCGGCTTCGAGCTCTCCCGTGCCGGCCATCGCGTCACCGTGGTCAGTGCCGACGTTCCCGGGTCTCGGCAGTCGGCCGGCCTGTCTCGGATCTTTCGCCTCGCGCACGCCGACCGCGGCCTGACCGATGCGGCGGCGCGGTCGATGGCCCTGTGGCAGGCATGGGAGGCGGCGGCCGGAGATCGGCTCCTGGACCGCACGGGCCTGCTGTTGACCGGGGACATGTCCGAGCGTGCGCCACATCTGCGGCGCCACGGGGGGCTGCAGGCGCTCGCCGGCGAGGCGCATCCGCTGGCTGTCGCCCGTGACGGCTGGTTCTTCGAGCCCACGGGGGCGGCCATCCGGGCCGAGGTGACGACACGCTTCCTCCAGGCCGAGCTCGACGTGATGCTCGCCGACGTGACCGCGGTCGACGGCGGTGGCATTGTGCTCGGTGACGGGGGACGGAGGGACGCCGAGCGGGTGGTGGTCTGCGCGGGCCCTGACACGTACCGGCTTCTGGGAATGAGGCTGCCCGCGCGCTTGCGATCCGTGCGCTTCTCCTTCGCCGTGCGCGAGCCGCTGACCTCGTCCGTGCCATGCTGGATTCAACGCGACGATCGCCTGTCCGAGCCGTTCTACGCCGTCATGGACGGCGCTGACCATTATTCGGTGGGACTCAGCGAAGCGGCTCCCGCCGAGGTGCCCGAGGCCGCTCACATCCGCGACGCGCACCGGCGGATCACCGACATCGTCACTCGCGTCCTGCCGGGTCTCGTCCCGGTCGCCGAGCGGGTGATCGCCTGCGAGTACACCAGCCACCCGGAGGCCGGCGGCAGCACGCTCGCCCACGACGGCTGGGACCTCCCAGAGCGCGACGGTGTCCTGGGGGTGACCGGTCCGAGCCTGTTCAAGTTCGCCCCGTTGCTGGGCCGCCTGGTGACCGAGCGACTGGGCGCGGGGATCCCTTCCGGCGCCGCGCACACGAGCCGCTGATGGGCCGTGGGGCGTAGGGGTGGCGCGCGACCATGCATCGCGCGCCAAATAAACCGAGTCCAGGAGCTCTGGCGCATTCTCGAGGCTGAGCCTGCGCGTGGCGACAAGTCTCCGACGGAATCCACGATTCGGCGCACCGTGCACGTCAGAACCGGAGCAATAGGCCCACGGACGCTCGGTGAGCGCGTGGGCCGGCGCTCTCCCTCCCGTCGACGCGCCGTTGTTGCGTCGACTTGCGACCGAGCACGTCGATGGACGAACCTCAGGCGATGAGAGACGGACGGTCCAAGCCGACGAGGAACGTTCTTGACCGCATTGCGTGCGAGCGTTCGCTTCATCCAACGAAAGGACCATGAGCAGATGATCACCAAGCTCGACTTTTTGGCGATCCCGTCACAGAACGCAGAGCGTTCGCGGCGCTTCTACGGGGAGACGCTCGGTCTCCGCCCGGATGACCACGGACAGTTCGAATTCTGGGCGGGCGAGACGTGTCTCAGCATCTGGGAGCCGGAGCGGCTTGGGATGGAGTTCTCCCCTCAGAAGAACGGGCATCTCGCTCTCCATGTCGACGACGTCGCCGTCGCCCGCTCGGCGCTGGAGCAGAAGGGGGTCGCCTTCGCCGGCGAGACGCTTGACACCGGCGTCTGCCATATGGCCTTCTTCGCTGATCCAGATGGCAACGACCTGATGCTGCACCATCGCTACACGCCGTACGAATCGGCGTCCGGCTAGTGCTGGTGGCGATGCGCGATTCGCGCCACCGGATCGGCGAGGGTGGACACGGTCACCGCGGCGGGCATCATGGCGCCGGTCGTCGCCGACAGCTCGGTCAGCCGGCCCCTGGCCGATCGCGTGCCGATCCCGCTGTCGACGAGAACCTGTTTGAGCTCTGATAGGTTGCCTCCTGCAAACGTTTGCGGCACCCCGCGCCTGACCAGAAGGGCCGAGTTCTGATCCTGCAGCGAGCAGTCACCGAATGACCATCGTCGAGGCCGACATCGTCGTTGCCGGGGCGGGGCACAACAGCCTGATCACCGCGGCATACCTGGCCGCCGCCGGGCATGACGTGGTGGTGCTGGATGCCCGGGCCATCCCGGGCGGGGGCGCCGCCACCGAGGAGCTGCTCGGCCCGGGGTATCTCATCGACTCCTGCTCGACCGGCCACACGCTCATCCAGACGAACCCGCTGCTTCTCAGAGACGAGCTGGGACTGGTGAGCGAGCATGGGCTCGAGTACCTGGCTCCGGATCCGTTTGCGCACGTGGCCTTTCCCGATGGTGAGCACCTGACTGCCTGGATGGACCTGGACCGGACCTGCGAGGAGATCGCGCGGTTCGACGCCGCGGATGCCGGTGCCTACCGCCGGCTCATCGCCGAGTACGACGAGGTCAAGGCGATATTCGGAGCCGTCAACTGGACGCCGGTGGGCTTTGGCCCGTCGCTCGACGAGCGGCTCGCCGACCATCCCGGGGGAGGGATCTGGCGAAAGCGATGTGTCATGTCGGCCTGGGATGTCGTCCGCCACGAGTTCCGCGACAGGCACGTCCAGGCGTTCATGCTCTGGCTCGCCTACCAGACGATGGTCCCGGTCGACGCGCCGGGAACGGGCTCGCTCGTCTACTCGATCCCGTTTGGCCGGCAGCGCCGCAGCTGGTCGCTTCCACGGGGCGGCTCAGGCCGGCTCACCGACTCCCTGGCGCGCGTCATCGCGCGCCACGGTGGCGTGATCCGCTGTGGCGAGCGCATCACCAGGTTGTTGCTGGACGACGGTCGCTGCGCGGGGGTCGAGACCGAGCGGGGCGATCAGTACCTTGCCTCCCGCGCCGTGGTCTCGAGCATCCACGTCAAGCACCTCGTCGAGATGGCGCCCCAGGACGCGTGGGGGGGCGACTTCGTCTACGGGGTGGCGAACTACGACATCGGTCCCTCGTGCATGGCGGTATACCTGGCCACCGCCGCGGCACCTGAGTTCGCTGCGCCTTCCGGGGCGCGATCGGCCGTCTCGGCCGGTCTTGCCGGATGGCCTCAGCAGGTCATCGACGACAGTCGTGCCCTGCGCGACGGGCGTTGGGTCGACGATCCGGCCTGGGTGCTGATCGCGACTCCCACCCTCGTCGACCCAGCCCGCGCTCCGGCCGGGCGCCACACCGTCAAGTTCCTCGCCGCCCAGGGGTACGGCTTCCCCCAGCGCAAGAACGCCCAGGCGGACCGGCTCGTTGAGCGGCTGCGCGCGGTTGCACCGGGCTTCACCGACGACGTGATCCTCGACCGCCTGGTCAAGGCACCCGAGGACATCGAGGCGTCCAACGAGCACATGATCCGGGGCACATACCACGGCGGTGACCGGGGAATCGGCCAGGTCGGCGCGCTGCGCCCGGTGCCGGGATGGGCGCAGCACCGGATGCCGATTCCCGGTCTGTATCAGACGGGCGGCACAACCCATCCCGGAGGCTCGATCACCGGGGGACCCGGCCGGAACGCGGCCGCCGTGCTGCTGCACGATCTGGGCACGAGCCTGGAGGAGGTCGTCGCGCGGCGAGCGGCGGCCCGCTCGGCCTGACCTCAGCCGCGCAGGAGCCGGACGAGTGGATCCTTGAATTGCTCCGGCGGCCGTGGGGCGTTGCGCTGGGCGCGGGAGACGTTGCCCGGGGTGACGATCTGGATCGGCGCATCGATCTTGCCGGGGATTGGCTTGTGGTGGATCGCCGCCAGGCAGGCTTCGACGGCGAACTGACCGATCGTGTACGGGTATTGGGCGACGGTGGCCGACATCGCGCCGCGCTTGACGGCCGCGAGTGCCGCGGCGTCGCCGTCCACTCCGATCACGGCCACCTTGCCGCGTCTGCGGTCGGCGCCGACGGCCGCGGCGCTGCCGAGCGCCATCTCGTCGTTGACGGCAAAAACGCCTCTGACCGACGGTCGTGACCGAAGAAGCGCCGCGGTGGCGAGCTCGGCGCGCCGGCGGTCGAAGTCCGCCGCGATCATCTGGACCACGTGAAACCGTCCGGCCGCCGCCGCCATGAATCCCTGCGTGCGAGCGCCGCTGCTGGCGTCGCCCGGGATCCCGGTGATCACGGCGACGCGGGAGCCACGGGGCACGAGGCGCGCCATCGCGGCGGCCGCCAGGCGGCCCGCCGCACCGTTGTTGGTGCCGATGTAAGTGGTGATCCCGACCCCGACCGCCCTGGCCGCCTGTCTGGATACCGGCGAATCGATGTTGACGATCGGCACTCCGTCCGGGATCTGCCCCAGCGGCTGGATCAAGTTGGTCTGGTTGATGGGGTTGACCACGTAGCACCCCGCCTGCTGCGAGGTCAGCGACTCGAGTGCCGAGGCCTGGCCCGCGGTGTCCTGCAGTCCGGCCGCCGCCTGGACGGTGATCTCCACGCTGTGGTGGCGGGCTCCGGCCTCCAGCCCGTTCCTCATCGTCACGAAGAACGGGTTGTCGAGTCCCTTGATCACCGCCGCGACCGAGGCGCTTCGGCCGGGGTGGGCTGAGCCGCCGCCGGCGCCGCAGCTCGGTGCCAAGAGCGCGATCAACCCAACGACCAGCCGCCGGACGTTGCGGTACCGCACGCCTGCGATCGTAGTGGCCGCCATCCAGGCGTTCCACCGGAGAGCCCACAGACCCCCACGAGGTTGTCAGCGGGCGGGCGGTGCGTCACGATGAAGCTGACCGTCATTGCCACACTCCCAGTTCCGCTCGGCCGTCTCGGTGCGGCATGTGCTTATCGTGCTCGTTGCGCTCCTCAGCGTGGCCGGGTACATCATCACCAGCGAGACGATCCGCAGTGACCGGCGATCGGCCGCAGCCCGGCGTGCCGAGATCGAGGGCGTTCGGGTTCAGGCACTCCTGGACCGCGCACGGGCGTACGTCGTCGGACTGGGCAACATCCTGACCCAGCAACCGGCCGCCGGCTCGCGGCGGTTCGCCGAGCTCGTCGGCAGCACCGCGGGCAGCGCCGGCCTCGTCGACGCCCTGTGGGTGCAGAGCATGCCGGGCGGCTCCGACCTGTCCGCCAGCTATACGACCGGAACCCGGCCGGGGCTGCGCTCCGGCGTCGACGTCGCCCGCTGGCCGGCGCTGGCCTCAGCGATCCGCAACCTGGCAACCGTGTTCGCCGTGACGGCGAGCAGTCGTGCCGCGCTGGGCAGCGACTCCGGGTTCTATGTGCTCGAGACCAGCAGCTTCGGTCGCGGCCGTGGCAGCAGCGGCTACCTGGCCGTGTTCGTCCCCAGCGGATGGCTGATCCTGTCTCTGGCAGACGATCCGAGACAGGTGGCCATCAGCCTCGACGGCGCGCCGCTGGTCGGCCGGCTGCAGTCACCGCCCGTCGCGGATGTCGCCTTCCAGGCGCTCGCCCGGAGCTGGCGGGTTGCCGTCGTCGCCCCGCCCGCGTCCGGTCTTGAGTCGCTGCTGCCCTGGCTGGCGCTTGGCTGGCCGATCGCGGCTGCGCTCCTCGCGTTTCTCGTCGGCAACGCAATCGTGCGCCGCCGGCGGGCGGAGCGGGAGGTGGAGCGGGTCTTCGATCTCTCGCTCGACATGCTGGGCACCGCGGGCCTCGACGGGTACTTCAAGCGGGTGAACCCCGCGTTTGAACGAATCCTGGGGTACACGCGCGAGGAGTTGCTGGCGCGGCCGTTGTTCGACTTCATCGATCCCAGGGACGTTGGGCGGACGCGGGCAGCGCTCGAGTCGCTGGGGCGGGGCCACCAACTCGTTCGTTTCGAGAATCGCTACATCCGTAGTGACGGCTCCCCGCGGTGGCTTGAATGGAACGTCCGGCCGGCGCTCGAGGAGGGTGTGGTCTATGCCGCCGCGCGCGATGTCACCGACCGTCGGCGCCTCGACGAAGAGCAGGCCGCGCTGCGGCGGGTGGCCACGCTGGCGGCGCACGGGGCGCCCCCGGAGGAGGTGTTCGCCGCGATCACGGAGGAGATTGGACAGCTGCTTCCGGTCGACAGCGCGGGCATGGCACGTTACGAGCCCGACGGTGCGATCACGTTTGTCGCCAGTTGGGGGAGAGCGAACGAGTTCGCTCCGGTCGGCACGCGGTGGGACATCGGCGGGAAGAACATCGGCACGGTCGTGTTCGAGACCTGCCGTCCGGTCCGGATGGACAGCTATGCCGATGCCTCAGGGGTGGCGGGTAGCGCCGCTCGCGAGACCGGCGTCCGCTCGTCGGTGGGGACCCCGATCATCGTCGAGGGCCGGTTGTGGGGAGTGGTCGGCGCCGGCTCCTCCGGGGATCAGCCGCTGCCCGGCGACATCGAGACGCGCCTTGGCTCGTTCACCGAGCTGTTGGCGACGGCGATCGCCAATGCCGAGAGCCGGGCTGCGCTTGCCGCCTCGCGGGTGCGGATCGTCGCCGCCGCTGATGAGACCCGGCGGCGGATCGAGCGTGATCTCCACGACGGCATCCAGCAGCGGCTCGTGTCGCTGGGCCTGGAGCTTCGGGCCGCGCAGGCGACCGTGCCGCGGCGGCTGGGGGATCTCGAGAGCGAGTTGTCACACGTCGCCGAGGGGCTGGCGGACGTGTTCGACGAGTTGCGCGAGATCTCCCGGGGGATCCACCCCGCCATCCTGTCCGAGCGGGGCCTCGGTCCGGCGCTCCGGGCGCTGGCCCGGCGCTCGCCGGTCCCGGTCGAGCTCAGTCTGCGCACCGAGCGACGGCTGCCTGACGGCGTGGAGGTCGCCGCGTACTACGTCGTCTCAGAAGCGCTGACGAACGCCGCCAAGCATTCGCAGGCCTCCGTCGTGAGGCTCGAACTCCAAGAACATAATGCGGTCCTTCAGCTGGTGATCCGTGACGATGGGATCGGCGGAGCCGATCCGCGCAGCGGGTCAGGGCTGACGGGGCTCAGCGATCGCGTCGAGGCGCTCGGCGGCCGGGTTGACCTGAGCAGCCCCACCGGCAACGGGACGGCGCTGCTCATCCAGATTCCGGTCGACGGGCAGAGACGCGGACAGAGATCAGGAGCGTCGCGTGCGCGGTAGAGGCCGGCCATCTCCGGATGGCGGTCCGCGTCGGTGCCGGCGGCTCAGGCTGCTCGGCGCGCCGGGCTGACCGCCGCCGGAAGGGCATCACGCTGGTCGAGCAGCGCGCGAGTGGCGGCGTGTGCCTCGCCGATCAGCTGACTCGAGTGATCGAAGTTGGTCGGCTGCACCTGGCGCGGGTTCGGGGCCGGGAGGACGATCAGCTCGGCCTGGCCCGCGTACTGGGCGATGTCGTTCTTGAGCCGGCCGTCGAGCAGCAGGCTGACCCCGTAGATCGCCACGTCCAGGGCGCCACGGGGCGCATACTCCAGAGAGCGCGACAGGTCCTGGGTGGGGAGGACATAGATCCGTTCGGCGCCGAGTTCGACGGCGTGGGAGATGGGAGTGTTGTTGGCCACTCCGCCGTCGATCAGGCGCCGCGCACCGATGTCCACGGGCGGGAATACGCCGGGAATCGAGGCGGACGCCGTGACGGCATCGACCGCCGGTCCGGCGGACAGCAGCGTCTCGCGTCCCTCGACGATGTCGAAGGCGACCACGTGGAGCGGAACCGTCGCCTCGGAGAGGTCGTCGAACTCGATGTAGCGGCGCACCTGCCGGCGCAGCCCCCGGTCAGGCACCAGGTGGTCTCGCTGCCCGCGGAGCCCGCCCATGATCGCGCGCATGCTCATGGGGAAGATGTCCTGGCGGCTGATGTCGCGCCAGATCCGCGCCAGCTTGGCGGCGGTCTCCGGCGTCTGGGGACGCGAGGCCACGAACGCCGCGTTCAGAGCGCCGGCGGATGTGCCCACCAATACGTCGGCCGCCACCCCTCGTTCGTAGAGCGCGCGCAGCATTCCGACCTGGAGCGCGCCGAGGCTGGCTCCACCGGAGAGCACGAAGGCGGTGTACGGACGGCCGGACCGCGCGGCCGAACGCCGGGCCGCGTGCGTCCGGATCGGCGTCACCTCGGCGAGCGAGCTCATTGGGGGCGATCCCCGGAGGCGGCGAGATCTGTCGCCGGCTCGCGATGGCTCATGAGCACGTCGCCGACGCGGCGTGACAGCTGGACGTAGACGCCGGAGGCCCGCTCCTCGCGGTCGAGCGCGGCCATGTACGCAGCGAAGGCGACCGCGGCCTCACGGGGTTCGGCGCTCGTCCAGCGCCGATAGGTGTCCCACACCGCTGCGCATTCCTCGCGCCAGCCGACGTAGGCGCGAATGGCCTCGTCGATCAATCGCTTGCGCCGCCTTGTCGTGCCGAGTGGGATCAGGGTCATGCTTGCCTCTGGTGTCTGGCGGCCGGGCGCCCGGCCGGCGCCGGAACTCGGATGCCGTGGTTCGCACGGTTAACGATCTCGTTCATGCCGCGCCCTGTCATCGCAGCCAGCGACCATTTGCGGCGCTGGTTAGCCGACCGTTCGGCTTCCAGCTACCTGCAATCGCCCAGACCGGTCAGGCGGCGCCACCGAGACGGTGCGCCGGCGCGGCTCACCCACCGCCCGCCTGCGGCAGTTCGTCGACGGGATCGGCGAGGGGGTCCCCCGGTCACCGAGCCCCGGCGGCTGGGCCACGAATGCCAACATCTCAGGGAGCGATTCGTGGCCCAGGGCTGCGGCCGAGACTCAGGTGCGAGCGGGGGCTCTGCCGGACATCGTCGCCTCCACCTGCAGCTCGTCGATGGTCGGCGGGCCTGACATGGGCGCCGTCTCGAGGATCGGCCGGGTCCGCTCCATGAAGCTGTCGCGGATCGCTCTGGACGTCCAGCCGTCGATCACGCTCCAGCCACCATTGAACGGGCCGTTGATGTGGAACGTGAGCCCGTCAGGGCGAACGCCACCCGGTACCACCTGCTCGTGGATCCGGCGGAACACCTCCCGGTCAACCCCGGGCATCACCACCCACTGCACGAATGCCGGGCGGCGTCCGTCGTCCGGCATCTCGTCTTCGGCCTCGATCATCCGCACCTGGGGAAGCCCCAGGCCGACCGCCTGAACATGGGGCACGATCCGTGCGTCACGGAACTGCTCGAACGTCTCCAAGCCGTCCCAGATGTCGATCACCCGCCAGCCGCCGGCGGTCCGGCCGGCTCTCGGAGGACGATCGCGAGGCGGAGCGCTGACCCGGGCACGGGTTCCCGGGGACGCCGCTCGACCGGCTTGATCCACCTCTATCCTGAAGGTATGGGTAGAACGTGGGTCCTCGATACAGAGACGAAGGGTACCGGCGCCCACATGGTGCCCCTGGAACGGGCGACGACGCGTTCGTCGGAGGTTGAGCCGGTGTTCGTCCCGCGCAAGCCCCTCCGGCCCCGGGAACCGCAGGCGGCCACGCCCAGGACGCCCCGCAGGTTCAGGATCGTCGACGTGATGACACGGCAGACGCTCGTCGACGGATCTGACGCCCGGGAGGCGGTGGACGTGCTCCGGGGGGTCCGGAGCCTCGTCGACGTGGAGGTGTACACGTGGGACGAGGAGCGGGCACGTTGGCGGTTGCTCGCCGTCTCCGAGCAGCGGGCGATGTGGGAGTTCGCGCGCTCGTGACCTAGACGCGGCTGCGCCGGCGCAACTTCGCCCGCCCGCCGCTGTTCTGTGCAGGTGCCGAGTCCCTGACAGCCAAGGTCAGGGAGCGGGGAACCCAACGTCGTTGGGGCGAATCCGGCAGTGATCTGCCGGTAGCGCTCAGTTTGGAGCGCGAGCCCGCCAGCTAACCCCGTAGGCGCCAGGCAGTCCGTCCAGCGTCGATCAATGCGGGGTTTCGCGTGCCCGAATCCAGAACCCATGTCCTCTTCGGCCTCCGCGCGGGGGACGCGGCGCGCTCCGGGCAGATCCTGTCGACGCTGCTGCTCGTCGCGGCGGTGGCCCTGGCGCTGATGCCCGCGGTGTCACGTGCCGCAGCCTCCTCGCCGTCGCCGTTTCGGCGGGTGCTGCGGGCCGGCGACCGGGGCGGGGATGTGCGGACGCTTCAGAGATGGCTCTCCGCCGTGGGCGCCCCCACGGGCGCGGATGGGGTTTTCGGTGCCAAGACGACCGCCTCGGTCCGGACCTTTCAGCTCGCCGCCCGCCTACGTCCGGTCAGCGGGACGGTCGGAGTCCGGACGGCTCGCACCCTGCAGGGCTGGGTCACGGCTGCCACCAGAATCGCCTCGGCCGCGTCGACATCGACCACCACGTCCGGGGCGCAGGCGACGCTGGTCAACGGGTCGGCCGTCGCTCCGGCGGGTGCGCCGGCAGCGGTCAGGCAGGTGATCGCCGCCGCCAACTCCATCGCGTTCAAGCCATATGTGTACGGCGGCGGACATGGGAGCTGGAGCTCATCCGGCTACGACTGCTCCGGCTCGGTGGGCTTCGCGTTGCACGGCGGCGGCCTGCTGGCGGAGACCGAGGACTCGAGTCAGATGGAGACCTACGGCTCGGCCGGCGCCGGGCGCTGGATCACGCTGTGGGCGAACGCCGGCCACGTCTACGCGAACATCGCCGGCCTGTGGTTCGACACGGCGGCGCAGAGCTCGTCGAACGGAAACGATCGTTGGTCGACGCGGCGTGTCTCGTCGACGACCGGCTACGTCGAGCGCCATCCCACCGGCTACTGACCGGTCCCTACGAGAGGCGTACGCTTCGGAGGGGCGACCGGAGGGTCGCCGCAGCGAGAGGAGAGCAACCCCAGACCAGTGGAGGTGCAGACGTGATCGTCATGTTTTCTGCTCGCCGTCTCAAGCCGGGCGCATGGGATCAGTTTCGCCGGGCGTGGGACCCGGGCGACGCCATGCCCCCCGGCTTTCAGCGTGCCTTTCACGCGCGCAACATCCGAGACGAGGACGAGGTGATCTCGTTCGGCCTGTTCGAGATGACCGCGGACGAGTACCACCGCTGGCGAGCCGAGGCGGACGCGCGGGAGCTGGAGCGCGTGGATCACATCTCGGCGTTCGTCACCAGCGAGCCCGTGGCCGGCGTCTACGAGGTGATCGACTCCCTGGAGCAGTAGGCGGCGGTCGCGGATGGTTGGCGGACCGGGAGGGCGGGTGCCGGCATGACCAGCGGCCACCTCACCCAGATCCTCTGCGCCGGCGCCGTGTTCGCCGCCGTGGGGAGTGAGCTGAGCGACGATCCCAACCAGGCGTGCAGGATGGCCTGGTCAGGCGGCACGCCCGCCTGGGCGAAGAACGACATGGAGCAGCCTGTAGAACGCTTGCCCGCAGCCCCGAGGCGAGCGCTGGACAACCGCGGCCAGGCGAGCCGCCCCGCCGCTCACCACCATTTGCTCTCGCGGGCTCGGTCCGTGCCGCCGGTCTGGTCCAGCGCGTCGAGGGTGACCATGTCCTCATCCGACAGGACGAAGTCGAAGATCTGCGCGTTCTCCTCGATCCGCTCCCGGTGCGTGGACTTGGGCAGGACGATCGTGTGCCGCTGCAGGCACCAGCGCAGCAGGACCTGCGCCGGCGTGCGGCCGAGGCGTTCGGCGAGCTGGGTCACGGTGGGATCCCCAAGGTGCCGCCCGGTCCCGAGCGGGCTGTAGGCCTCGACCGTGACGTCGCGCTCCTCGCACGCCTCCAGCAGCGCCCGCCGGTACTCGAACGGGCTGAACTGGATCTGGTTGATCACCGGAGGGCTGCTCGCCGTCGCGAGAACCTCCTCCAGCTCACCGGCACTGAAGTTCGAGACACCGATTGAGCGGGCGTAGCCCCGTTGGCGCGCGGCCTCCATGCCCGGCCACGCCCACGTTGGCCCGTTTTGCGGCCAGTGGACGATGTAGAGGTCGACCTGGTCGACGCCGAGTCGCCGCAGGCTCTGCTCCACCTCGGCGACGGGGTCCCGGCGAGCGGGGTAGAACTTCGTGGTGAGGAAGACCTCCTCTGGAGGCAGGCCGCTGTCGCGCAGGGCGCGCCCCACGCTTTCCTCATTGCCATAGGCCTGGGCGGTGTCGATGTGTCGGTATCCAGCCTCCAGCGCCCACCGCACGGCGCTCTCGCACTCCGGCCCGTTCGGGACCTGCCAGACGCCCAGGCCGAGCGTGGGAATGGCCGGACCATCGCTCAGTACCCGCCGGCGCTCCTCGGTGCTGTCTGTTCCGTCTCGCATGTTGACTCCTCATCTCGACTGGACGGAGATCCTGCGGACCCTAGCCGCCGCGCGACCGAGACCGACGCTCTGCGCCGTCGATGCGGCAGGCCGTCCGCTGTCCGCGGAGATGGACCCGTGATCCCGCAGCCCAGCCGGTACTCTGAGCCGATCACGGTGGTCGAGGCCCGCTCGGAGATGGATGTTCTCAATCGCTCCTTCCTGGACCTCATCGACCTCGAGGGCCGCCGCGGAAGGTGGCTCTACCTGCGCCGCGATGGCGACGACGCGCTTGTCCAGGTAGGCTGAGCCGGCGTGGAGCGATACACCGTCTCGATGCTGATGCTGCATTTCGCAAGCCCGCGGGATCAGGAGGCTCGTGAGCAGCTGGCCGCCGCGCTCCCTGACGCCACCGTCGGCCAACCGGACGATGTTGGGGTCTTCGACGTGTCGCTAGACGCGAACGTCCTCGAGGATGCGCTGACCCGGGTGTGGGACGCGGTCGCCGCGTCGGGGACCGACGACCACCTCGTGTTCCTCGAGCATCCTGCGCTGCCGGAGCACTGGCGGCCCCGCAGCGGGCGGCCGGGCGCCTAGCGAGGCGGCCGCAACCGCCGCCCCAGCCCCCGCCCGCCGGGTTCCGTCCCGGACCCGCCCCCCGGCGCACCGGCCCGACCCGGCCCGCCGGGTTCCGTTCCAGCCCCTCCCCCCCGGGTTCCGGCGGACCGGGGCCCGCAACGCGTCGTCTGGTTGCGTTGAACGCCCAGGTCCTTGACCGGGACGGCGAGCGAAGCCGAGCGGGGCGAGTCGAACCCCGCTGGGCACCGGCGGCGTCTGGTCGACGCTTGCTCCGGTGACTTCATCCCCGGGATCGGACGATCGTGTCAGGATGATTCCCGCGATGGGACGCGGCTCAGTGTTCGCCTCACCGGCAACCGCCCTGCGGCCGGTGACCGCCGGCCGAGAATGGCTCCGACGCCACGACCCCGGCTACGCCGCCCTGCGCCGCGCTGCGCGCGCCGCGCTGGTCATGCCGATCATGTTCGCGCTGGGCGACAAGGTGATCGGCGACCCGGCGCTGGCCACCTTCGCGGCGTTCGGCTCGTTCGCGATGCTGCTGCTGGTCGACTTCTCAGGCTCGATCCGCGATCGGCTCCTCGACCAGACGGGCCTGGCGATCGCGTGTGCGGTGCTGATCTGTCTTGGGACGCTCGTCTCCCGGACGACGTGGCTGGCGGCGGCGGCGATGGCCGTCATCGCGTTCGCGATCCTGTTCGCCGGCGTGGTCAGCTCGGTGCTGGCCGGCGCCACCACCTCGCTGCTGCTGGCGTTCATCCTCCCGGTGGCCCTGCCGGCGCCGGCCTCCGCGATCCCGGCGCGGGTTGCCGGCTGGGGGCTTGCCGCCGCGGCGTCCCTCCTGGCGATCTCGCTCCTGTGGCCGTCGCCCTCGCGCAATCCCGTCCGCGGCGCGGCGATCGGAGCGTGCCGCGCGCTCGCGCGCCGCCTGCGTGCCGAGGTGGACTACGTCATGAGCTCAGGCGCGGGCGCGGCCCGGGAGGCGCACCGCGAGGCGGTGGCCGACGCCCGTGATGCCGTGCAGGGGCTCCTGCGTGTGTTCTTCTCCACGCCGTATCGGCCGACCGGGCTGACGACCGATGCTCGGGCCGTCGTGCGTCTCGTCGATGAGCTTCGTTGGCTGGAGACCATCGTGCTGCGCTCGGCGCCCGCCCATCATCCGCCCCGGCGCGCTCCCGCCGTCTGCACGGTCAAGGTCGCCGCCGCCGACGTGCTCGACCGTACGGCCGACGTGCTCGAGGAGCCGCGGGACGCGCAGGCGGGTCTGACGGCCGCGCTGGACCGGATGCACGAGGCGCTCACCGGCCTCGAACAGGCTGCCACGGCGGCCCTGCCCACCGAGCGGCCACCGGGCTCCGGAGACGATGAGCGGGCGCGCACCATCGTTTCCTCCCTCGACCCCAGCTTCCGGGCCCAGGAACTGACGTTCGTCGTCGACCAGATCGCCGCGAACACCTCCTTCGCGGCAGCCGCCGCACAGCGCCGGTGGATCGAGCGGCTGCTCGGCCGTCAGCCGGCCGGCTTCCAGGGTCCCGTCACGGCTGCGCATGCGCGGGCCGGGGCCCACGTCGACCGGCACTCGGTCTGGCTCCACAACAGCCTGCGCGGCGCGGCCGCTCTCGGGCTCGCCGTCCTGGTTGCCGACCTGAGTAGCGTCCAGCACGGGTTCTGGGTCGTGTTCGGGACGCTTTCGGTGCTGCGGTCCAATGCGCTCAGCACCGGGCAGAACACGCTGCGCGCCCTGCTCGGCACGACCGCGGGGTTCGTCATCGGCGGCATCATCGTGTATCTGATCGGCACCGACACCAGCGTGCTGTGGGCATTGCTCCCGATCGCCATCCTGATCGCCGGTCTGGCCCCGGCCACGATCTCGTTCGCCGCCGGGCAGGCCGGCTTCACCCTGACCCTGCTGATCCTGTTCAACATCCTGGCGCCGGAGGGGTGGAAGATCGGGCTCGTGCGGATCGAGGACATCGCCCTCGGCGGAGCGGTCAGCCTTGCCGTCGGCCTGCTCTTCTGGCCGCGCGGTGCCGCAGCCCTGCTCGGGACGGCGCTCGCCGATGCGTATGCCGCCAGCGCGCGGTATCTCGCGGCGGCCGTCGCCTACGGAGTCGGCTGCTGCGACGCGTCCGGGGGGCGGTCTCCGGTCCCGGAGGAGCAGGCCCTGGCCGCTGCCGCCGCGTCGCGGCGGCTCGACGATGCGTTCCGCGGATACGTCTCCGAGCAGGGCTCGAAGCGTCTGGAGCTCGCTGAGGTCACCGGTCTCGTCAGCGGTGTCGCCGCCATCCGGCTGGCCGGGGACTCGGTGCTGGACCTCTGGGATCACGATGGCGCCCCAAGCGGCGATCGCTCGGCCGCGCGTCGTGAACTGCTCGCGGCGGCGGGGAACATGACGGCGTGGTACGACCAGCTCGCGGCGGGTTTGACCGGCCACGAGGATGTTCCGGACCCGCTCCCCGCCGATGCGGTTGCCGACGGCCGGCTGATCGAAGCGGTGGGGACGGACCTGCGCAACTCCGACGGGCGGGCCACCGCGACCGGCATCCGGGTGATCTGGACCGGCGACCACCTCGATGCCGTCCGCCGGCTCCAGGCGATGGTGGTGGAGCCGGCCCGGGCCGCGGCCGGCGACGACCCCGTGCGCCCCGTCGGCGCCGGTAGCCCCGGCGCGCATTGAAACCGGTGTTATCGTCGGCCGATGACACCTCTCCATAGGTTGACCGTGATCGCCGCGACCGCAGCAACGACGCTTCTGTTCGCCGCGGCTGCCCTCGCCGCCGGCGCTGTGACGCCCGCCCGCGGCTCGACGCGCTCCTCGCTGGTGCACGCTTTCGTCGTCCAGGACGGCACCAGCGTCGGCATCAGCGGCGTGTACGTCGGCGGGTCCAAGCCGGTGCTGGGCGTGGTCTGTCAGAGGACGCCGGATCGGGGCACCGTGCGATTTCTGTTCAGCCGGTCCGGCCGGTCGTGGCGGTACCTGTTCTCGACTGGCGGTTCCGGCCGGGGCAGCGCAGTGCAGCGCCGGCTGGAGCACGCCTGCCGGTGACGTTGGGAGGGTGCGGCGCCGCGCGCGCCGCGTGCCCCCGTCAGTTGGACAGGACCGTGAAGAAGTCGCGGCTGTAGGGCGCGAGCAGGTGCCCGGCGATCCCGTACTGCCCGGGGACGACCGGTACGGGCGTCGGGCCCGAGGTGGCGTGGTGGACGTACAGGTAGCCGGCCACCCAGTCCGGATTGATGTCGAGCTCCACGCCGCGCCGGGCCCCGGCAGCCGCCATCGCGTCGGCAAATTGGGCGACGGTCAGGCCCTCGCCCGCCGCCCACAGGAGCTGCCCATTGCCGAGGATGCCGAGGCCGCTGCGGGCAACCGCCGCGGCGCCGCCGATCGTCGCCCCCCAGCACGTCTCGCCGCAGGTGTTGACGGAGCTGTCCGGATGTCCGTTGTCGATGAGCAGATGGAGGTTCTGGCGCACGGAGGCGACGGGCACACCGGGGGTGGGCACGCCCTGACCCCAGGCGCCGATCTGGGTCCGGCCGTTCCGATAGGTGACGATCGAACCCAGGCCGGAGGACAGACTCACCGCGGTTCGTCCGAACGACTCAAAGCCGCCCGCGCCGGTCGAGAATTTGAACCCGCCGTTGAAGCCGAGGATCAGGTGATGGATCTCGCTGCCGGCCACGTCGTCGCCGTACCGCCAGCCCGTGCCCCCCGGATCGCCAGATCCGGCGTGAAGGGCCAGGTGGACCAGGCCCTGGTTCATCCGTACGAGCGTCACGCCGGAGCGCTGGGCGATCCACATCGCGGGACTTCCGCCGATGGTGGAGATCGTCTGCCAGCGGGGGTTCAGAGCCCGCGGGTAGTGGTCGACGAGCCGATGCGAGGGCGCGCGCGGTACGACGCGCGAGACACGCTGGGCGGTGCTCGTGCCCGGCTGGCCCTGCGTGTGAGAGGAGGACGAGCTCTGTGAGCCACCGGAGTGGCTGGCCGACGAGGGGCCGGCGCTGCCACAGGCGGCCAGTCCCGCCGCCGCCAGCGCGGCGAGCAGACAACGGGTGAGGCGACGGTACGGAGCAGTCAACGGATCGGCCGGGGCGGGAGCGGTCTGCCGGCCACGAGACCAAAGGGTACGGCCGCTGGGCTAAGCGCTGTTGTTAAGCCTGGTGAGACGTCGCTTATGGTTGGCGGCGAGTGGGATGGTTATGGTTGGCGGCGAGTGGGATGGCCTCGGCGGAGCGGGATCGACCGGCGGAGCGGGATGGCCTCGGCGGAGCGGGATGGCCTCGGCGGAGCGGGATGGCCCCGGCGGAGCGGGATGGCCTCGGCGAGCGTCATGGCTTGGCGGCGCCGGTTGGCCCCTGCGCCCCGTCCGGGTGACGCGATGCACCGGATTTCGCCGTGCGGGGTGCGCCAAACTAGGGCGGCCCGTGGCGATTTGGCACAGACTGCAGGCTGAGCCGCGGTTGTGCGCCAGATCGTCTGGGCGGTGTGAGATTTGGCGCGTGGTGCAGGTCGCCGGGGCGGTTTTCCCGGCCGCCTCGCGTCTCGTCGCCCTCTGCGTTGGCCGCGGCTACCGCATCCGGTTGCGCCGGCGGCTCAGGTACCGCCAGCCGAGCGCGATCCACACCAGCCAGATCAGCGGCGCGCCGGACGCGAGACCACCGCCGCCGTGACCGGGATGATCATGACCTGCGAGGGCGAAGGCGATGATGCCGATCAGCATCATCGCGAGGGGCAGCGCCACCGCCAGAGCCACCGCGGGCCGCGCGCGCACCAGCTCACCGGACCGTCTGGGGTGGCTGGGCCCCGGGTCCGGAAGATCTGAGACGACCTCGTCCAGCTCGCCGTAGGTCTTGGCCGACAGCGCCGCGCCCAGCCGCTCCTCCAGCTCGTCGGCGAACAGCCGGCCTTCAGCCGCCGCCTGGCGCAGCCGTTCGGCAACCTGCTCGCGATCGGCGTCCGAAGCTCTCAGGATGGCTCGCCTCGTCATGTCGCTTGTTCTCCTCGATCGCGTTGTCTCGTCGGCCGCTGACATGAGGCTACCGACCTATCCACCTCGGCCGGGGATCGCTCCGTAGCTCAGCGGCTGACGACGCCGCATCCGCGTCCGGTGACGCGGATTCACAAAACATAGACATCAAAGGCTTAGGTGTCAATACACGCTCGGATCGGCGAAACTCTGCCGCGACCGCCGCGCCCGGCTGGGAGTCAGGAACGCCCGCGGCCGACCGACCGAGACCTGGTCCCGGTCTCGAATGACAGGGTCCGGGACCGACCACCAGACACGTCCGGGACCGACCACCAGACAGCTGGGGGGTTTCGCGGGGGCTCCGCGCGGCCCCGGGGGGCCACGTCTGGGAACGTCAGAGTTTGTGACGCGTGCCGAACGCACAGCCAACCTTGCCGGCGTCGTGGCCCCGTTTCTCGGTGTGCTGGCCGCCATCCCCCTGCTGTGGAACCGCGGGGTCGATACGGTCGATCTCGCGATCCTGGTCGTGATGTACCTACTCAGTGCCGTCGGGGTCACCGTCGGGTTTCACCGGCTGCTGACCCACCGGGCCTTCCAGACTCACCGGTGGCTGGAGCGCGTGTTCGCCGTGGTGGGGTCGCTCGCCGTGCAGGGATCGGTCATCGACTGGGTGGCCGATCATCGCAAGCACCATGCGCACACCGACCAGGAGGGGGATCCGCACAGCCCGCACGTGGGCCACGGCAGCGGCCTGCGGGGACTGTGGCATGCCCATACGGGCTGGCTGCTGGAGACCCAGGGACAGGCCGACTGGAAGCGGTACGCCGGCGACCTGTACGAGGACCCAGGGATGCGGCGGATCGGCCGGCGGTTTCCGCTGTTCGTCCTCGCCTCGCTCCTGATCCCGGCGGCCGCCGGATTCCTCCTGGACGGCTTCACGGCCGGGGCGGCCATCCGCGGCCTGGTCTGGGGCGGCCTGGTCCGGGTCTTCCTCGTTCACCACGTCACCTGGTCCGTGAACTCGATCTGCCATTTCTTCGGCCAGCGGCGCTTTGCCATCGAGGATCACTCGACGAACGTCGCCTGGCTCTCCCTGCTCTCGCTCGGCGAGTCGTGGCACCACAACCACCACGCCTTCCCTCGTTCGGCGTTTCACGGGCTGCGGTGGTGGGAGATCGACGTCTCGGGCCTGCTGATCACGGGGCTCGAGCGCGCCGGCTTGGCCTGGAACGTCGTCCGCATCACGCCTGAGCGCCAGCTCCAAAAGCTGGATCGCCCGCCCGCCAAGGCGGGCGAGGCTCCTCCCGTCGGCGTCTGAGCTCACCGTGTGTTCCCGCCGGGGCCCCCGGCGGGAAGGCACGCCCGTGGGCTTGAGGAGGCCAACGGCCTGTATCGGCATGAGTAGACATTGTCGAGTGCGGACCCCCATCTGGGTGGAACATCCGTCCAGTCGGTCCGGATCGCTAATGGATTTGGCGATTTCGGCCGACGTAGGCGTGAGGGCTTTGCGACCCCCTCAGAAACCGACTCGGAGGACTCATGGGGAATTTCCAAATGAGCGACGACCTGCTCGGCGGCGACGTACGCGTCCTTCGCGTTGCCGGCGACGTGGACTTTGACGTGGCTCCGCAGTTCAAGCGGCGTATCAGCGGCCTGATCGAGGCCGGCGACCGGCAGCTCGTCGTCGATCTGTCGGCCGTGGAGTTCATCGACTCCACCGCGATCGGCGTCCTCGTGGGGGCGATCAGGCGCATGCGCGCCGCCGGTGGCTCCCTGGTGGTCGTCTGCGACAACGAGGACGTGCAGGCCATCTTCGAGGCCGTCGGCCTGGAGAACGTGATCCCGCTGCACCACTCACATCAGGATGCGTTCGCTGCGCTTGCCGTCACCGCCTGAGCAGGCGGACCGCGCTGCGGTCGCAGAGGGCTTCGAGCCCGTGGATCTGCGACTCCCGGCGAGACCGGCCGAGCTCAAGCGGGCGCGTGATTGCGTCGCGACGGCGGCTGCCGACTTCGGCTTCGCCCGCAAGGCGGCGTACGAGCTCGTGTTCGCCGTCAACGAAGCGGTCACCAATGCGATCAAGCACGGCAGCCCGGATCAGGACGGAACGATCCGTCTCAGCATCGACGCCGAGGACGACTCGCTCGTCTGCTCGATCCAGGACGCCGGACCGTTCATCCCACCGAGCAAGAAGCATGAACCCGTGTCCGTCGAGAGCGGTCGGGGGTTCGCGTTCATGTCGGCCCTGACCGACGAGTTCGAGCTGCTGGTGAGGCCGGCGGCGACCGTGGTCCGCCTTCGCAAGCTTCGACCCGCGCTGGTGCCGAGTGCCTGAGCGTCGATCACTGCGCCGGAGATGGCCCTGCGGCGTGAGCCTCGGCGTGCTCGCGGCCGGGCTGTGCCTGGCCCCCGCCGCGGTCAGCGCGCCGGGTGACGGTCAACAGCGGGCCGCCGTCGCCCACCGCGAGGCGGCCGCGATGATCAGGCCCGTCGGACCGGGCACGCTGCCCGCGCTCGTGCCGGGAAGCGGCGCCGGAGTTGCGGCAGCGACCGGCGCGTCCGTGCAGGCGGCTTTCCATGGTGACGGCGGTCCCCGTGGCGGCGATTCCGGTCAGGGTCAGGGCGGCTGGGGTGGATCCCACGGCGATCCGGGTCAGGGCGGTCAGGGCCAGGGCGGCTGGGGCGGTTCCGGCCAGGGCGGTTCCGGCCAGGGCGGCTCCGGCTCCACCGGCGGCGAAGGCGGTTCTGCCAGCCCCCAGGCTGTCCCGAGTACATCCTCGACCTCGGCCGGCGGCAGCCAGCAGGGCGGCCCCGGGGGCAATCCCTGGGGCGGATCCGGCGGCTCGCACGGCGACGGCCAGGGCTCCGGCTCGTCGTCTGATGGCAACGGCCGGCACAACGGCTCGGGCTCAGGACATGGAAGTGGGAACGGCAACGGGAACGGAAACGGCAACAGCAACGGAAATGGCAGCGGCGCCTCGGCGACGCCCTCGACCGCGCACCCCGGCTCCTCCTCGTCCTCCTCTTCCTCGTCCTCCTCCACGACCACGACCACGGCCACGCCGGCGGTGTCGACCGCAGCAGCGGGCTCCGGCTCCTCCACGCCGAGCGCTCCGGCGACTCCCGCTGCCGGCACGCCCGCGACGACATCCCCGGTCGCGGTCAGCGTGAACCCGGCGCAGCCGGCGCCGACGACCGCCAAGTCATCGCCGGCGACGACCGGCACCGGGACCGGCACGCCGACGGGCAGGCGGACTCAACGGGCCTCGTCGCGTTCGGCGAAGAGCTCCAGCGCAGGCGCGGTTGCGGCGCGGACCGGAGCGGGCGCCGGGGCGGCCGCGACAACCTTCCGGCGGATCGCGACGGCCGGGGCGGGCGTCGCGCGCGGGCTGACCGCTGCCGCCACCTCCCCTGTCTCGACGGCGGCCCCGCTGGGCGCATCCCGGCGGCGGTCGACATCGGCCGGCGCGCTGCCGCAGCCGCTTGACACGCTCGGCCACGAGCTGAGCACCGTGCCGTCGCTCGTCGGCCGGCTGGTGCCGTTGCCGGTGCCGGACTGGAGCAAGCCCGTCATCTTCGCGCTCCTGCTCGTCTGCGCCCTGCTCGGGCTCCGCGCCTGGCTGACCGGGCACCGGGCACGCCGGCTCGAGACCCAGCGCCAGCAGCTCGCCGCCGACCTTGACTCGATCCAGGCGGCGCTCATCCCGGAGATTCCCCCGCGCCTCGGCGGACTTGACATCTCGGCTGCCTACCGGCCGGCGGATGGCCCCGGCGCCGGTGGAGATTTCTACGACGCGTTCGCGCTCGACGCCGACCGCGTGGCGATCATCGTCGGCGACGTCTCCGGACATGGCCGTGTAGCCCTGGGGCGCGCTGCCCACATGCATTACACGCTGCGCGCGTATGTCGAGATGGGGCTCGAGCCCCGCGCCGCCCTGAAGCTGGCCGGCCGGGTGCTGGGGGCTGACAAGGACGACCTGTTCACGACGGTGGCGGTCGCGGTCCACGACGCCGGAGCGTCGACGCTGACCTACGCGACCGCCGGTCATCCGGCGCCCGTCCTGCTGGGCTCCGGCGCGCACGAGCCTCTGACCCGCTGCGCGTCTCCCGCGCTGGGGTGGGGCGTGGCCACCGGTCGCCGCCAGACGACGGTGCCCTTCCCGGACGGCGCCCGAGCCTGCTTCTTCACCGACGGCGTCACCGAGGCCCGCGTCGAGGGCGAGTTGCTCGGGCGTGACCGGCTCGGCCGCATCCTCTCCGACCTCGGTTCCGGCTTCGGCGCGCGGGCGCTGCTGGAGACCGTTCAGCAACAGACTGAGGCGATCCACGACGACATGGCGGCGTGCATCATCACGGCGACCGCCGGTGCGGCCGTGTCCGAGCAGCGCCTCGAGGAGCTCGAAATCGACCTGCGCCAGATCGGCTCCGGGCAGGCTGAGCGCTTCCTCGAGGCCTGCGGCGTGCCGGCCCGGGAGATCGAGATGGTCCTGGCCGACGCACGAGTGCTCGCTGCCGACGGCGGTGTCTCCCTGCTGCGGGTCGAGCTGGAGGGCGGCGAGGCGACGGCGACGGTGACTGGTCCCGCGCAGGGTCGCTGGGAGCTCCAGCAGGCCTAACCTGGTGAGGGTCAAGGACCGACGGGTACCGGCCGATCACGTGCTCATGAACTCTATTTGCCTTTCTCAAGACGCAATGACGGTGCTCGGCCTGGCCGGAACGGCGCTCCCATTCGCGGAGTCGGTTGATGACGAGGTGGAGCGGTGGCTGCGCCCGCTGCGGCTGTACGGCAAGGCCGGTGCCTCGCTGCAGGCGCTCGGCGTGGGTGAGGCCCGCCTCGACGAGGCCACGGACGAGGTGTCAGAGCCGGTGGAGCGCACTCCGCAGGAGACCCTTCAGCTGGTCACCGGCGCGGCCTCCAAGCACGCCGCCGAGCGGGGCGCGACGACCGTCGGAACGTTGGACATCCTGGTCGCCGTCATGCGCCACTACGGAGACGCGTTCGAGCGCGCCCTGACCCGCCGCTCCAGTGACAGCGAGGAGCTCATCTCCCGCCTGGCTCTCCAGACGGCCACGACGTCCTAGGCGCCGGATCGATCCGCCCAGCCCGTCCTAGGGACGGCGAAACCGGTGCCGGGCGAGGTCGACCTTCGCCCGCGCATCGCAGCCGCCCAGGTGGTCGTTGACGAGCCCCATCGCCTGCATGAAGGCGTAGACGGTCGTCGGCCCCACAAAGCGCCAGCCGGCCCGCTTCAGGCTTGCCGCCAGCGCCCGTGACTCGGTCGTCGCATTCACGGCGGCGAGACCGGCACGATCGAGGCTCCCCGTCCGCGGCGGCGGCTCGAAGCTCCAGAGGTAGTGCGCCAGCGAGCCCTCGGTGACGACGAGCTCCACCGCTTGCCGGGCATTGTTGATGACGGCTTCGATCTTGCCCCGGTGCCGGACGATTCCGGCATCGCCGAGCAGCCGCTCGACATCGCGCTCGCTGAACTCGGCCACCTCGGAGAAGGCAAAGCCGGCGAACGCCGCCCGGAACGCCTCGCGCTTGCGCAGGATCGTCAGCCACGACAGCCCGGCCTGGAACCCCTCGAGGCTCAGCTTCTCGAAGAGGCGGACATCGTCATCGACGGGGAAGCCCCACTCGGTGTCGTGGTAGGCGCGGTACTCAGGCGCGGAGCCCGCCCACCAGCAGCGCGCCACGCCGTCGTCGCCGACGACCACTCCGTCACGCGCAAATGAGATCTCGGACACGGTGCTCACGCTCCCGGCTCAGCGGTCGTTGAGGTCGAGCACCGGGATCGGCGGCTCGACGTTGCCGGATGGCCGCTGTGAGTCAGACTACGCAGTTCCGGTATGTCATCTGGCCTTCAGCCGGGGCGGCGCGGGTGCAAGAGTCTCCGCATCAAGCTCGAACATCGCCACCGATGCTCGAGGATCACCAGTCGCCTGCGGGCGAGGGGACGGGAGAGACCTCCATGATGTCACCGCACCTGAACGCACATCTGATCGAAGCGCGACAGCAGGAGATCGCGGCTGAGGTCGCCCGCGCGCACCACCGGGGCGAGATCGACAGTCCGGCCATCGGCCGGCAGCTGCCCTGGCGCCGCCCGGTTCTCCGTCGGCGCCCCCTCGCGCTGTTCACGGCACTCAGCGTTCGCCGCGCGTAGCCGAGGCGCCCTCGCCGGGCCGGCTAGGGCGCGAGCCGCCTGATCTGCCAGGAGCCGTCCGGCTGCCGCGTGTACAGCAGCCGATCGTGCAGCCGATCGTCCCGGCCCTGCCAGAACTCGACCGTTTGCGGCGTGAGCCGGAACCCACCCCATGTCCCGGGCAGGGGGAGCTCCCGGTCGGCGTAGCGCTCGCGCAGCTCGGCGACGCGGCGCTCGAGCGCCTCCCGGCTCTCCACCGGCCGGCTCTGTGGCGACGCGAGCGCGCTCAACTGGCTCCCGCGGGCGCGGCTGCGCACGTAGTCGGCCGACTCCTGCGGGGTGGTCCGCTCGACCGCTCCCTCGACCCGCACCTGCCGCCCGAGCTCGCTCCAATGAAACAGCAGCGCGGCGCGGGGGTTGGCGACGAGCTCTCCGCCCTTGCGGCTCTCGTAGTTGGAGTAGAAGACGAAGCCTCGCTCGTCGGCCCGCTTGACAAGGACCATGCGAGCCGACGGCGCGCCCTCGCGCGTCGCGGTCGCCAGGGCCGCCGCTTCCGGCGCGGGGAAGCCGGCGGCCGCCGCGTCGCTGAACCACTCGGCGAACTGGCGCACCGGATCGGCGTCGACGTCGCTCTCACGGAGTGGCGAAGGATGGCCGGCCATCGACGGGCGATGGTGACATGCCGGGTGATTTTCCGTCGAGGCGTCGGGCTGCCGTGCGGGCCGTCAGACTGTGGCGGCGGCCATGGAGAATCCAGATTTCGAGCGGGAGCTGTCACGCAGCCACGACGCGCCGTGGCTGGCGCGCCGGTCGCTTGGCCAGTGGTACGGCGCGACGCTCGAGGCCGACGAGCTCCATCGCGCCAAACTCCTGACGAGCGAGCTCATCACCAACGCGGTGTTGCACGGGCGGGGACAGATCGTGCTCAGCGCCCGTCTCGAGGGTGGCCGCCTCCAGGTGGAGGTGGCTGACGAGGGGCCGGGGTTTCAATATTCCGTCGGCCAGCGGAGCTTTGATCATCTGCGCGGACGGGGGCTGGCGATCGTCGACGCCGAGTCGGCGGGATGGGGCATCGGCGAGGGGCTGACCCACGTGTGGTTCGAGCTCGCCGTCTCGGCTCCGGCGCGAACCGGCCGCGGTTAGACGGTCACAGGGAGGCGAATTCCTCGAAGAGGGCGCGGGCCGCGGCGATCCCCAGGGGAATGTGATCGACCGGGAGCCGTTCGTTGGGCGAGTGGATGTTCGCGTCCGGCAACGAGAAGCCGGTGATGATGGTGGGAATGTTGCGTTCGGCGAGGGCCGGAACGATCGGCAGCGTTCCGCCGGAGCGGATCAGGGCGGGGGACACGCCTATCGCTCGCTCAAATGCCCTGATGCCGAGGCGGACCGCCTGTGCGTCCGGCGCGACGAGTCCGGGAGGCGCCGCCGACAGCAGCTCCACGTCGACGTCGGCACCCGGGGGCATAGACTCACGCACGAGCTGCTCGAATGCCCCGGCGATGACGTCGACCTCCTGGCCGGGGGCCAGCCGGATCGACACATTGGCGACGGCCTCGACCGGGATCACCGTCTTCTGGATCGCCGGGGAGCCGCTGTGGACTCCGTTGACGTCGAGCGCCGGCTCGGCAAACGTCCGGATGTAGAACTCCTCGGCCGCCCCCGGATCCGCGGGCCGCGCGCCCTGGGCGGCGAGCTCGTCGGCGCCGCTGGGCAGGGCACGCCAGCCCTCGAGCTCCTCCGGCGTGGGGGCGGCCACCCCCTGGCGCAGGGGCTCGGCGAGCCGGCCGTCGGTGGCGACGACGGCGGCGAGCGTCCGCGCCAGAGCATGAGCCGCGTTCAAGGCGCCACCGCCGTAGATGCCGGAGTGCAGGTCGCGCTCACCGGTGCGGACGGTCAGGTGGAAGTAGACGAGCCCGCGGGTCGCGACGTTGAACGCCGGCAGTCCGCGGGCGATCATGCCGCTGTCGAAGATCACGGCCGCGTCGGCGCCGCGTTCGTCGGCGGCGAGAAAGTCGAGGATGGAGTGGCCGCCGGTCTCCTCCTCGCCGTCACAGGCAAAGCGGACGTTGACGGGCAGCTGGCCGGCGCCGGCCAGCTCACGTGCTGCCGACAGCAGCAGGTACAGCTGCCCCTTGTCGTCGGCCACGCCGCGTCCGTAGAGGTGATCGCCGCGGATCTCCGGCTCAAACGGCGGCGACTCCCACAGCTCCAGCGGATCAGGCGGCTGAACGTCGAAGTGGCCGTAGCAGAGCACGGTCGGCGCCGTCCCGGGCTCTCGCGACGCCCGCATCTCTCCCACCGCCAGCGGCTGCCCGTGCCAGTCGACCAGCTCGCAGGCCCCGCCGGCCCGGCGGACGAAGTCACAGACCCACCCCCCGGCGGCGGTGACATCGCCGGCGTGCGCCAGGTCGGCACTGACCGACGGGATGCGCAGGAACTCGCCCAGCTCGTCGAACCAGTTCGTCATGCGGCGAGCCTACGACAGATCGTTCGCGACCTGCGTGCGGTTGTGGTCAGGCGGTCCTTGCCGCGATCCGCTCCTTTGCCGCCACATGGGTCACCGGCAGGCCGAGCGCCCGCGCCTTGCTGACGAGGTCGAGCTTCAGCCAGCGGGAGATCCCGAGCGGCAGCGTGGAGATGATGATCTCGTCGTAGTTGCCGAGGTTGACGGCATCTTCGATCGCCATCAGCGGCTCCGGGTCGCCGACGCCGCCGGTGACCTTTGTTCCGGCGGCGTGCGACAGCTTGGGCAGCGCCTCGTCGAGCACGACCTGCGCCTCGTGCTGGTCGGTTTCGCTGGGGTCGACGACCTTGTGCATGCCGTGCGGGTGGCGGGGCACCACCAGGTGGAAGCGTGCTGGCCCCCGCTGGGCGCGGTCGCGGACGGCATTCAGCAGGGCATCGGTCGCCGCGGTTTGATGGGCGACCACGAGGACGTGAACCGGCTCAGACATCTGCTCACCTCCTTGGTGAGGACATGTGCTATCTGATACGAGAAATCGTACTGCGCGCGCGTCAGCTGCGCCCGAAGGCGCGCTCGTGATAGTCGCGGCGGGCCCCCGGATCAGAGTCCCCGGCGATGCGGGTGACGCCGATCATCCGCAGCACCGCATCCCGGACGGGCCGGGGGAGGAGTGCGCCGAGCTTCGCCGAGGCTCCCTGCGATCGTGGCACCCAGACCTCGAAGCGGCGATGGCGCAGTGCTTCGACGACGGCGTCGGCCACCTCCTCCGGGGTGACCACCGGCAATGCCCACGGCTGCGGCTGTCCCACGATCATCCCCGTCCGAACCTGCGAGGGCTGCACCACCGTGAACGTGATGCCGCTGCGGCGGTACTCGAGCCGGAGCGACTCGGTCAGCCCGACCACGCCGTGCTTCGTCGCCGAGTACGTGGCGCTCCCCGGGAGCGGTACGCGCCCCACCCCGGAAGCGATGTTGACGACGTGACCGGACCGGCGCGGGAGCATCCGGCCCAGCGCGAGCTTGGAGCCGAGGGCCATGCCGTACAGGTTGATGGCGATCTCGCGCCGGGTGACCTCGTCCGGCTCCTCGTGGAACGGTCCCACCCAGTCCACCCCCGCGTTGTTGACCATCACACCCAGGGGGCCGTGGCGCGTCTCGGCCGTCTCGAGGAAGGCCGAGAACTGCTCGTGGTCGGCCACGTCGATGGCGACCGGGATCGCCGCATCGCCGATCTCGGAGGCGACGCGGACCGCCGCGTCGCGATCGATGTCGCCCACGGCGATGCAGGCGCCCGCAGCAGCGAGGCGGTGGGCGATGGCCCGGCCGATCCCAGCGCCGGCGCCGGTGACCGCCGCGGACGTTCCCGCCAGGAACGGAGGCATGTCGGCCGGACCGTGCGTCACGACGTGCATCATCCCCAAGACCGCGCCTCTCCGCAATTCCGCAGATCGCGGTGCAGGTGGTTGACGGCGGCGACGATGGCGTCTCCCATTCGGCCCCTGGGGGTAATCCCAGGGGAATCCGTCGCGCCCGGTGGCGCGGCCTGGCGCGAGGAGCATGTGATCATGGGCGACATCCTGAGCTGGCCGGACCACCGTCGGAGCCCCGTCCGCCGCCCCACCCCTCACCGCCCATGTCCCTGATCGCCGCTGCCACCCCGCACCTGCCTGGGGTCCTCCACAGCCTCGAGCCGACGCTGAACAACTACGGCTACCTCGCCGTGGCCGGCCTCGTGCTGCTCGAGGACTTCGGGGTTCCGGTCCCCGGAGAGACGGTCCTGATCCTGGGTGCCGTGTATGCCGGGGCCGGACGGCTGAACATCGTGCTGGTCGGCCTGCTGGCCTTCCTGGCGGCCATCGTCGGCGACAACATCGGCTTCGCCGTCGGCCACTTTGGTGGACGCCCGCTCGTCGAACGCTGGGGGCGCTACATCTTCCTGACCCCGGAGCGCGTGGAACGGGCGACCGGGTTCTTCCAGCGACATGGCGGGAAGATCGTCGTGGTGGCGCGGTTCATCGAGGGGCTGCGCCAGGCCAACGGGATCATCGCCGGGATCACCGGCATGCACTGGGCGCGGTTTCTGCTCTTCAACGCGATCGGCGCGGCCCTGTGGGTGGCGGTGTGGTGCGCGATCGGCTATCTCTCCGGCAGCCACATCGATTCGATCTACAACACGGCGACCCAGTACAGCACGTACCTGGCGATCGCCTTCGGCGCACTCGTGCTCGCCTTCATCGCCCGCGCTCTCTGGCGGCGCCGGACCCGCCGGCCGGCGGGCTCCGCCTGAGCCGAGGGCGCCTCAGGTGCTCTCAGGCGACGCGCCCGCGCCCGCGGGCCGGGCCGGAGTCAGTCATCGGCCAGCGCCCGCCAAACGCGCTCGCTGGTCATCGGCAGCTGCGTCACGCGGACACCTCCGGTGGCGGCCGCGATCGCATTGGCCACCGCGCCCGGCACGCCGACGACCGGCGCCTCGCCGACACCCTTGGCCCCGAACGGCCCGTCCGGGGCGGGGACCTCGACGATCTCGGTATCGATCGGTGGGGTCGTGTCGGCGCTGGGCATCGCGTAGTCGGCGAAGGTGCCGGTGACCAGTTGTCCGTACTCGTCATGGGCGAGCGCCTCCAACAGCGCCCAGCCCAGTCCCTGGGTCGTCCCGCCGCGCATCTGCCCCTCGACCAGCGCCGGGTTCAGGGCCCGGCCGACGTCCTGCGCGACGACATGGTGCAGCACCGTGACGGCGCCCGTCTCGGGATCGACCCGGACGTGGCTGAGGTGGGCGGCGGCCTGTGGCGCCTGGGGGAGGGCGCTGCGGCCGTGGCCCTCGACGGGCTCGTGCCGGCTGCCGAAGCTCAGGATCTTCGCCGCCAGCTCGTCGATCGGCAGCGCCTTGGCCGGCACGCCCAGGGGCTGGACGGTGCCGTCGACGATCTCGAGGTCCTCGACGGCGATCTCCAGCTCGCCGGCGGCGACCTCGAGCAGACGGTCGCGCGCCTCGACGGCGGCGCGCTCGACAGCCCGTCCGACGGTGTAGGTGACCTTGCTTCCGCCACTGGTCCCGGCGTACGGAGCGCTGGAGGTGTCGGCGTTGACCACCCGCACGCGGCCGGGATCGACGCCGAAGGCCTCGGCCGCGATGGCGGCGAAGCTCGTCTCCACACCGGTCATGTCGGCGGCTCCGGTGATCACCGTCAGCCGTCCATCGGCGTCCAGCCGGCAGACGGCCGCGGCCGGTTCGTATCCGCCGGGCCACCAGCCGATGGCGACGCCGATGCCCTCACCGGACGGCAGCTCGGATCGCTGGGACCAGAGCGGGTGATCACGCACGCGCTCAAGGCATGCCCGGGCGCCGAACACCGGGAACGGCTGCCCGGAGATGGAGCGGTCGCCCTCCTCGGCCACGTTGCGCAACCGCAGCTCCAGCGGGTCGATGTCCAACTGCCGAGCCAGGTCGTCGAGCAGGGACTCGACGGCGAACGCCGCCGGCGCGGCCGTGGGGGCGCGGTAGGCGCCGAACGTCACCCGGTTGGTCGCCACGCCGAGCGCGGTCAGCTCGTGGGCGCGCCAGTTGTATGGTCCGGCGGCGAGCATCGCCGCAATCGATTCGACGCCGAAGTCGTCGGTGGAGCCGCGGTCGACGAAGACGCGGGCGCGGATCCCGGTGAGGCGGCCCTCGCTGTCGGCGCCGACCTCGGCGGACAGGACCTCCGCGCCGGCGGGATTGGCGGCCGCGATGTCCTCGCTGCGGGTCAGGGCCAGGCGGACGGGCCGCTTGACGGCGAGCACCGCACCGCACAGGAGCGGCTCGATGATCATGAGCTTGCCGCCGAAGCCGCCGCCGATGGGGGCGGTCCGGACCCGGATGCGCTCCCGGGGGAGCCCGTAGAGCTCGGCGAGGCCGTCGCGGGTGGCAAACGGCGCCTGGGTGGAGCTGGTGACGACGAGCTCGCCGTCGGGCTCCAGCCACGCCGTTGCCGTCTGGGTTTCCAGATAGCCCTGGTACATCCACGGCGTCGTGAAGCGCCCGCGCGCCACGGCGGCACTGGCGGCCAGCACCGCGTCGACGTCGCCGTCGGCGAGCCGTGCGGTCCCCAGCACGTTGTCCGAGAGGTCCTCGCCCTCGATTCCGCCCGCGCTCACGGACGCGTGGGCATCGCTGATGTCCGACCCCTCGCCGGCGGCCGCGACGCTGATCCGGGCCCGCGGCGCGCCGGGGGCGGCAGCGGCCTCCACGTCGAGTACCGGCGCGAGCGGATCGAGGTCGACCCCCACCATCTGGGCGGCGTCCTCGGCCATGGCCTCGCTCTCGGCGACCACCAGTCCGACGGGCTGACCGGCGTAGACGACCTCCTCGCGAGCGAGTGGCTCGTACATCCGGCCCTTGCCGGAGGCGACGATCGGCAGGTCGGCGGCGGTCAGGACCGCGACGACGCCCGGCAGCTGCAAGGCCGTCTCGGTATCGATGCCGCGGATGCGCGCATGCGCTTCGTGGGCGAGAACGAGCCGGGCGTGGAGCAGCCCCGGCACCGGGCCGTCGCCGGCGAACCGCGTCGTGCCGCGAACCTTGGGCTCTGAGTCCCGGCGGGGAGTGGAGACGCCGATCGCGGCCACGGCGCCAACCTAGCACCGCGCCGCACTGGCAAACTTCTCCGGCGTGAACTCACCGACTCCCCATGACCTTTCGCGCGTCCTCGACGAGGCCCGGCGGATCTGCGCGGTGCCGGCGCCGACCTTCGAGGAGGCGGCCCGCGGCAACCTCGTCGCCGCGCTGTTCGCTGAGGCGGTGGCGGTGGTTGAGCGCGACGCCGCCGGCAACGTCGTCGCTGTGATCGGCGACGGCGCCCCGGAGAGCGCAGTTGTGTTCGCCGCCCATCTGGACACGGTGTTCGCCGCCGGCACCGAGATCGTCTTCGACCAACGCGACGGGCGCCTGGCCGCTCCCGGGATCGGCGACAACTCGCTCGCCGTCGCGGCGCTCGTCCACCTGGCGCGCCGGCTGCGGTCGCGCCCGCTCACGCGCCCGGTGGTGCTGGCAGCGACCGTCGGCGAGGAGGGGCTCGGCGACCTCCGCGGCGTCAAAGCGCTGCTCGACGAGCGGCCATGCGCCGCGTTCGTCGCGGTCGAGGGCCAGATGCTCGACAGCATCACCGTCGCGGCCGCGGGGTCGGTGCGATTCCGGGTGGTCGTGCGTGGGCCGGGCGGACACCCATGGAGCGACCCCGAGAACCCGAGCGCGATCGATGCCCTGCTGCCGGCGCTGTCCGACCTGGTGCCCCGGCTGCGGGACTCCGGGCTCGTCGCCAACGTCGGGGTCATCGGTGGCGGGACGGTCATCAACGCGATCGCCGCCGAGGCCCACGCGGAGCTCGATGTGCGCAGCGTGGACGAGGCCGCGCTGCGCGCGGCGTCCGGTCTGGTCCAGGAGGCGTTCGCGCCCCCGCCGGCCGGTCTGACCGTCGACGTCGCCGAGCTCGGACATCGACCCGGCGGACGCATCGACCCGCATCACCCGCTGCTGTCCGCGGCGCGCCGGGCGCGTGAGCTGGCCGGTCTCGAGCCCGCGCCTGAGCGGGCGGCCTCCACCGACGCCAACGCCGCGCACGGTCGCGGCATCCCCGCCATCACGGTCGGTGTGACGACCGGAGCCAACGCCCACCGCCTCGACGAGTACATCGATCTGGCGCCCCTGTCCGCAGGATTGGCATCGCTCGAGGCGCTGGCCGTCGAGCTCGCCGCCGGCGGGGCGCACTGAGCGGATGCCGATCGCCCACGAGCTGGTCATCTTCGACTGCGACGGCGTCCTCGTCGACAGCGAGCCGATCGCCGTCCGCGTCGAGGCGGGCATCCTCGGTCGCCTGGGGATGCCGCTCTCACAGGCCGAGATCATCGAGCGCTTCGTCGGGCGCTCGCCATCGGTCATGCGCGCCGCCGTGGAGGAACACCTGGGGCATCCGCTCCCGCGTGCCTGGGACGCCGAGTTCAAGCACCTGTACGCCGCTGCCTACGAGGCGGAGCTGGAGCCGATCGACGGGATCGTCGAGGCGCTGGACGCGATCAGGCTGCCGACATGCGTGGCCTCGAGCAGCGAGCCGGACTCGCTCCGCCACAAGCTGGAACTGACCGGGCTCCACGAGCGCTTCGCCGGCCGGATCTTCAGCGCCAGCGAGGTCCGCAACGGCAAGCCGGCTCCGGATCTGTTCCTGTTCGCGGCCCGCCAGATGGGCGCGCGACCGGAGGCCTGCGTCGTCGTCGAGGACAGCCGCTTCGGCGTCGAGGCGGCCCGCGCCGCGGGGATGGACGTCCTCGCCTACGCGGGGAGCGTCACCCCGGGCGCGGTGCTGGAGGGCGAGCACACCACCGTCTTCGACGATATGCGGCGGCTGCCGGAGCTGCTCGAGAGGCGATAGCGTCTGCGGTCGTGGCCCCGGTGACCTTTCGGTTGGTGTGCGTCCCCTCAGCGCTGGCGGGTGCGCCCGGAAGCTGGGCGCGCGACATGCTCCACGACGGCGAGATCGCGCTGCTGTCCGACTCCGGGGGCCTGTCGGCGGTCAATGAGGTCGCCCACTCGCTCGAGCTCGTCAGCATCGCGCTGGTGCGGGGCGAGCGTTCGCCGGAGCGTCAGGAGGAGACGGTCATGGCCTATGCCGGGTCGCTCCCGCTGGTGTGGGTCGCCACGCAGTTCAGCGACGCCGCTCGCCGGTGGGCCCGTGACCGCGGGCCGATGACGCTCCTCGTCGCCGCCGATGCCCCACTGTCCGACGACGACCGGCGCCGGATCGATCGCTTCGTGGCGACGCTGGGGCGGCAGTCCGAATAGCCGGCGGCGGTCCTGGACGGTCACGGCTCCGGCGGGCCCGTCCGGGATGGTCGGCCGGCGCGGACCACAGCATCGCGACGTGGGGACCCGTGCCGCATCCAGCCGGCGGATGGCCGGCGGGACGGAGCCTGGGCCGACGACCACAAGCACCCCTTCGTAGCATGGACCCGGTGAAGCGCATCGGCTTTCTCTCGTTCGGTCACTGGCAGCCGGTGCCCGGCTCGCAGACCCGCACGGCCGCCGACGCCCTACGCCAGACGATCGAGCTCGCCGAGGTGGCCGAGGAGATCGGCCTCGACGGCGCGTACGTCCGCGTGCACCACTTCGCTCGCCAGCTCGCCTCGCCCTTTCCGCTGCTGAGCGCGATCGGAGCGCGGACCCGCCGGATCGAGATCGGCACTGCGGTCATCGACATGCGCTATGAGAACCCGCTGTACATGGCCGAGGACGCGGCGGCTGCCGACCTGATCAGCGGGGAGCGCCTGCAGCTGGGCATCAGCCGCGGCTCGCCTGAGCCGGCGCTACGCGGCTCGGAGTCCTTCGGCTACATCCCGCCGGAGGGTGAGAGCGACGCCGACGTTGCCCGCTCCCACACCGAGCTGTTTCGTGCCGCCATCCGGGGAGCCGGCGTCGTGGCCGCCGACCCGCAGATGACCGGCACCTCGGCCCCGCTCGCCATCCAGCCGCAGTCTCCCGGACTGGCGGACCGCATCTGGTGGGGCTCCGGGACTCGTCAGACGGCCGTCTGGACCGCTCAACAGGGGATGAACCTGATGAGCTCCACGCTCCTGAGCGAGGACACCGGCATGCCGTTCGACGAGCTGCAGGCCGAGCAGATCGCGATGTTCCGCGCGGCCTGGGCCGAGGCCGCCTGGGCGCGGGAGCCGCGGGTCTCCGTGAGCCGCAGCGTCCTGCCGATCGTCACCGATCTCGACCGGGCGTACTTCGGTGGCCGGGACGCCGGTGGCCGGGGCGCCGGCGGGAGCGAGGACCAGCTGGGCTACCTGGAGGGCGTGATCGCCCGCTTTGGGAGAACCTACGCCGGTGAGCCGGACGTCATCGCCGAGGAGCTCAGCCGGGACGCCGCCGTCCGCGAGGCGGACACCCTGCTGCTCACAGTCCCCAACCAGCTCGGCGTCGACTACAACGCGCGGATGCTCGAGACCATCGCCCGCGACATCGCGCCGGCCATCGGATGGCGACCGAACGCCGGTGCCGGAGACGCGGGCGAGCAGCGAGCCGCCTGAGGGCCCGCGGGTCAACGGCCGGCGGGTAAGGGCCGACGGGTTGACGGCCGACGGGTTAACGGTCGACCGGCGGCGCCGGCGGCCGTCATCGCCCGCGGCCTGCCGCGGCGCCGACAATGCGGCATCGAAGGGCGCGTGAGCGGCCCTCCCGGCTGTTGCACCGGATTGCAGCGTGCCTCGTGCGCCAAACTCCGCACCGCCCCGGGGATCTGGCACCACCTGCACGCTCAGCCCTGCATCTGCGCCAGATCGGACGCCGGGATCCTGATTTGGCGCACCGTGCAGGTCGCGCCGGCCGCACGGTCGGCGCCGACCCGTTGACCGCACCTCGTTTCGTTGCCCGTCGTTCGTCCCGCCAGGGCCGGGTTCGTCGTCGTCCCGGTAGCCCGCGGCGCGACAATGCGGCATCGAAGGGCGCGTGAGCGGCCCTTCCGGCTGTTGCACCGGATTGCAGCGTGCACGGTGCGCCAAACCTGGCACCGCCCCGGGGATTTGGCACCACCTGCACGCTCAGCCCTGCGTCTGCGCCAGATCGGACGGCGGGATCCTGATTTGGCGCACGATGCAGGTCGCGCCGGCCTCGGATCGGCGCCGACCCGTTGACCGCACCTCGTTTCGTTGCCCGTCGTTCGTCCCGCCAGGCCCGCGTTCGTCGTCGTCCCGGTAGCCCGCGGCGCGACAACGGGGCATCGAAGGGCGCGTGAGCGGCCCTCCCCGCCGTTGCACCGGATTGCAGCGTGCACGGTGCGCCAAACCTGGCACCGCCCCGGGGATTTGGCACCACCTGCACGCTCAGCCCTGCATCTGCGCCAGATCGGACGGCGGGATCCTGATTCGGCGCACGGTGCAGGTCGCGCCGGCCCGGGATTACCCCGGGGAGCAGGCCGCGCCTAGCCGCCGCTCATGTCGACGGCGTACACATTGCCGGTTCGATCGTCATGGTGACGCGCCGCTCGCCTGGCCCGTCGTGCTCGCGCAGGTCGGCTCCTCCGTACTTGGCGCCCACCCGCGGGCGCTTCATCAGGTTGCGGGTCTTGAGGCGGGAGTCGTTGAGCGAGAGCTTGAAGTCGCCGTCCTCGTAGACGAACCAGATCTCCGTCAGCTGTGGGAAGCCGTGCCCGTCGATCGTGCGCAGGGTGGCGACCTGCGCGTCGAGGAGGTCGTGATGCGAATCAGGAATTGTGGTCATGGCCTGATTCAAGCGAACCGGGTCCGGCTTCTTGGCCGTTGCTCCGGCTGGTGGACGTGCCACCGCCGTCGACCGGCTGCTCGTCATGCGTGCCACCGCTGTCGACCGGCTGCTCGTCAGGCGTGCCACCGTGGTCGACCGGCTGCTCGTCATGCGTGCCACCGCTGTCGACGGACTCGAGCCCGGCGGCCGACGCCACTCCATTGGCGGCATCCACCATCTCGTCGAGCTCGGCGAGCAGCTCCCCGGCCTGATCCTCGGCCCGGAGGGCACGCTGGATGCGGCCGTAGCGCTCGCGCAGGTCCGGCAGCGGCGTCCCGGGCGAGGCGTTCTGGGGATGGAGCCGGAGGGCCGATTCGACGCCCGTCAGCAGCGCATCCACGCCGTCCTTCAGCGGCTGCAGCTCCGGCATCGGTCGCCGCTCGCGCTCCTCCTGTGCATCGAGTCGCAGAAGGTGCGCGGCCTGGATCAGGCGCCGCATGGCGTCGAGCACCGCTTGGCTGCGGCGGGCGTCGATGCGCTGCGTCGCGGGCTCCGACAGCGAGCGGGCGACGGTCGCCTCGGCGTTGGTGCGAGTCAGCCGGGCGCCTCGCGAGAGCCGGGTCATCTGCTGCTCGCGAGCGCTGTGCCCAGCGATCAGGGCCGTCAGGACGCCGTCGAGGTACGCCCGCTCTGCCGCCACCAGGTCGGCCAGCGACTGCCAGGCGGGCACACGTGCCCACGTCGGCCACAGGGCGTAGGCGATCAGGCCGATCGTCCCGCCGACGAGCGTGTCGAGCAGCCGGGCGCTTGCCGTGGCCAGGGTGTCCGGGCTCACGGCGTTGAGCAGGAACACGACGAGCGCGGTGATGAACGCAAAGCCGGTGGCAAAGCTGGCGGGGAACGTCGCGTAGCCCGCCCAGGCGAGCAGGCCGACGATTGCCACGGTCACGGCACCGGTGGGGTGCACCAGGACGGCGATGGCGCCCGCCAGTCCCACGCCCAGCGTCGTCCCCAGCGCCCGCTCCGTCCCCCGGGTGAACGTGGCGCCGAACTCAGGCCGGAGCACGGTGGCCGCGGCCACGACCGTCCAGTAGCTCCGCGAGAGCGGCAGCTCCCGAGCGATCAGCGCGGTCAGCGGGACGATGACGGCGAGTCGCAGGGCGTGACGGCCGACCGCGGACTGAAGCGACGCGTTGGCCCGGAGGTCGTCCAGGTGGGCGCGGGCACGTTCGAAGGGGCGATCGGTGCGCCGGACGGGCCGGCGGCTCCAAAGCCGTCCGCCGGTCAGCGCGGAGGGAGCCAGTGAGCTGATGGCCCGAAGCTGGCCGGACAGCGCCCTGAGCCGGCGGATCAGCTGCCGCTCCGCCGGCCCGGCCGGCGAGGCTGGACGATCGCCGGGCCCCGGCTCGTATCGCTCGATTGCGGCGCTGAGCTCGGCGACGATCCGGCTCAGTTCCTCGTCGGCGTCATCACGTCCCTCTATCGCCTGAGCTGCCAGGTCGAGCGCGGAGGCGGTCAGGCCGAGACTCCAACGCGCCAGGTCGCCGGCCGTCGCGGGCGCTCCGGCGGTGCCCGACGCGACCGGATGCCGTTGGCGCAGGAGGGCGTGCAGGCCGATCACCTGGATCCGCGACCGGTACGCCTCCGAGACGAGGCTGCGCAGCGTCATCAGCGCGGCGTCGCCGAACAGGGTCGGCGAGGCCAGCGTCCGCTCGGCATCGTCAAGCGCCTTGGCGGGCGCCAGCGCCGAGAGGTCATCAGTCGCCATGGCGAGCTTTGCCAGCTCCCGGTAGGCCGCTGCCGCGGCCGTGCGCTGAGTCCGCAGCGGCAGCGGCCAGCGGGCGATGCTCTGCAGCAGCACCTGCGCCAGGCCGCCGATCAGGACGAGCCCCGCCAGGCCGAGCGCGGCTGGGGCCGGCTCGCTGAAGCGCCCGAACACCACCGCGGCGATGATCGCCTGCGTTCCGATGACTCCCCCCCGGTTCCCGACGCCGACGAGCAGGCCGCCCATGAACGACCACACGCAGAGGACGATCAGGTGCACCCACGTCACCGACCCGGTCGCGCAGCCCAGGAACGTAGCGAGGGCCATGACCAGTGCGTCCGCGGTCATAACAGCCAACGGGGGACGTCCTCCGGCGGTTCGCCACGCGATCCCCACCAGCATCGCGCCGGCTCCCATCGTCACTCCGGCCACCGGGTCCCCCAGGGCGAGGCCCACGCCGAGGACGACAACCACCGGGATCGCCGCCAGCAGACCCGCGGAGGCGGACACCGCGGTGCGATCGAACGCGGCCGCGGCACGAACGGCCGCGGTGACGGCTCCCGGGCCGGCCTGCGTCTCCCTGTTCTCCATATCCGCTACGGCCACCGCGATTGACGGTACCCGGGCGGTTGCGGGCAGCGCCCCGGCCGGGAGGACAGGCCGTCGCTCAGGCCGATCCGTCCCGGACGACGTTGCGAAGCGGCTCGCCGGCGCACCAGCGCGCCAGTTGCTCGCCGGCAAGGGCCGCGGCGCGAGCCTGGCCGAGGGGTGAGTCACCGGCGATGTGCGGGGTGATCGTCAGCACCCCCGGCGCCGTCCACAGGGGGTGGCCGTCGGGCAGCGGCTCCGGGTCGCTGACGTCGAGAACCGCCCGCAGCCGGCCGGTCGTCACCTCAGGCACCAGAGCGCGCGTATCGACGACCGAGCCGCGCGCGGCGTTGACGAGCAGCGACCCATCGGCCATGGCGGCCAGCTCGGCCGCGCCGATCAGCCCGCGGGTGGCCGGGCTGAGCGGAACGAGGACGACGACCGCATCGGCTGCCGGCAGCAGGTCCGGCAGCTCGTCGACCCCGTGCAGGTCGTCCCGCGCGTGGGACGCCACGCCCATGACCTGCGTCCCCAGCATCTCGAGCCGCGACTGGACCATCCGGCCGATCGATCCCATGCCGACGATCAGCACCGTCCAGCCGCCGAGATCGGTGAGATGGCGGTCGGTCCAGGTCTGGATGCGCGCGCACTCCAGCAGCCCGGTCGTGGCACCCAGCAGCGCGCCCAGCACCCACTCGCTGACGGGCGCGTCGCGTGCTCCGCGCGCGCTGCACAGCGCAGCCTGAGGCGGCAGGCGGTTCTCGATCCAGTCGGTCCCCGCCGACAGCACCTGGACGACGGCCAGGCGGTGGAGCTCCGGCAGGACCTCCAGCACATGGCCGCCGCCGTCTGACGGCGGGACCAGGAAGTCGATGGCCTCCGGGTCGACGCCGTCTTCGAGGGCGACGACGTCAACGCTCGGCGGCGCGTGCCGGCGAACAGGCTCGAGCGCGACGCCCGTGACCGCTGCTCGGACGTTTCCAGTCGGTGCCGGGGTGCTCACCGCGCACAGTCTGCCGCAGATCCGACACCCTTACCGGGATGCCCCACTCCGAGCACCCGTCCCCCACCGGCCCTCGCGACACCCGCCGCCGTTCGATCGAGGCCGTCGTCTTCGACATCGGTGGCGTGCTCCTGGACTGGAATCCGCGCTACCTGTATCGCAAGCTGTTCGATGACGAGGAGGCCATGGAATGGTTTCTCGCCGAGATCTGCACCCTCACGTGGCACGAGGCGAACGACCTGGGCGTGCCGTTCGAGGTCTCCTGCGGCGAGCTCGCCGCTCGCCATCCTGACTACGCCGAGCGGATCTGGGCGTGGGGCCGGCGCAGCGAGGAGATGGTCGCCGGGCCGATCTCCGGCACGGTCGAGATCCTCCGTGAGCTTCGCCGGCGCTCGGTTCCCTGCTATGCGCTGACGAACATGGAGGCCGAGACCTACCCGCGGCGGCTCGAGCGCTACGAGTTCCTGCGCTGGTTCGACGGGACGGTCGTGTCCTCGGCGGAGGGCATTGCCAAGCCGGATGCCCGGATCTTCCACCTGCTGATGGAGCGCTTTGGGCTGGCGGCGGAGTCGACGTTGCTCATCGACGACTCGGAGCGCAATATCGAGGCGGCTGAGAAGCTGGGGATGCAGACGATGAGGTTCGAGTCGCCGGAGGATCTTCGCCGGCGGCTTGTGGAGGTCGGTCTACTGGACCGTGGCTCGGCGACGGTCGGGCGATCCGGTCCCAGGTGAGAGAATGGCCGCATGTCGTCTGAGAACGTCGACCTGGTCCGCCGGGGCTATGAAGCGATCATCCGTGGCGACCTGCAGCTGATCGGCGATCTGCTCGATCCACACGTCAAATGGCACGGCGGCGACCCTGCGTCCGGCTGCCGCAACCGCGACGAGGCCCTGAAGTTCATGGGCCAGTCGCGCCGCGGCGGAATCGGCCGGCTCATCGACGTCATCGACGCGGGAGAGGGCCGAGTCATCGTCGTCCTGGAGCCGCCGGCGACGCCGGACGCACCGCCACCGTCACCGCGGGCGAACGTTACGACCATCCGCGACGGGCGCGTGATCGAGATGGTCGCCTATGAGACCCCGGAGCAGGCCCGGGCGGCCGTCGGCGCACCCGCTCCCCGCAACTGAGACGTCGCCGGGGCGGTTCTGGTGGTCAGGCGCTGGGGGGCTCGGCGGCGGTGGCCGTCTCCAGCGAGCGGCCGGTGGCCTCGATCCCCAGCAGGACCAGCCCGGCGGTCACCACGCCACAGATCGCCATCACGATGAACGCGCCGGAGAATCCCCACGCGCTGTAGGCCCCGAGGACGATGAGCGGAGCGAGGGCGCCGCCGATGTGGCCGAGGCCGTCGGTCATCGCCACACCCGTGGCCCGGGCATTGGTTGAGAAGTGCTCGGCCGTGTAGGTGTAGAGCAGCGGCACGAACAGCCCCACGGTCACGGACGCGATGAAGCCGAAGATGATGATGATCGGCGGCGAGACGAACAGGCCGATGGCCAGCAGCGAGATCGCCCAGGCGACGGCGAACGCCGACGCCGAGTACTTGCGCTCGAACCGGTCGCTCAGCCGGGTCGTCGCCAGCGCGCCGACGAGAAAGCCGATGCCGGACACGATCAGGTACGTCGTGCTGTCAGCGAGGCTGTAGCCCTTGTCGACGAACAGGGTCGGAGCCAGCGTGAGCCAGCCGTAGTTGGAGATGTAGTAGACGAACCACACACCGACGAACAGCAGGAGGCGACCGAGCATCGGCTGGCGCAGCAGCACTCGGAGCGGGACACGTTCGGCGCGGGGCTCCTCCGGGACGGGCTCAGGCTCCGGCAGTTTCTCATCGAGGTTCTCCCGCGCGGTTTGCTCGGCTGCCTCCACCACCTCCCTGGCCTCGTCCTCGCGTCCCTGCGTGACGAGCCAGCGGGGCGACGGGGGAAGGCCCCGGCGCATGAACAGGATGGTGACGCCTCCCAACGCGCCGATGCCGAACAGGATCCGCCAGCCATCGGCGTAATTGGGAACGAGGACGCGCGCCACGAATGGGACGACGGCGAACCCGGCATAGGCGCAGGTCGTGGCCCAGCTCGTGTAGCGGCCGCGTAGCGGCGCGGGCGAGATCTCGCCCAGATACGTCGTCACCGTGGCGATCTCGGCGCCGATGCCGAGACCGGAGATGAACCGGAAGATCACCAGCGTCGTCACGCTGCCACTGAACGCAGCCAGAGCGGTACCGACCGAGAACAGGCTGACCGAGACGATCATGCTCAACCGGCGGCCGTACTTGTCAGCGACGACGCTATCCCCCAGGGCCCCGACGATGTAGCCGATCAGGCTGCTGGTCACCGACAGCGAGACGGCGCTCTTGGACGCGTGGAACTGCGTCGCGATCACCGGCAGCGCGAATGAGATCGTGACGATGTCGAAGAAGGCGAAGAAGTAGCCGGCGCCGACGACCCACAGCAGGCGCCGCTCGTACGGCCAGACCGGAATGCGATCCAGGCGGGCGAGGGGCCCGGGGTGCCGGCGCCTGGATCGCTTCAGGCTTCCCTCCTGCCGGTGAGCTGAGACTGGCATCTCCCTCTCCACTCTCGTTACCCCATGCGTGCAGGGTTTAGTCATCCGACGGCCGGCGAATGCCTGGTGCCTGGTGCGAGGGTGCCGGGTGTCGCGCGCCGCGTGCGGGGTGCCGGCGGGCCTAGCTTCGCGTCCGGCCGGACCGGATCATGTCGACCGCCTGGGTCACCCGCCGGTCGCGTGTCTCCTCACGCTTGGCCTCCGCGACCCACCGGGCGAACTCCTTGCGATGGCTGAACGCCAGCGCGTCGAACGCGGCTCGCGCCTGCGGATCGGCCTCGAGCGCCAGGGCCAGCACCTCCGGCACCTCGACCTCCCGCGGCGCCCTATCCAGCGCGAGCGCCAGGGTCACCGCGTCGCCGGCCTCCACACCGGCGCCGTCCCGCACCTCGCGGTTGAGGCCGACCAGGAACTCGCCGTTCATCCGGGTGACCGTCGTCCGCCACTCGTAGCCGTTGATCGAGGCGACGACCGGGAAGCGCTTGGCGCCCTCGCCGATGGTCGCCACCTGGTCGTCGTCGAGGACGAAGGCGGCCGCCGGTCCGCGCGGCACCAGCTGTCCGGTCATGGTCAGCTCGCCCATTGCGGCATGATCGTAACCGGCATGTCGGCCCTCACGCCAGCAGCGACCATTCTCCTCATCTCCGGCAGCTCACGTGGCGGGTCGACAAATGCCGCCGTCTTGCGTACGGCGGCGGCCGCCGCGCCGGCGGGGGTGACCACGGTCTATTACGACGGGATCGGGGGGCTGCCGCTGTTCAATCCCGACGACGACCGGGAAGGGGTCCCGGTCGACCAGCGGGTTGCCGAGATGCGCCGTCACATGGCGGAGGCCGACGCTGTGCTGATCTGCACGCCGGAGTACGCGGGGGCGCTTCCGGCGGCGATGAAGAATCTCCTGGAGTGGACCATCGGCGACGCCGGCACCTACAGAAAGCCGGTCGCCTGGATCAACGCCGCCGGACCGGCGGCACCGACCGGCGCAGCCGACGCGCACGAGTCGTTGCGCAAGGTCCTGGGCTACGCCGGAGCGGAGATCATCGAGGCGGCGTGCACGCGGATACCCATCGGCCGGGACGCGATCGGCCCCTCCGGCCTGGTGGAGGACGAGGCCGCCCGAGCCGCGATCCGGCAGGTGCTCCAGTCGACCGTCGCGCACCTCGCCGCCGCCGCCTCCGCCTGACGCGGCGCCGGCTCCTCGGTCCCGGCTCGTCCGGCACCTACAATCCGTCCCCCGCCCCCATGGTCTAGCGGTTAGGACGCCTGCCTTTCACGCAGGAGATCACGGGTTCGAGTCCCGTTGGGGGTATGCCGCAGTTGGTGCCGATCCGGTTGTGCCGCTGGTGCGTTGTGCGCCGATCGAAGCGTTTGGAAGCTGTCATCCAGAGATTGAGCGGTGGTTGGGTCAGCAAGGCACGAGGGGACGACCGCGCCGGCGCCCCGATCGGCGTTGATCTCGGCGCCGTCCCCCGTCGCTGCGTTCTGGGATGGCCTTGATCAGAAGGTGATGTTGTGAGTGAGCGGGTGCTCTTCATCCCGTAGCTCAGACACTTGTGGTGGGGCGACGGGCGCGAATGCCCGTCGTCACGCCGCAAGTACCGCGACAGCAACCCCCGGATCACCCCCAGACCGTGGTCGCCTCGCCACGCTTTCAAGGAGCCGGCCCCACTCGCTGGATGAGACCCGGAGCGCGGATTGGGGTTCATCCCCAGCAGCGTGAGCCCGACTCGACGCGACGACCGTGCTGGACTCGTCCCGCTTGATCGACGCTCGAGAGCGAAAGCGATCGTCCGCATCGTCACGGTCGGCGCGTCTTCCCGGGCAAGGTGGGACCCGGGCCTCGAGTTGGCAGCACTCGGCTATGTGGCTCAGTGTGCCTCCGTTGGGCGGTGGTGCGCCGGCGAAAGCAGAAGTCCGAGTGGGCGCGGACCGCTCTCGCCCGACCCCTACCGAGCTGTCGGGTACGGCAGTTTCGCCCACCTGGCGAGGGTGAGCAGAACAGAAATGCCGTCAGTCGGGATCCTGGGCGGCGTCGGCGCCGACGATCCAGGTGACGCCGTAGCGGTCGGTGAGCATCCCGTACAGAGGAGCGAAGGGTGCAGGGCCGAGGGGGATGAGGAGGGTGGTCGCCGACTCGGCGAGGGCGTCCCAGAGGGGCTGGATCTCGTCGCCGGCGGTTCCTTGCAGGGTGATGTAGAAAGGATTCTCGCCGGGGTCATAGCCCTTGGACGGCTGGACGTCATAGGCCATGATCGAGAAGCCGTTGGGGGCGTCGACGCGTCCGAAGGCGACCTGGTCGGCCTGAGCGGGCTCCTCGACGGCATGGATGTCGGCGTAGGTGGCGAGCGAGATCTCGCCGCCGAACACCGACCGATAGAACTCGAGCGCGTCGCGCGCCTGGCCGCGGAAGTTGACGTGCGGGGTGGTGGTGACGCTCATGCTGAGCTGCCTTTCATTGAGGTGGGGGGCCGTCTGCCTGGGATGGGTCGTCTGCTTCACGCGGCCGACTCGGTTGATCGAGCAGCCGGTGCGGCTGTGGGGCTCAGGGGCCGCCGCGCAGGGCGGGGATGATCACTCCGTCGACGAGGGCGAGGCTGAACTCGCGCGTGATCGGCAGCTGCTGCACGGCTCGCGAGACGCACATCATTGGGATGAGCTCGGCGAACGTGTCGAGGTCGCCGGGTGGCGGGAACTCGCCGCGGTCGACCGCGCGCTGGATGAGGATGCGGTTGACCTCGATCCACGGCCCAATCTCGGCGCCGGTCGCGGCCTCGGCGAGGCGGCTGTCGGTCTGCGACAGCGCCAGCAGGGCGGCCATCGCCTGGATGCGGACTTGCTGCTCCTCCTCGCTGAGGGGGAGGATCATGGCGACGATATCCCCGCGCAGGCTGCCGGTGTCCGGCAGCTGGTCGAGGTTGACGTCGTCGCGGCTCATCCGTTCCACGGCCGCGAGCACCAACTCGTCCTTGGTCGCCCACCGGCGGTAGACGGTCGCCCGCGCCGAGCCTGCCCGGGCAGCGACCATGTCGATCGTCATGCCGTCATAGCCATGCTCGGCGAGAACGGTCAGCGCCGCGTCGGGGATGACCCCATCGCGACCGGGGTCGCGCTTGCGGCCCGCCCGGGAGCGGAGCTCGGCCTCGTTCATGATGCCCGTGGTGCCCCGTCCCGGATTATGTCTGCTCTTGCTCATACCGATAAAGAGACACGCACATATCGATATGGACAAGTCTTGCAATGGGCGACGCGCCGCCGACGACAAGCTCGCTCGAGGAGGTGGATGGTGCGCACGATCACGGTGCAGCAACGACGTGACGCGATGATCCATCGTCACCATCTCGCGGGAGACGCGGACGGTCCCGAGGCGGTGACGCGAGCGCTGATCGCGTTGCACGCAACCGACCCGGCGTCGGTCTACCTGTCCGTGCTCGCGCGCAGCGCCGTGTCGACGCTGGCCGACGTGGCCGACGCGATGTATGAGCAGCGCAGCCTGGTGCGGTGGATGGCGATGCGTCGCACCCTGTTCGTTTTCGCACGCGATGACATCCCGACCGTGCAGGCCGCGATCAGCACGCCGCTGGCCACGACGCTGCGCCGAAGCTTGATCAGCCGGCTGCAACGCAACGGCAGCGAACCGGTCATCGACGGGGATGTTGGCCGGTGGCTGGCCGGCCTTGAGGATCGCGTCGACCGATCGCTTGCGCGGCGGGGTACGGCCACCGGTGCGCAGCTGGCCGATGACGAGCCGGCCTTGAGGACACTCATCCTCGCCAGAGCGCCGTCCGATCGACCGCAGAACGTCACCACGTCCCTGCTCACCCTCATGAGCGCCAACGGGCGAATCGTTCGCGGCACCCCGACCGGGCCATGGACCAGCCGCCACCACCGTTGGGAACCGGTCTTGCGATGGTGGCCACAGGGCCTGCCGTCCATCGACATGACGCAAGCGCAACGCGATCTCGCCCGTCGCTGGCTGGCCCGCTTCGGCCCGGCAACCACCGAGGACCTGCAGTGGTGGACCGGTTGGAACAAGACCACGACGCGCCTCGCCCTCGATGGGCTCCAGATCGAGGAAGTCGACCTGCACGGACACGCCGGAATCGAGCTCCCGCGCCGCTCCGCCGACGAGCTCGCCGACGAGACGACGGGCCGCCCGACCGCGACGCTGCTGCCGGCGCTCGATCCCACCCCCATGGGATGGAAGACCCGCGACTGGTTCCTTGGCATCGATCCCAGCCTGGTGTTCGACCGCGCCGGCAACATCGGCCCCACCCTGTGGTGGAACGGCGAGATCATCGGAGCCTGGGCAATCACACCCGGCGGCGATCTGCGCACAAAAGTCATCGCCGACCGCGGCGCCGAGGCCGAGGCGGCCATCGAGCAAGCCGCATCGCAACTCCACGCCCGACTCGACGGAGCAGCCATCACCCCCGCGATCCGCACCCCGGTCGAACAACGCCTCCAAGAGGAAGGCAGCTGATCGACCACTGAGCGCTCCACGCCCAGGCCCTGCTTCGCCGCGCGGCAAATCAAATGCTTTCCGCCCCACGCTCAAGGAATTTGACCCTGGGGTGGAGCGTCGATGACCTCCTCGACGGTGGCGGTCGTTCGCTGGGCACGGGCGGGCCCGGAACGTAGCATCTGCGCTGCACACGTCGATGCCGTCGAAACCGTCTCACGCCGAGCTCGACGATGCAGTGGGCGCGTGCGGGCGCCCGTCGCGCGCGGCGGTATCGTCACGACTCCGGCAGCCCGCGATCTCGAGCGAGTCGTTTGACCACAATGGACAGCCATCGGCCCGGCATCACCGACTTCGTCCACGTCGGTCTTGTCGTCGAGGATCTCGACGAGACAGTCCGGTTTCTTGGGCTGCTCGGCTTGGACTGCGGCAAGCCGGGGATGTTCACCGGCGAGTGGATCGATCGGATCATCGGTCTCGAGAACGCGACAGTCGAGGTCGTGATGGCTCGCGCCCCCGACGGCAGCGACATGTTCGAGGTGGTGCGCTTCCACTCGCCTTCGGCCGGCGCTCACGAGCTGGCGCCGGCCGCGAACCGTCCTGGGCTCCGGCACGTCGCCTTCAAGGTCGACGACGTGCGTGGCGTCGTCGACCGCATCCGAGAGGCCGGCTGGGAAACGGTCGGGGAGATCGTCGACTTCGAGAACACGTTCCTCCTCTGCTACGTCCGCGGACCCGACGGCCTCATCGTCGAACTCGCCCAGCGGCTCGACGTCGCGCCGGGCTGAAACGGCCAGACCACCGCCCCGGGGTTTGAGGAAGGCGGTGGTCAGCCTGCGCTCAGCCAACCGCATCTCTGCATCGAGAACGTGACGGTCGACGAGTCGGTGCCCCGGGGGAAGGATAAGCATCGCTTTGGCATCGACGTAGGTAAGGACACCGAAGCAGTTCGTGAAAGGAAGTCAACGTGACACTGAAACCAATGCGCCGCCTGGGCGCGCTCGCCCTGTTAGTCGTCGGTGGCGTTCACCTGCAGCAGTACCTCGCGGGATACTCGGACGTGCCGACGATCGGAGCCTTGTTCGTTCTCAACGCGATCGGCGCAGCGGTCCTCGCGGTCGGTCTGCTGGCGCCGATCGAACGTCTGTTGGGCGACCGGCCTGCGGATCTGGTGACGGGCCTGCTGTCGACGGTGGGAGCGATGACCGCCGTCGGCGCACTCGTCGCGCTAGTCATCAGCGAGAGCCAGCCGCTGTTCGGGTTCATGGAGGACGGCTCCAGCACCCCGATCGTGATCGCGATCGCCGCCGAGGCGATCACGACGATCCTGCTGGTGCCGGTGGCCGCCGCGAACCTGCGGCAGGCGGCCTCCGGCGATCGCCCGCCGCACTTCTCGCGCGCAGTGAGCTCACACTGACCGGGGCTGCCTGACAGGGTCGGGCGCCACGGATCGACATCCTGCGCGCCCGCCCCCAGCTCGGCAGGCGGCGGAGACTTTCGCCACCGAGGCGGCGTGTCGACGTTGAAGCCGAGCTTCTCCCCGTACTCCCACGTCGGAGGCGAGGAAGCGGCCGGTCAGGCCGAGCTCGAGACCGCGGAGGCCATCGCACACGGGTGCAGGTCACCCGCGGTTCGCGCGGCCGGGGTGCGATCACCCGGGGTACTGTGCCGCGTCAGCGCCGACGTCGGCCGCGGTCGACCGGCAACGTGCTCGGGCCGACATGGGTGTCGAGCCAGCCGGTGACGGGAGCCGCCGCGCGCCACGTGGTGGTGACGAAGCCCAGTCCGTCGCCGCGGCTGATGCCGCGCTTGAACCTCAGGATCGCCCCGAGCGACAGACCCTTGCGGCGGAGAAGCTCGATCCGCTCGTGGTCCTTGGGATACCCGCGCGGCGCGGTGGCCAGACTCTCCCCCCACAGCTCCAAGCCGGCTGCCTGCGCGTCGGCCGTGAGGGCGGACAGCCCCGGCCCGTGTGCATCGTCACAGACCCGCTCGCGGTAGCGCTCCAGCTGATCTCGCGCCATCGCGTGGTAGCCGCTGCCCGCGACCAGTCCGGTTGCCGAGATGGATGCATACAGCCCCTCGGCGGCCAGGTCCGAGCCGCGGATCACCCCATAGGTATTGGTCTTGTACGGTGACTGGTCGGCCGAGAAGCGGACATCCCGGTTCTGGCGGAACATCTTCATCTCACCCCCGAACGTCTCCGCCAGCTCGATGAGCAGCGCCTCCATCTGGCCGCGGATCGACTCCTCGAAGAAGTCCCGGTGGGCGGCGAAGTACTCCCTGCTGTTGTCTGCGTCGAGACCCCTGAACCACTCCCGCACCGTGGGTCCGAAGCCTGCGAACCTCGTCATCCCGCGATCCTCTCAGAGCAGCTGACTCCGCGCCTTGAACGCCCATCCCGCCGGCCTTGGGACGGCTGGAGGAGCTGAGCGCCTGCGAGCGGCCGGAGGAGCTATCCCTGGCCGTCAGCGGGCTCTGGCCACGGCGCGCTTGAGCTCCGCCTTGCCCATCTTCGACCGTCCGCCGATGCCGAGCTCTCGTGCCTGCGCCTCGAGCTCCTTTCGCGTCGGCTCGTCGCCACGACGGACGGCGGCAGCCTCCTTGCCGAGGGCGGTGCGCGTCTCCTGCGGGAGGTGCTTCAGGGTCTGCTTCTTCTGGGCGCCCGCCTGGGCCTTCTTGACGTTCTCGCGGGCCGCTCGCCGCTGCTTGCTGGTAGCCATGAGAAATGGATACCCCCGGGCACGCAGGGCAATCCGCCTGTCTGCCCTCAGATACGGCCCAGTGTCTCCTGATTCATTAATCCGTCCGCAGGAGCTGGCGTCGAGTCGAGGATCTGCTCAACAGTCCTGGTCCACACAATCGCCTGGGTGTTGGTTCCAGGTGTGGGGATGGTCCTGGACCCCGGGGGCGCAACGGCGTGACTCTGGTCCTGCAGTCGACGCTGTTTGCCTTGGCTCCATCTCCTCGTCCGCGCCTTGGGCGCTTTCGGCAGCTAACGGGCTTTGGCCGGCTTCTGGCCGCAGGACCAGTCCACGCCACACTACTCCGGGCAGTCACCGGTTGTGTTAAGCCCATCAGCCCGCGCCTGGCGTCGGCGGGGCACGGCCGGAGCGGCGCCCTCCCACGCACGACCGTCGCCCCGGCTGCGCTTTTGGCGAGGACGGCCTTCTCTTCCGGTCAGCTTGGCATTGGCAGGGTCGCTGGGATGCTGGTGTTGCCGACCCGTCGGTTTTCACGAGCGGAGGCACGGATGATGTACCAATATGCGGCTGCGCCGGACATCGCGGCCGAGATTCCGGATTTCCCCGCGGCGAGGATGCCCGGCTGCCCATTCGATCCGCCGCCGGCGGTTCGCGCGCCAGCGGCCGGGGAGCCGATGAGGAAGGTCCGGCTGTGGGATGGCAGCACGTCGTGGCTGGTCAGCCGGTACGCCGATCAGCGGGCGCTCCTGGCCGACAGACGGATCAGCCACGACGACACGCTGCCGGGGTTTCCGTTCGTGAGCGCCGGGTTCCGCGCGCGGAGCGTGCACGGAATGCGGGCCTTCATCGCCATGGATGACCCTGAACATGCGCGGCTGCGCCGGATGGTGACCCCACCGTTCTCCATCAGGCGCGTGGAGGCGCTCCGGCCTCGGATCCAACGCATCGTCGACGATGTGATCGACGAGCTGCTGGACGGCCCCAGGCCGGTCGATCTGGTGCAGACGGTCGCGCTTCCGGTGCCATCGAAGGTCATCTGCGAGCTGTTGGGCGTTCCGTACGCCGACCACGACTTCTTCCAGCGCCGGGCACGGGCCCTCCTGAGCAGCGATGCCCCTGTCGACGTGGTGCTGGCGGCGCAGCGTGACCTCGTCGACTACCTGGCTGGTGTGGCCGGCGAGAAGCTGGTCCATCCGGCCGACGACGTGCTGTCCTGGTTGGCCCAGCGCCAGGTCAAGACCGGAGGGATGTCGCTGCGCGATGTGGCGCTCCAGGGCACGCTGTTGCTGATCGCCGGTCACGAGACGACGGCGAACATGATCGCGCTCGGCACGCTGGTCCTGCTGCAGCACCCTGAGCAGCTCGCCGCGCTGCGGGACAGCGAGGACCCGGCAATGATCGCCGGCGCGGTTGAGGAGCTGCTCCGTTACCTGACGATCGTCCACATGGGGATCCGGCGCGTCGCGCTCGCCGACGTCGAGATCGCCGGGGATGTCATCCGTGCCGGTGACGGCATCATCTTCGCACTGAACGCGGGTAACCGCGACGAACGGAGGTTCGCCGACCCGGACCGCCTGGACATCAACCGCAACGCCCGGGGTCACGTGGCATTTGGCTTCGGCGGTCACCAGTGTCTGGGTCAGCCGCTCGCCCGGGTTGAGTTGCAGGTCGTCTACGGCACGCTGTACCGGCGGGTCCCGACGCTGCGCGTAACCGCTGACCCCAGCCGGCTGCCGTTCAAGAACGACTCGGCCGTCTATGGCGTGTACGAGCTGCCCGTCACGTGGTGACCGGCGGCGGCCCTGTGCGAGGAGAAGGCGTGCGAGTCATCGTCGACCCGGAGGCGTGCATCAGCGCAGGTCAGTGCGTGCTGACCGAGCCGGCAGTATTCGACCAGACCGACGACGGCGTGGTCGTGCTGTTGGATGCCTGCCCACCCGTCGAGCTGCACGACGCCGTTCGCGAGGCGGAGTCGCTGTGTCCGGCGCTGGCGATCAGCGTGACGGACGGGTGAGCGAGATCCGGCCGCCGCGCCGCTAGCTCGCCCTGGCGGACCGGGCTGCCCGGCCGGCCGGTTAGCCTGATTCGCCAGTGAACATGCGCACCGCCATCGCGCTCGGGCTCGCGCTCGCGTCGACGACGCTGACCAACCTCGCCTACCTCCGCGAGCACGACGCCGCGGCGGCGCTCCCGTGCCTGTCGATGCGGCGTCCGCTGCAATCGCTGCGGCTGCTGATCGGCAACCGCGGTTGGCTGACCGGGTTCGCGATGGAGTCCAGCGGGTTCGTGCTCTACGCGGCGGCGCTGGCGCTGGCATCGCTCGCCCTCGTCCAAAGCATCGCCGCCGGGGGAATCGGCGTGCTGGGGTTCGTCTCGGCACGCGCGAGCGGGCGCCGGTTGGGGGGGCGGCACGTGGCCGGGATCACCCTCTCGGTGCTGGGCCTGGTGGCGCTCGCGGGGTCACTGGTCAAGAGCAGCGGTGAAGGTGGCCGTGGCTCGACCCTGGCGATCGTCGCCTGGCTCGCCGCCACGGCGCTTCTCGCGCTGATCGCGCTGGCGATCGGCCGCAGGCACGGGTCTCTCGCGGTGGCGGAGGGCATCGCCGGGGGCCTCTTCTTCTCGATCGGAGACTTCTCGACGAAGCTGGCAACCCAAGGCGGCGTGCGCCTGGTCTTCACGCTGACCCTCATCGCCGGCTACACGCTGGGGACCTCGCTGCTTCAACTCGGGTATCAGCGCGGCGGTGCACTGACGGTCGCGGGGCTTGCCACCCTGATCACCAACGCCGTGCCGATCGCGGCGGGGACGATCGTTCTCAGAGAGCCGGTGCCGTCCGGCCCGCTGGGCGCGCTGCGGATCATCGCCTTCGCCGCCGTCACGGCCGGGGCGATTCTCCTCGCCACGCCTGACGATCTCCCTGCCGGTCAGGCACCCGGTCCGGCGCGTCGCGACGAGCCGCGCGAGGACCCCTCAGGCCGCCTCCCGTCGGCGGACGGCCGCTGAGGCGCTGCCCGGGGGCAGGACGATCTGCGGGCGGTAGATCTCCAGCCAGGTGGCGAGGTCCAGCGTCCGCTCCAGCCCGTGGCGCCCGCCGGCGCTGACCGCCGCTGGTTCTTGACGCGTGACCTCGCTCAGCCAGTGACGGTCGATCAACGAGAACACGGAGTGGTCGCGCTGGCCGAGGAGGGCCTTGGCCTGTCGCTGGATGGCGCCGACGTACTGCGGGTCCTGGGTTGACGGATACGGGCTCTTGACGCGTTGGGCCACCGACGTGGGCAGAAGGTCGTGCGCAGCGCCACGGAGGAGGCTCTTCTCCCGGCCGTCGTAGGTCTTCAACGCCCAGGGAGCGTTGTAGACGTATTCGACGAGCCGGTGGTCGCAGAAGGGCACCCGGACCTCGAGGCCCACCGCCATGCTCATCCGGTCCTTCCGATCGAGCAGGATGCGCAGAAACCGCGTGAGGTGGAGGTAGCTGGAGATGCGCATGCGGTACTCCAGGTCGGTCTCGGAGTCGAGATGGCCGACCTCGGCGATCGCGCTCTCGTACCGCTCGCTTCGGAAACCGGCGAGGTCCAGCGTCGCCCGAACGTCGTCAGTAAGCATGGCGTCCGCCTCGCCGAACGGGACGAGGTTACCCACGAGCCACGGGAAGGTATGGGCCTGCTGCGCCACCGGATCGTGGAATTGCCGGTAGCCGCCGAAGATCTCGTCGGCGGACTCGCCGGAGAGCGCAACCGTCGAGCGCTCCCGGATCGCCTTGCACAACAGGTACAGCGATGTGTCCATCTCGCCCAGCCCCATGGGAATATCGCGCGCGGTCAGCACCGCGCGCCGCGCATCCGGGTCCGCCAGGGTCCTGTAGTCGAGGACGATGTCGGCGTGTGCAGAGCCGACGTGCTCGGCGACTTCGCGCACGTAGGGCCCGTCCGGGGTGGAGCGGAGATCGTCCGGCTTGAAGTGCTCGGTCTGGCCGACGAAGTCGACGGCGAAGGTCCGCACCTGCTCGCCCTCTGCGGCCAGCTTGGCCGCCGACAGCGCGGTGATGACGCTCGAGTCCAAGCCGCCGGACAGCAGCACGCACCGGGGGACGTCGGCGACGAGTTGGCGGCCGACGATGTCGTCGAGCAGCTCTCGGACGTGGGCCACCGTGGCGTCCACGTCATCCACATGGGGACGCGTCTCGAGGCGCCAGTAGGTCCGCTCCCGGATGCCGTCGACGTCGACAGTGACGATCGTGCCCGGCTCCACCTCCCGCATGCCGGACCACACCGCGTGCCGGGGCGACTTCACGAACGCGAACAGCTCGCGCAGGCCGTCGGCATCGACGACGCGCCGCGCGAGTGGGTTGGCCAGGATCGCCTTCGGCTCTGAGCCGAACAGCACCCCGTCGCGCGTGCGGAAGATGTACAGCGGCTTGATCCCCATCCGGTCGCGAATCAGGACCAGCTTGCGTTTTGCGGAGTCCCAGATGGCGAACGCGTACATGCCGTTGAGCCGCTCGGCCACCGCCTCGCCCCACCGCAGATACCCGCGGAGCACGACCTCGGTGTCACTGGAGGTCTCGAACTGCTCCCCGGCGCGGCGCAGCTCCTCGCGCAGCTCAAGGAAGTTGTAGGCCTCGCCGCTGTAGACGAGTGCGACCTCGCCGGCGGGCGTGCGGACCGACATGGGCTGCGCACCCCCCGCGATGTCGATCACGGCCAGCCTGCGATGGCCGAGCGCGGCAGGGCCGTCGACCCATGTGCCTGACGCGTCCGGACCGCGGCAGGCCATCGTCTTCGTCATCGCCTCGAGCGCATCCCGCTCCCACCTCAGGTCGCGGTCAAACGAGATCCATCCGGTGATGCCACACATGATCGTGTTCCATCGTTGCGTGCCCCGCGGCTCTTGGCCCAGCCCTCCGGGACAGCACCTACCGGCCTGTTGGTCCCGGCGCAGATCACAATCGGAGGCCGGCGGCAAACCGGGCGCAGACAGCACGAGAGGCACCGGAGGTGGAGACTCTGGTGCCTCTCGCTCCAGAGGCCATGTGGCCCGCGGAGGTTTTGCCACCGGCAGGAGGGAAGGATCGGCCGGGGCGGCATCGCATCGGCGACGTATCTATGGTCGCCTACCGGGGCCGCGCTGTCGTCGGACGCTCGGCGCATCTTTTCCATACCTCAGGGGGAGTACGGCCGTACGACATGCGTGTGGGCGAGTCCCGAGTGGCGGGCGATCCACCCGGTTGCGGATACGCGCGCGGCGGGCCGCGGGGCCCGCCGCGCACTGTCTCGACTCCCCGGTGAGGTTGGCGCGGCAACACCGGAGGGACCAAGGCACGAAGGGATAGCGGCAGTCCGCTGATCTCCGTGACGACTTGGCGAGGTCAAAGATCGCGGCTGAGCCGGTGGACTCGGCCTGACCCCGGGCACGGTTCTGCGCCTGTACCGAGAATCACAATCTGGTCGGCCGCGCGGAGTGTGGTTCGTTCCCCCGTCCCTCATGCCATCTGTGACCGATCCAAGGGCCAGCGGCGCGAGCCCGTCCCACTGCCCACGCTTTCGGACAGCAACTGCCCATACGAGGAAGGAACTCAGCTCATGAGTACACAATTGGCGCACTCGCTTTCGACGGGCCCCCCGTCCGACGCGAACGGCGGTGGCAATGCTTAGCCGCATCTTCGACCACTTCCGAGGAAACGCAGTGGGTTACGTCGCGCTGTTCGCGGCGCTCGGAGGTACGTCCTACGCGGCGGTTTCTCTCCCAGCCGCAAGCGTCCATGCCAAGCAGCTGGCAAACGGCGCCGTCACACATGCCAAGCTGGCGCGCGGGAGCGTGAACCAGAGCAACCTGGTCAGCCACTCGCTGACCGCCGCCGACTTCAAGGCCGGAGTGCTGCGGGCCGTCTCCGCCGGAGGTCCGACCGGCCCTGCCGGTCCCGCGGGCCAGAATGGAACTGGGAGCATCGTGATGAAGGGCACGAGCACGGGCGCCGCGGTCACCGCCCCCCACGGAGCATCGACCAATGTGCCCCTGAGCGGCGCGACCTGGACGCAGGGAGCGAACGATCTCAACCTGGTCACCGGCAGCGTCGACCTCCGGGTTCCCGCCAGCTGCACCGGGTCGTTCGGCAACGCCCTGGCCATCTCGGTCGACGGCGTGGCCAACACGTTCGCCGTCGCTCCGACGGCGCCGGCATCCGCGACGATCACGGTGCCGTTCGCGGTTAGCGAGATCATGCAGTCGGGCGCCGGCAAGGCGCACACCATCACGGCCTCCCTGGGCAACTCCTGCACAAAGTCAGGCGAGGATTACACGGTCAGCGACGTCAAGGTCGACGTTCTCGCGTTCCACTGAGCCGGGCCGGGTCCCGCTCTTGGGCTGATCGACCGATCAGGTGTCCGAGAGCGGGACCTCGTGATCCCACCGGGCCTCCCCACTCCGCTGCCGAAGCGTCCGGCTGGCGATGGTGCCCG
>DASZMK010000084.1:0-22385 GCA_035551855.1 Solirubrobacteraceae bacterium
GACGATCAAGTTCTACGGCGCCCGGGTCCTCCACGATGTCGTCGACCGGGCGCTGCAGGCCCATGGCGGCCTGGGGTATTCGGCCGACCTGCCGCTGGAGGCGATGTACCGGTACGCGCGCGCGGCACGGATCTACGACGGCCCGGACGAGGTTCACCGCGCGTCGGTGGCGCGACAGGTTCTGCGCGGCTACGAGCCGCCGCCGGACGAGATCCCCAGCGAGTTCATCCCGGCGCGGCGCGAGGCGGCCCGGCAGCAGTTCGCCGAGCTGCTCGAGGCCGTCACGGCCAACGATTAGCGCGGTTCTAACGGCGGGCGGCCGGACCCCTTCTAGACTCCCTGGCGATGGGAAGCTTCCCGGAGACATTGCTGCTCGCGGCGCCGCGCGGCTATTGCGCCGGAGTCGACCGGGCCGTCCAGACGGTCGAGCGGGCGCTTGAGCTCTACGGGGCGCCGGTCTATGTGCGCAAGGAGATCGTGCACAACAAGCACGTCGTGGAGCAGCTGCGTGAGCGCGGAGCGGTGTTCGTCGAAGCCGAGACCGAGGTCCCCGAGGGCTCGACGGCCGTGTTCTCGGCCCACGGCGTGGCCCCCAGCGTCCACGCCAACGCCGACATCCGCCGCCTTCGGACGATCGACGCGACCTGCCCTCTCGTGACCAAGGTCCACCGTGAGGCGGTGAAGTTCGCCGCCGAGGGATACACGATCGTGCTCATCGGCCACGCCGGCCACGAGGAGGTGGAGGGGACGATGGGCGAGGCCCCGGATCGGATCGTCCTGATCGAGGACGAGGCCGGCGTCGACGCGCTGGAGGTCCCGGACCCGTCGAAGGTGGCCTACATCTCGCAGACGACGCTGTCGGTCGACGAGACCCAGGCGATCATCAACCGGCTGCGCGAGCGGTTCCCCCAGATCGTGGGCCCGCGCACCGACGACATCTGCTACGCCACGACCAACCGTCAGGCGGCGGTCAAGCAGCTCGCCCGGGAGTGCGACCTCGTCCTGGTGATCGGCTCCGGCAACTCCTCCAACAGCAACCGGCTTGTCGAGGTCGCCCGTGAGCATGGCGCGGACTCCTACCTGATCGACAACGAGTCGCAGGTCGCCGAGGAGTGGCTGACCGGCAAGCGCATCGTCGGCATCACATCCGGGGCCAGCGCACCGGAGGAGCTCGTCCAGCGCCTCGTGGAGTTCTTCCGCCGGCGCGGGACCGCCGACATCCGGGAGCTCGAGGTCGTCCAGGAGGACGTGCGCTTCATGCTGCCCAAGGCCATTCGCCAGGCGATGGCCGGAGCCGCTGCGTAGGCTCGCTTTCGTTCTAGGTGGACAGCTCCAGCACGCTGGTCATCTCTGATCTGCACCTCGGCAAGCACGATGCTGCCGATGTGCTCCGCCGCGGCGCGGCCCGCGAGCCGCTGCTGCACGCGCTCGGCGACCACGGGCGCCTGGTGATCCTCGGCGATCTGCTCGAGCTGCGCCACGGGCCGCTGCGGGAGGCGCTGCAGGCGGCCACCGGACCGCTGCACGCAGTCGGCCAGGCGCTGGGGCCGGACGGGGAGGTCGTCATCACCGCCGGCAACCACGATCACTATCTCGTCCACGGATGGAGCGAGCGCCGGGCGGCCGGTGCGTCCCCGCCCGCGCTGGGACTCGAGTCCGAGGTCGACTGGGTCGCCGGCGAGCCGCTCGCTCACATCGCCGAGCTGCTGTCGCCCGCCCGCGTCCGGGTGACGTATCCCGGCGTCTGGCTGCGCGACGACGTCTACGCCATCCACGGCCACTATCTGGACCTGCACATGACCGTCCCCACGCTGGAGCGCCTCGGCGCCGGCCTCATGCGCCGGGTGGTCGATCTCGATGACGCCCGGCCGACGTGCGCCGAGGACTACGAGGCAGCGCTGGTGCCCCTGTACGCGTCGATCCACGCAATCGCCCAGCTCGCCGAGCCGACGCGCAGCCACATGCTGCATGGCGGATCCGTGCGCGGATGGAACGCGCTGACCGGACCGGGGCGCCGGACCCTGCGCCGGCGGGCGATCACCATGGCGTGGCCGCTGGCGGTCGCCGGCCTCAACCGGGCTCGCCTGGGGCCGTTTCGCCCGGAGCTGTCCGGGCCGGAGCTCCGCCGGGCCGGCCTGCGGGCCATGTCCGAGGTCGTCGCCCGCCTGGGCGCCGAGACGGGCCACGTTCTCTTCGGCCACACCCACCGCGCCGGGCCCGCGCCGGCCGACGACCCGGCGGAATGGTGCACGGTCGCCGGCACGCGGCTGATCAACACCGGCTGCTGGGTGGATGAACCGTCGTTCCTGGGGCCGGACCCGGCCCGCAGCCCGTACCGGGCCGGCTTCGGCGTTCTCATCGACGACGACGGCCCGCCGAGGTTGGTCAACCTGCTCGACGGCTGATCCGGCTGTCCTTTCGTTCGTCCGAGGCGGCCGCCGGCAAACGGCCGCCGGCGAAGGGGCGAGCTACGGTGCACCCCCGGGATCCCGGGAGGCGGTTTCAGGCCCCTGACGGATCGCTTGCGGCGTCCGCGTCGGCGTGCCGTTGGGGCGGCACGCGCTCCGCGACGGGAACGGCGGGCGATGAGGAGGAGGCGGGCCCGGCGGGACCGGCGGGACCGAGATCGGCGTCAAGATGGGCCGATGCACCGGATTTCGCCCTGCACCATGTGACAAATCTGGGTGGCTGCTGGCGATTTGGCACACGACGCAGGCTGAGCCGCAATTTTGCGTCAGATCGTCCCGCCGACTTGAGATTTGGCGCATTGCGCAGGTGGCGCCCGGCGATCGGCCTGCCGCGCCGCTGCGCCCGTTCATTGCCCGCGCTTTCCGTCCCGGAGCGGGCGCTGGGCCGCCAGGCCCGGGGTGAAGCAGACCGCGTGACACTCGACGCCGGCGGACAGCCGCAGGTCCAGCTCGCCGGCCGTGCTGCGCGGGTGGGAGATGAGCTGGTAGCAGCCGGGGTGGTCAACGGTGACGGGCGTCCGGTTGGCGGTGGCGGTCCCCTCGCCCTCGAGCACCGCCCAGACGCCGCCCGCCTCGTACGGGCCGCTGTAGGGTCCCGCGACGTCGTCGCTCTGCGGCGCGAGAACGGCTCCGGGCGCGTCCTCGGGCCGGACGGGCGCGAGGATCGGCCCCTCCACGTCGAGCAGGCCCTGGATCAGGCGCTCGGTCTCGTCGTAGGCCCCCTCGCCGTAGTGGTAGTCGAACAGGCGCCCCTGCTGGTTGAACAGGTACCGGGCCGGCCAGCCGAGATTGCCGTACTCCCGCCAGATGGCGAGCTCGGTGTCGACGGCGACCGGGTAGGGAACCTCGAGCCGCCGGACGGCGGCGCGGACGGCCTCCGGGTCGCCGGACGGCGGAAAGCCGGAGCTGTGGACGCCGATCACGCGCAGGCCCGCGGCTTCGTAGCGCTCGTGCCACGCCCTGAGGTATGGCTGGGTCCGGATGGAGTTGGGCCGGCAGAAGTCCCAGAACTCGACCAGGACCGGTCGCCCCACCTGCTGCTCCATGCGCAGCGGCGCCACGTTGATCCACGGCAGGCGAGGCGGGAACTGCGGGGCGGCGATCGTGTCGATCGGAGGTTTCATCGCGCGACGATGCTAGTCGCGGCCATTTATATGCCTAATAAGTTATATTCCCGTCGTGGCATCTACGTGGGCCGCACTCTCAGACCCGCACCGCCGCGCGGTGCTGCGGCTGCTGCTGGTGCGTCCCCGCTCGGTGGGAGAGCTGGTGGGGGAGCTGGGGCTCACCCAGCCCGGGACCTCCAAGCACCTGCGCACGCTGCGGGAGGCGGGGCTGGTTCGCGTCCGCACTGATGCCCAGCGCCGGGTCTATGAACTGGACCCGGCGCCGCTGGCCGAGCTCGATGACTGGCTGGCCCCCTACCGGCGCTTCTGGGAGGCCAGGCTCGACGACCTCGGCCGTCATCTCGACCTAACAAGCAACGAGGAGTGAGACATGCCGACGACCGGAAGCTATGAACAGGTGGAGGGCAAGCCGCTGGTGCGTTTCGAGCGGACGTTCCCGCACGCCGTCTCGGCGGTGTGGGACGCGGTCACCGACCCGCGGCGTCTGGCCCAGTGGTTTCCGACCTCGGTCGAGTTCGACGTGCTCCGGGCCGGCGAGCCGATCACCTTCCGGTTCGCCGAGGACCGCTACCCGGCCATGCGGGGCGTCTTGTGCGAGGTGCAGGCACCGGAGCGGCTCGTCTTCACCTGGGGTGCCGACGAGCTGACGTTCGAGCTCGCCGAGGTCGGCGGTGGCTCGGCCTGCCGTCTGTCTCTCGCGGTCGCCCTGGACTCGGCGGACAAGGCGGCACGGGACGCTGCCGGCTGGGAGCAGTGTCTGGACAGGCTCACGCTCGTCGCCAACGGCGAGGAGCCGATGCGGCCGTGGCCGTCGGAATCCTGGCAGGGCTACTACGACGAGTACAAGCGGCAGGGTCTGCCGGCGACGGCTCCGATGCTCGAGTAGCCGCGTGCCGGGCGACGCGGTCCGCGCCTCGCGGTGGCGACGCTGCCGGTCGATTGGCCCGCCTCGCGGTGGCGACGCTGCCGGTCCATTGGCCGCCTCGCGCGGGGGCGACACGGCCGGTCGGCGGTCGTCCAATACCCTTTGACAGACGGCGTCTGAGCCGTATTTGCGGCGCTATACTCCGTGAAGTATTGAATCCCTAGCGCTTTTGAGGAGTTTTCATCCATGAGCCCGTCCGGAGCCGAAGTACTCCGCCAGATCAAGAGCAGGATCGACGAGGTCGATCCGTCGGTCGTGCGTGAGCAGGTCTCCAACGGTGCGGTGGTGGTCGACGTGCGCGAGGCCGAGGAATGGTCGACCGGTCACGTCCCGGGGGCCAGGCACGTTCCGAAGTCGTTCCTGGAGTCGCGCATCGAAGGTGCTGCGCCGGATCGCTCCCAGCACGTGATCCTCTACTGCCAGTCGGGCAACCGCTCGGCGTGGGCCGCCCGTACGCTGATCGATGATCTCGGCTACGAGAACGTCGAGTCGATGACCGGCGGCATCACCCTGTGGAAGGACCGCGGATACGACGTCGAGCAGCCGCGGACGCTGACCGCGGAGCAGCGCGAGCGCTACTCCCGCCACCTGCTGCTGCCCGAGGTGGGCATCGAGGGCCAGCAGAAGCTGCTGGACGCGAAGGTCCTCCTCCTGGGCGCCGGCGGGCTGGGCTCGCCGACCGCCCTGTACCTGGCCGCCGCCGGGGTGGGCACGCTGGGCATCGTCGACGACGACGCCGTCGATCTGTCGAACCTGCAGCGCCAGGTGATCCACTCCACCGACCGGATCGGCGTGCCGAAGGTCGACTCCGCCGAGGAGACGATCAAGGCGCTGAACCCGGACGTCAACGTGCAGAAGTACGCCGTCCGCCTGGGCCCGGACAACATCATGGACATCCTGCCGGACTACGACATCGTCGTGGACGGGCTGGACAACTTCCCCACCCGCTACCTGCTCAACGACGCCTCCGTTCGGCTGCAGATCCCGGTCGTGTCAGCGGCGATTCTCGGCTTCGAGGGACAGCTGTCGGTGTTCAAGCCATACGACGGCCCGTGCTACCGCTGCCTGTTCCCGGTTCCGCCGCCGGCCGAGCTGGCGCCGTCGTGCGGTGCCAACGGCGTGCTCGGTGTCCTACCCGGGACGATGGGCCTGCTCCAGGCCACCGAGGTCATCAAGCTGATCCTCGGCGAGGGCGAGCCGCTCGTCGGCCGCCTGCTCATGTACGACGCCCTGGCGGCCCGCGTGACCGAGGTCAAGGTGCGGCGAGACCCCCACTGCCCCATCTGCTCGCGCCACCCGGAGGAGATCGACGACGACGAGCTCGGCGTCTTCCCGGACTACGAGGCGTTCTGCGCCGGAGCTCACTGATCACGAGCCACTAGGGTTCACGGCATGGCCATGATCAGAATCCCCCCGGTGCTCCGCCCTGCGGTCGGCGGCGAGAAGGAGCTCAACGCGGACGGCTCGTCCGTCGGCGAGATCCTGCGCTCGGTCGCGGACGAGCACCCGGAGACCCAGTCTCAGCTGTTCGCCGCCGACGGCGGCCTCAACCGGTACGTCAACGTCTATCTCAACGACGAGGACGTCCGTGTGCTCGATGGGCTGGACACCGCGGTCGGCTCGACCGACACGCTCGTGATCCTGCCCGCGATGGCCGGCGGCGCGCGCTAGCGCCCCCGGCCCCGCCTCCCCCAGCCCCCGCCTCCCGCCGGCCCCGCCCCAACGGCACGCCCGCGCGGACGGCCTCTGGAACTCTCTCCGGCGCGCGGGAAGGATCCGCGGCCGGGGGCGTCCTTTGGGTGAACGTGTCAGTCTGACCAAAGGAGCCGAATTGAGATCGTCGTGCAGTTCCCATCGCCCGGGCCGTTGGGGGGTCGCCGGGGCCGGTGTCCTCATGGTCACGGCCGCGGTTGTGGCCATGACCGCGTTCGCGGCCGCAAAGCCGGCCACGCTGAGCGTGGCCCGCGTTCACCTGACCGGCCCATCCGGCACGCGTACGGAGTCGGTCGCGGTCACCGGGCGGGGGGTGACCGTCTACGAGCTCGGTGGCGAGAGCAGCCACCACCTCCTGTGCACCTCGTCGGCCTGCCTGAAGTTCTGGCCGCCGCTCAAGGTCGCTGCCGGCGGCAAACCGAGCGCCTCCGGAGTCACCGGGCGGCTGGGAACACTGCGCCGGGGCGGGTTCACACAGGTGACGCTCAACGGTCACCCGGTTTACACGTTCCTGCAGGACGGCGGCAGGCGGGGGGTCGCCACCGGCGATGGCGTCGTCGCGTTCGGCGGCACCTGGCACGTGTTCAAGGAGGGGCACGGTCGGACGGCGGCCGCCCCGGTGACGGCTCCGAGCACCACAACGAGCAGCAACCCCTACGGGTACTGACCGACAGCTCGCGGCGGGCGCGCAGCGGTGTCTCCGAGTCCGGTCCGGGTCCCGGCCGGGCTCGGAGACCCGCGCCCTGCGGCCTCGCTACACTTCGTGAAGCAATGGCCGCCGAGAGCTTGAAGAACAAGCCCTGCGGGGGACGCTACGGCGACATCGTCCAGTCGATCGGCCACACGCCGCTGATCGAGCTCAAGCGTCTCAGCCCCAAGCCCGGGGTGCGCATCTGGGCCAAGCTGGAATCGCGCAACCCCACGGGCTCGGTCAAGGACCGCGTGGCGCGGGCCCTGATCGAGGATGCCGAGGAGAAGGGGCTGATCCGCCCGGGCCAGACGATCCTGGAGCCGACATCCGGCAACACCGGCATCTCACTGGCGATGATCTGCGGGCGCAAGGGCTACAACCTGAAGGTCGTCATGCCGGAGAACGTGACGCCGGAGCGGACCGAGCTGCTGCGGATGTACGGAGCCGAGATCGTCTACTCCGAGGGGTCCAAGGGGTCCAACGGCGCCGTCGAGAAGGCGCTTGACATGGCCGAGAAGGACGCCTCGTACTACATGCCCTACCAGTACGGCAACCAGGCCAACCCTGACGCGCACTACAACGGCACAGCGCTGGAGATCCTGGAGGAGCTCGACGACGTCGCCGCGTTCGTCGCCGGCCTGGGCACCGGCGGGACGCTGATGGGCAACGGCCGCCGGCTGCGTGAGGAGCTCGGCGACAGCGTCAGGATCGTCGCCGCCGAACCCATGCAGGGCGAGCCGGTTCAGGGCCTGCGCTCGCTCGACGACGGCTTCATCCCGCCGATCATCGATCTCTCGCTGCTCGACCGCAAGATCTTCGTCACCAACCAGGACGCGATCACATGGACGCGGAAGCTGCTCGACGAGGAACGGCTGTTCGCCGGCGTCTCCTCCGGCGCCATCGCCCGGGTCGCCGTCCGGATCGCCGGAGAGCTAGACGAGGGGAACGTGGTGTTCATCGTCTGCGACGACGGCTGGAAGTACCTGTCGTCCGGGATCTACACCCGCCCGGTGGACGAGGTCGAGAACCTGGACTCCACCGTCTGGTGGTGAGTGAAAGCGGGCCTCGCCCGCCCCGCCGTGGCGCGGGCTCATCGCGTCGCGCCCTGCTGACGGGCGCCGGGGCGGGTCTCGCCGGCGCCGGCGCCCTTCTGCTCGGCGGCTGCGGCGGAGCGGCCACGGCCGGACCGACGACCACAGTGGAGCTGCCGCCGACGGTGAGCCGGCAGGACATCGAGATCCTCACCGAGGCGCTCGAGCTGGAGCGGCGCACGGTCGCCGCCTACATCGCCGGGATCCCGCTTTTGCCGCGGGCGCCGGCCCACGCGGCTCGCCAGTTTCTCTCCGAGGAGCTCGAGCACACGGGCGAGCTGATCTCGCTCATCAAGACCTCGGGCGGCCACGCGCCTCCGCGCGCCAACAGCTACCAGCTCGGCCGCCCCCCCGACGCAGCCGGGGTGCTCAAGCTGCTGCACACGCTCGAGACGATGCAGATCGCCACCTATCTGCAGGCGATCCCCCGTCTGTCGCCGGGACCCACACGAGCGGCGGCAGCAACGATTCTGACCGTCGACTCTCAGCACGTGACGATGCTTCGACTCACCCAGGGACAGGCCGCGGTGCCGTCCGCATTCGTGACCGGATCGGAATGAACGGGCCGACACGGCGCGAGCTGCTGATCGCCGGCGCCGGCGCGGCGCTGATCGCTCCGGGGACGGCGCAGGCCGCCGTCGGACCACACTCGGCTTCCGTCCCGGTTCCCGAGCGTCTGCGCAGGCTGGTCCAGCTGGAGATGCTGCTGCTGTTCTGCTACCGCTACGTCCTGCACTCGTCGATCCTCAGCCGGCGCGCGGAGCGCACCCTCCAGCCGTTCGTCGCCCATGAGGAGGCGCACATCCACGCTCTCGAGCGCCAGCTCACCGCCCGGGGCGGTCGGATCCCGTCGCCGCCGGCCGGCGTGGCGGCCGCCAATCGCGACCTCGCTCACCGGAAGGTGGGGGGGAGGCTGGGCCAGCTGCGCGGCGACCTCGACGCGATCCGCCTGCTCCTGACGACCGAACAGGTGACGATCGGCGCCTACTTCGTGGCCCTGACGACGCTCCAGGACAGCGATCTCATCGAGCTCGCCTGCCAGATCATGGCCAACGAGGCCCAGCACGATGCGATGCTGGGACTGCTGCTGCCGCCTGGCAAGATCCAGGCGGCCGTCCCCTATGGGCTCGTCCAAGGGCTTCAGTAGGCGCTGGTAGCCTCGTCGCCGATGCGCATCTCCCGCCAGCTGTATGACGAAATGGTGGCCCACGCACGGGCGGCCGCCCCCAACGAGTGCTGCGGGATGATCGCCACCCGCGACGGCGACGCGGTCACCCTCTATCGCGCCGAGAACGCCGCCGCCAGTCCCCTGCGCTACGAGATCGACGGCGCCGAGCAGTATCGGATCCAGATGGCGATCGACGACGCCGACCTGGACCTGGGCGCGATCTACCACTCCCACACCCGCAGCGCGCCATACCCGTCGCAGACCGACATCAACCTCGCCTTCTATCCCGACGCCGTGTACGTGATCGTGGGTCTCGCTGGCGACGAGCCGGATGTCCGTGCCTTTCAGATCCGCGACGGCCAGGTCACCGAAGCCGAGCTCACCATCAGCTGATGCCCGGGCGGGTGCACGAGCCGTCGCTCGTCTGCCCTGAGTGCGGTTCGCGCTTCACCGGAGATCTCCGCTTCTGCCCCACATGCCGGCTCCCGCTCGTCCTCGAGCCCCGGCCGGAGGAGGCCCGCAAGCCGACCGCTCGAGACGCCGAGCGACACGAGCGCGCCCGCAAGGTCAAGCCGCAGCTGAGCGAGGGGGAGCTGGTCAAGGTCGCGTGGGCGCGCAACCAGTCCGAAGCCGAGTTCATCCAGGGGCTGCTGCTGGAGGAGGGCGTACCGAGCATGCTGCGCCGGAGCGCCGGCTTCGACGTGCCGGACTTCCTCGCCGCCGGACCCCGCGACGTGATGGTCCCCATCTCCGGCGTCGATGCCGCCCGGGAGATCCTGCTGCAGGCCGAGATGATCGGCGCCGACGAGGGTGGGCAGGTGGCGCCGCGCCGCCTGCTGGTCGGCCTGCTCATCGCGCTGGCGCTGGGCGCCCTGGTCATCTGGTTGATCTCGCTCGCCGTTCGCTGACCGGCGGCGAGCCGGCGGGATCAAATGCAAAGCGCCGGGCCCGGACAGCCGGACCCGGCGCCTGGCAGTAAGACCAACGTCAGACGAGGACCGGCTGGCGATCCGAGGCGATCGCGGCGATCTCCTCGGAGGCACGTTCGAATTCCTCGTCGGAGAGCACCGGGGTGCCCTCGAACGGCAGATCCCGCGTCAACTCCAGCCATGACCGGCAGCCGCCGTACTCCTCACGCACCTTGACCGTGACCGGTCGCGGAATGCGGTAGGTCCGCAGCAGGATCACATGGAGGGGGTGACGCCGCTTCCACGCCAGGCGCTTCTCGGCGTAATCGGGCGTCCAGACGTAGAACGGCGAAAGCGCATCCACCGCTCGCCGATCGGTGACCGTGAAGTGGGCTGCTACCTCGGCCCAGGCACGGATCCGAACGCGGTCAGGCTGATTGAGGGGCTCGCCGCGGTGCAGCGCCTGTGGATGCGGCTCGCCCTCTGACCACACGCCCTCCTCGAGGGCGCGCGAGAGCTCGGGACGGTGCGACTCGCGCACCAGATCCGAGCGCTGGTGGTCAAACGTCGGGTACAGGAAGAAGCGCTCGTAATCGAGCTTGAAGTGCTTCTCAGGTTCACGAATGCCGCCCTTGCGGAGGGTAAGGAGTTGCTCGCCTTCGGCAAGCGCCCGCACGGTAACGGCCCATTCTTTGAAAGCAATCGGCATTGAGATAAAGGGGGGGAACGGAGTTTTGATGTGTAGTCCCGCGCGAGCAACGTCTCCTCCTCGCCGCGGCAGCGTCAGGACGCAGCGAATTGTATGCGAGATTTTCGCAAATTCAAAATCCCCTGCAAATGCACATGGTCTGCAGACCCGCGGACGGGGCTGAAGCTACGCGACTGTAAACATCGTCGGCTGCCGCCGGGCGGCCGTGGTGGCTACAGCTTGGTCCCGGCGGCGTTCTCCAGCGGCTCGATCATGGCCGCAAAATCGTCATCGGCGTGCCCCAAGCCCATCGCTGCCGTCAGCACCTCGCGGGTGTAGGCCGCGGTCGGGAACGGCACGCCGAGCGCCTGGCCCTCCTCCAGGCATAGCCTCACGTCCTTGAGCATGTGCTCCAGCTTGAACAGCGTGGAGTAGTCATGGGCGCGCATCGGGGCCGCCTTGAGGTTGAGCATCGCCGAGCCGCCCGCGCCGGCGCCCATGACCGCCACAAGCGCGTCGAGGTCGACGCCGGCCCGGGCCCCGACGACCAGGGCCTGTCCGAGGACGGCGGCGTTGCTGGCGGCCACCGCGTTGTTGATCAGCTTGACCATCTGGCCCTGACCGAGGGGGCCCGCGTGGACGATCAGCTCGCCCATGGCCTCGAGCAGCGGCCGGGCCCGGGCGAAGTCCTCCTCGGCGCCGCCGACCATGATCGTCAGCGTCCCGTCCTCGGCCTTGGGCGAGGAGCCGGTCACCGGCGCATCGATGAGTCTCAGTTCCCGGTCGGCGAGCTGCCGGCCGATCTCGAGCGTCGCCGCCGGGCCGATCGTCGAGCAATCCACGAACAGCGTCCCCGGCGCGGCGGTCGGGGCCGCTCCGTCCTCGCCGAGCAGCACCTCGGCAACCTGGGCGCCGTCGACGACCATCGTGACCACGAACTCGGCATCGGCGGCGGCATGCGCCGGGGTGTCGGCGACCCGGGCCGGGTTGGCCTCGGCGAACGCCTCGGCGGTCGACCGCGTGCGGTTCCACACGGTCAGCTCAAAGCCGGCACGGCCGAGGTTGGCCGCTTGGCGCGACCCCATGATCCCCAGTCCCAGAAACGCGACCCGCCGGCTCACCGGGTAGATGATGGCAAGGGTGGGGCGGAGGCGCCGTTCCGCTGCGTGAGGCGCACCGCGCGATGAGCCCCTGCCGAGGATGAGGGAGGCGTCAGGGGTTTTGCGCCAAATCAGCGTCGCGGATCCAGATCTGTCGCATGCTGCACGCCACAATCGGTGCGACAGATGCGTGCGGGGGGCTGGGGCCCGAGGCCTTGCCGGAGATGGCTAGCCCAGAGAATCGCCGCTTGCCAGTCGGTTCTCTTGGGCATCTGGCTTGCCGAATCCACCTCCGCCCGGAGTCTCGATCCGCAGCCGCTGCCCGACAGCGAGCTCGCCGATCGCCTTGGGCGGCAGTTCCTCGCCGTCGAGCAGGTTGCGCCCGGCCGCGGCCGGCTCGCCGCCGTCCGCGCCCGGGGGCCGGTGGCGGCGGCGCTCGGTGATCAGCGAGTAGTGGAGGGGGGCGAGCGCCTCGATCTCACGCACCACGCCGTCGCCGCCCCGGTGGGCGCCGGCCCCGCCGGAGCCCCGCCGCTGCGAGTACTCCACCATCCGCATCGGGAACTCGAGCTCGAGGGCCTCGATGGGGGTGTTCAGCGTGTTGCTCATCGCCACGTGGACGCCGCTGGGGCCGTCGGCATCGGAGCAGGCGCCCTGGCCGCCGCCGATCGTCTCGTAGTAGGTGACGTCGTCGTTGCCGAGCGTGACGTTGTTCATCGTCCCCTGGCCGAGCGCGTGCCCGAACGCCCGGAGCACGACGTCGGCCACGCGCGAGGATGTCTCGACGTTGCCGCCGACGACGGCCGCGGGGGAGCGGGCGTTGAGAAGCGAGCCCTCAGGCGCGATGACCTCGACCGGTCGGTAGGCGCCGGCATTGGCGGGGATGTCCGGATCGGTCAGGACCCGGATCGCGAAGTAGCAGGCCGAGCGGGTCACGGCCAGCGGGCAGTTGAGGTTGCCGTCGTGCTGATCCCCGGTGCCGGTGAAGTCAAGGGTCAGCTCGTCGCCGCTGACCGTCGCCCGCAGCGCGATCCGCAGGTCGCCCTCACGTGCTTCCAACACGTCCTCGGCGGTGCGCCCGCCGTCCTCGAGGCTCTGCAGGCAGGATCGGGTGCGGCGCTCGGCGTAGTCGAGTACCTCGGCGTACGCCGCCCGCAGCGCGTCGATGCTCACCCGGTCGGCCAGCTGGCCGAGGCGCAGCCCGCCGGCGCGTCCGGCGGCGAGCTGGGCGCGCAGGTCGGCGCGGCGCTGGTCCGGACGGCGCATCTGCTCGCTGAGCTCGGCGATGGCCGCATCGTCGAGCACCCGCGGCGCGATGACCACCCCCTCGTCTGCCAGCGTCCGGCTGTCGGCGGGCATCGAGCCGGGCGTGGGGCCGCCCACATCGGCGTGGTGGGCCCGGCTGGCGGCGAACGCAACGAGCCGGTTCTCCACGAACACCGGGGTGATGACGGTGATGTCCGGCAGGTGGGTACCGCCCCGATACGGATCGTTGAGGATCCACGAGCGCTCGGGCGCGTGGTCCTCGTCGAGGATGGCGGCCACCGCGGCCGGCATCGCGCCGAGGTGGACGGGGATGTGTTCCGCCTGCATGACCATCTCGCCCTCCGGCGAGAACAGGGCTGTCGAGGCATCCCGGCGCTCCTTGATGTTGGCCGAGTGCGCCGAGCGGATGAGCACGGCCCCCATCTCCTCGCAGATGGAGTGGAGTGCCCCCAAGAGGACCTGAAGCTCGACCGGATCCATCAGGATCGCCCTCTGGGCGATCCTGCAACGGAATCGGCGCCGGCCGATTTCGCCAGGACCTGAAGCTCAACCGGATCCATCGCGCCTCACATGGACCGTGCCGGTGTCGTCCACCGAGCCGCTCCAGCCGGGCGGCACCAGCAGCGTCGACTCCGGCAGCTCCACGACCGCCGGCCCGGCGATCTCGGTGCCGGGCACCGGCGTCCCCCGCAGCACGTCGAGCTCGACCTCTTCGCCATCGAGCGTCGCGCGGCGGCGCCCGCGCTCCGGCTCGTCACCGCCGTGGGCGTGCTTCAGCGAGACGTCGGCCCCGGGGATCGTCGCCGACACACGCAGGGTCACGAGCTCGAGCTCCTGCTCGGTGTCGCGGTATCCGTAGCGCTCCTCGTGCTGGGACTCGAAGGCATCGCGCAGCGCGTCCGGGTCCGGGGTCAGCCCGGCCTCGACGGCGAGCTCGAACGCCTGCCCGCGGTAGCGCAGCTCGTAGACGGCTCTGAGGTCGGCGTCAGGCTCGTGGAGCTCGCCACGGGCCTGGTCGCCAAGCTCGCCGACCAGCTCGGCGACCGCGGCGGCGGTCAATGCCTCGCCGCTCAGGAACACGCTGCGCTGCACGTCGCGCCGGCGTGGCGAGACGACGAGCCCCAGCGCCGCCAGCACCCCGGAGGCGCGCGGGCAGACGATCTCCTCGATCCCCAGCTCGGCCGCGATCTGGGCCGCGTGCAGCGGGCCGGCGCCACCGAAGGCGAGCAGCGCGTAGCGACGCGGGTCGATGCCCCGCTGCACGGTCACCACCCGCAGGGCGCGCACCATCTCGGCGTTGGCGACACGGATCATCCCGGCGGCGCAGTCCATCGGCTCCAGCCCCAGCTCACCGGCCAACCGCTCGATCACCCGCTGTGACGCCGCACGATCAAGCGTGACCCCGCCGGCCAGCGGCGCGTCGGCCGACAGGTATCCCAGGAGGAGGTTGGCATCGGTCACGGTCGGCTCGCTCCCGCCACGGCCGTAGCAGGCCGGACCAGGGTCAGCGCCCGCCGACTGCGGTCCGACCCGGAGCGCGCCCCCGGCATCCCGCCAACCGATCGAGCCGCCGCCGGCGCCGACGGTGTGGACGGCAACCATGGGCAGCGCCAGCGGTCGCTGGGCGATCTCACCCGCGCTCTGCTCCTGCACCGCGCCGTCGTCGACGACGCACACATCGCACGAGGTCCCGCCCATGTCGAAGCACAGGGCGTTCGGGGCGCCGGCCGCCCGGGCGATGAACGCCGCTCCGGCGGCCCCGCCCGCCGGCCCGGACAGCACCGTCCAGGCGGCGTGGCCCGCGGCCGCCTCGAGGTCGATGAGGCCGCCGCTCGACTGCATGATCGACGGCTCCGGCAGCCCCGCCTCGCGGCAGCGCTCCACGAGACGGCGCAAATAGCCGGCCAGCAGAGGGGAGAGCGCGGCGTCGACCTCGGTCGTGCTCGCGCGCTCGTACTCGCGAAACGTGCCCACGACCTGATGGGACAGCGAGACGTGGACATCCGGCAGGACCCGGCTCAGCGCCTTGCCGAGGGCCACCTCGTGCGCCGGATGGCGGTAGCTGTGGAGCAGCGCCACAGCGACCGACTCAGGTCCGGCGTCGGCGACCGCCTGAGCGAGCGCCTCCGACGCCGCGTCGTCCAGGCGGTGGAGGGGGCCGTCCGGGGTCATCCGCTCGGCGGCGCCGAACCGCAGCTCCGGCGGCGCCAGGGGAGCGGGCCGCGCGGCGCACAGACGGTAGAGCTCAGGTCGGTCCTGGCGCCCCAGGGCAATGAGATCGGTGAAGCCTTCGGTGGCGATGAACGCCGTCCGGGCGCCGCGCCCCTCCAGCAGGGCGTTCGTGGCGACCGTCATGCCGTGGGAGAACTCGGTGACCGCTTCGGCATCCGCGCCGGCTCGTTGTAGGGCGGCATCGACCGCCGCCAGCACCCCCTCGGATTGATCCTGCGGGGTGGTCGGCGCCTTGGCGGTGACGAGGCGTCCGTCGATGGCCAGCACGGCGTCGGTGAACGTTCCGCCGACGTCAACGCCCAGTCGCATCAGCGCACGGTATCTCGCCGCGGCCAAAAAAAGGGCCCGCGCGAGCGGGCCCCACTAAGAAAACAGGGTAGGAGCCTCCGCCTACGCAGCGAGCGCCGGAGCGAGCTCCTCGGTCTCGGCGAGGTGCTGGTGTGACGGGCAGTAGCCGTTGTGGGGCAGCGGCATGCGCTGGCACGGCGTCCCCTTGCGGGTGCTGGCGCGGCACTGAAGGGGATTGCCGTACAGGTCATAACCGTTCTGCGGCTGGCTGCGCAGGAACACGTCGGCGCAGTCCAGGTAGCGCTCGATCACCTTGAGCACCCGGACCTGGGCGCTCATGGGGAAGTACGCCCGGATGTCGGTGAACAGCGTCCGCGCCGGACGGGCGAAGTAATGGCGGTCGGTGGCCATCCGCTCGACGGTTGCCTCGCACGCACGCAGGACGCGCTCGTGATTGGCGTGGGGGCAGCTCGTATACGGATCCTCGATGATCTCGTTCGCGATCTCCCGATAGATCGCGCGACTGAACCGGTACATGGGAAATCTCCACTCTCCTTTCGGCTCCCTCGCGGGTGCCCAGGGGCTTTCCTACTGGCGAGTATTCCCAGGTCTTGTGAAGCTGATCACACACCATTTATTAACTGGTTATTAAGCGAAATCCGGAATTTTGTGTGATCCCGGGGCCTACGACCACTCCGCCACCGCCGGATCCCCGCCTCCGGCCACAACCACATGGCGACCGTCGAATCTGCCGTCGAGCGCCGGGAAGTCGAGCCGCTGGTGGGCCCCCCGGCTCTCCTCGCGCACCAGCGCCGCCGCCGCGATCAGCCGCACGATTGGATGGGCGTCCTCGAGCAGCGCCCGCAGCCCGGCACCGTCGCGCTCGATGCCGGCGTGGCGCCACAGGGCGGCGCGCGATTCGGCGCTGACCGACACGGGAGGCGGGTGGTCCGGAGCGCCGAGGTTCTCCGGCGCACCGGCCTCGGGCTCGGCCGCCGCGGCGCGGGCCGCCCGGGCGCCGAACACAAAGCATTCACTCAGCGAGTTGGAGGCCAGCCGGTTGGCCCCGTGCAGTCCGGTGCACGAGCACTCGCCCACCGCGTAGAGGCCGTCGAGCGACGCCCGGCCGTGCAGGTCGGTGGCGATCCCGCCCATCATGTAGTGCGCCGCCGGCGCGACCGGCACGAGCTCTCGCTCCGGGTCGATCCCGGCCCGGCGCAGCGCGCTGACGACGTTGGGAAACAGCGCCGGGTTGACGTCGCGCATGTCGAGGCCGACGGAGGTTCCGCCACCGGAATCGATCTGCCGCTGAACGGCGCGGGCGACCTCGTCGCGGGGGGCGAGCTCATCGACGAAGCGCGCGCCAACGCCGTCGAGGAGCCGGGCCCCCTCGCCGCGTACCGCCTCGGTCACGAGGAAGCCGTCGGCGCCCGCGGACCGGCCGCGCGCTCGGTCCCCAGCCTCGCCATTTCGCGCGGCGCCGGCGTCAACCGGCTTCCCGACGACCGCCGTGGGATGAAACTGCATGAACTCGAGGTCGGCGAGCTGCGCGCCGGCCGCGTGGGCGAGGAGCAGCCCGCCCCCGGTCGCGCCCGGCGGGTTCGTGGTCCGTGCCCACAGGGCCGCGGCCCCTCCGGTGGCGATCACGATTGCTCGTGCCCTGATGATCGTGCCATCGTGAAGCGCGATGCCGGTCGCGCGGTTGTCATGGGTGACGACCGCTGTCACCCGGCGCCCCTCGAGCACCGCGATTCGATTGTCCTCGGCGGCCAGCGCCGAGAGCTGGCGGATGATCCGGCGGCCGGTGGCGGCGCCCCCGGCGTGGACGATCCGTCGCCGGCTGTGCCCGCCCTCCAGGCCGAGGGCCAGCCGCCCGGTCCGGTCGGCGTCGAACGTCACGCCCAGGCGAGCGAGATCCTCGACGGCCGCCGGCGCCTCCTCGCACAGCACCCGGGCGGCCGACTCGCGCACCGCCCCCCGCCCGGCGGACAGCGTGTCGGCGAGATGCCGGGCGGGGCTGTCGTCGCCGGCGAGAGCCGCGGCGAGACCACCCTGTGCCCAATAGCTGGAGGCGCCCGCGAGCGGAGTGGCCGAGACCAGCGTGACCTGAGACCCCAGCCGCGCGGCGCTCAGCGCCGTGTACAGGCCCGCGGCACCGGCGCCGACGACGGCCAGCTCGGTCTTTGTCGCGCTCACATGCAGGTACGGTACTCGGCCATGTCCGGCGCTCCCGTCCTGCTCACACACCCGTCATCGCTGCGCCACGAGACCGGAGCCCACCCACCGCATCCGGAGCAGCCGGCGCGGATCGCGGCCATCGAGCGCGAGCTCGACAGCCGCGGGTACCTCGGCTTTGCGCGCGTCAGCTCACCCCCGGCCGAACACGAGGTGCTGCGGGCCGTGCACCCGGAGCGGCACATCGAGCTGATCAAGCGGGCGGCGGCGGGCGGCGGTGCGCAGATCGATGCCGACACCGTCGTCTCACCCGGGTCCTTCGAGGCCGGGCTGCACGCCGCCGGGGGAGCGGTCGCGCTCGTCGACCGGCTGATGGACGGATCGGCGTCCACCGGATTCAGCATCCACCGCCCCCCCGGCCACCACGCCGAGGCGGCCCGGGCGATGGGCTTCTGCCTGTTCAACAGCGTGGCGGTGGCCGCCCGGCACGCGGTCGACGGGCTGGGGCTCGAGCGCGTCATGGTCGTCGACTGGGACGTGCACCACGGCAACGGCACCAACGACATCTTCCACGAGGAGTCGCGGGTGCTGTTCTGCTCGGTCCATCAGTCGCCGCTGTACCCGGGCACGGGGCCGGCCGGCGACGTCGGCTCCGGTCCGGGGCGGGGGTTCACCGTCAACGTGCCGGTCCCGCCGGGGTCCGGGGACGAGACGTTCTGCTCGGCCGTCGAGCACGTCTTCGCTGCACTGGCGCGGGCGTGGGAGCCGCAACTGCTGCTGGTCTCGGCCGGTTATGACGCCCATCACGAGGATCCGCTGGCCGATTGCCTGGTGACCGACGCGGGGTACGCGACGATGGCGCGCTCGGTGCGGCGCGCAGGTCAGCGACTGGGGGCGCCCGTGGGGGCGGTGCTGGAGGGTGGCTACGCGCTCGGCGGGCTGGCGCGAGGGGTGGCGGTCACGATGGAGGCGCTGGCCGGTGGGGGCGGCCCGGCGGAGGGGGAGGCTGTTCTCCCGGTGGCTGACGTCTCGGCGCGGGCGCTGGCCCGGCTGGGAGAGTTCTGGCCGGGGCTGGGTGGCTGAGGCGGTCCGAGCTGCCGTTTCGCGTTGCCGGCGGGATCAGGCGGAGAAGACAGCTGGGGAAGAGGGGGTGGGACTGGGTCCGGACGCCGCATGTCGTCCCCCGGAGCGTGCAAAAACGTGCCAAATCCGGGGCATGCGTGGTGATTTGGCACAGGACGCACGCGCAGCCCTCCATTTGCGCCAGATCTCCCGGGCGGTGCGTGATTTGGGGCATGCTGCACGGTCACGCGCCCGGGAGCGCTCCGAGCCACGATCGCGCCCGCTTCGTTGCCGGTGTTCGGTTTCTGGTCGCCGCCGATACCCAGGCGCGGCAGGCCCCGACGACGCACCGGCAAAAATCAGGCCAGCAACCCCCGCCACGCCTCCAGGACCCGCTCCGCCATCCGGTCCGACGCGTACTCGGCGGCGCGCGCTCGCCCCTCCACCCGCGGATCCGCCGCCGCCAGATGGGGCGCCAGCGCGGCTCGCCACACCGAGATCTCATAAGGCGCGCACACCGTCCCCGCCACGCCCGCCAGTGCTCGCGGCGCGATGCCGACCGGCGTCGCGAGCACGGGCACGTCGCAGGCGAGCGCCTCCAGGACGGCGAGGCCGAATCCCTCCCGCTCCGAGGGGACGAGCACGGCGTTGGCGGCGTTGACCCAGAGCGGCATCTGTGCCGGATCGACGTCGCCCAGCGTCAGCAGGGGCACGTCGCCGGCGACCGCGACGGCCCGGTCATGGCGCTTCTCCGGACGCGCCGGATCAGCGGGAAACAGCAGGAAGGGACCCTCCTCGGAGAGCCCCAGCGCCCGGCGCGCCTGGACTCGGTCGATCCGGTGGAAGCGCTCCAGATCGACCCCGCACGGGAGCACCGCCACGCGGCCGCGGTGAGTCCACCGCGGCACGGCCCCGGCGAGCGACTCCGAGACGACCCCCACCAGGTCGGTGAACGGCAGGGCGGCAAGCGCCACCGGGCGCGCGCGCGGATGGGCGAGATCGGTGCCGTGCAGGGTGACCAGGCGCCCCCGGGCGCGGACCGCGAGCGCCGGCCAGACGGTCAGCCCGTAGTGCGCGTGGACGATGTCGAATCGCTCGCGCCGGTAGCGCTCGCGCAGATCGCGGGCCGCCCGGGCATAGGCGCCGTAGCCCCCGGGATCGAAGGCGAAGACCTCGATCTCGGCCTCGCCGGAGCGCCGGAGGGCCGCGACCTGGTCGGCGACGAACCGGCCCAGGGCCGGTCGCCGGGGCGAGGGGTACATGTTGGTGACCACGAGCGCGCGCATCGGTGCCGCGACAGTATCCGCGGCCAGCCCGGCGCCGCGCGCTTTGGCACCATGGGGGGATGTCGCAACGCTCGGAGCTGCCCGTCGCCGTCTTCGATTCCGGCGTCGGCGGGCTGACGGTCCTGCACGAGTTGCTGGTCTCGCTGCCCAACGAGGACTACGTGTACCTCGGCGACACCGCGCGCTTCCCGTACGGCACCCGGACACAGGCGGAGCTGCAGAGCTTCGCGGTCGAGATCGCCGAGCACCTGCTCGAGGTCGGCGCGAAGATCCTGGTCGTCGCCTGCAACGCCGTCAGCTCCGCCGCACTGGACACGCTCGAGCGCCATCTGGAGCACACGGGACGCGACATCGACGTCATCGGCGTGGTGGCCTCCGCCACCCAGCTCGCGGTGGCCGGAAGCCGCAACGGGCGGATCGGCCTTCTGGCCACGCCCGCCACGGTGGAGAGCGGCTCCTATGAGCGGGCGGTCCGAGCCGCCGACCGCCATGTCCACCTCGAGGCGGTCGGCTGCCCTGACCTGGCGCCCATCATCCAGGGCGGCTTCCCGTTCGACGAGGCCGTCGTCGAGACGGTGCGCGGCTACTGCGCCCCCCTGCGCGACGCCGAGGTGGACACCGTGATCCTCGGCTGCACGCACTACCCGCTCGTGGCGCCGATGCTGCAGCGCATGCTCGGCCGGAGCGTCACCCTTGTGACGTCCGGTGTGGGGGTGGTGCGCAGCGTCGAGCGGGCGCTGGCCTCGCGGAGGCTGGTCAATCCGCGCGGCGGCGAGGGCAGCTACCGCTTTCGGTGCACCGGTGACGCGATCGCGTTTCAGACGCTGGGGACCCGCTTTCTGCAGATGCCGCTGGGGGAGGTCCTGCGGGTCGACCTGGACATGGAGCTGGCCGCGTGAACGTGACGTCGCAGCGAAGCTACGGACGGGCGCCGGGGCAGCTGCGCCCGGCGACGATCGAGCCCGGCTTCGTGCGGACGGCGACCGGGTCGGCGCTGATCTCGATGGGGGAGACGCGCGTGATCTGCACGGCGTCGGCGCAGGAGGGCGTCCCGCGCTGGCTGATGGGCTCCGGCCGCGGCTGGGTCACCGCCGAGTACGGGATGCTCCCGGCATCGACCGGCGAGCGCAAGCAGCGCGACATCACCAAGGGCCGCCTCGACGGGAGGACGGTCGAGATTCAGCGTCTCATCGGCCGGTCGCTGCGCGGCGTCGTCGACTTCGAGGCGCTCGGCGAGCGCACCATCTACGTCGATTGCGATGTGCTGCAGGCCGACGGCGGAACCCGCTGCGCCTCGATCACCGGCGGGATGGTGGCACTGCGGTTGGCGTGCGAATCGCTTGTCGCCGAGGGCCGGCTGGAGCGCGTGCCGCTGACGGGGTCGGTCGCGGCGGTCTCGTGCGGGATGGTGGGGGGCGAGGCGATGCTCGATCTCGACTACTCCGAGGACTCGGCGGCCGAGGTCGACGCCAATGTCGTCATGACCGGCGACGGCGGGCTGGTGGAGGTTCAGGCCACGGCCGAGCGGACGCCGCTCTCTCGCGCCCACCTCGACGACCTTCTGGGGATGGCCGCCATCGGAATCGAGGAGCTGCGCATCCTGCAGGACCGGTCGGTCGCCGCCTCAACGGGACGCTGAGGGCCCCATGACCGGCCTGGACGGGACCCGGTTCGTGCTGGCGACGCGCAATCCCCACAAGCTGCGCGAATTCAACCGGCTGCTGGAGCCCGCAGCGATCGCCGTCTCGCCGCTGCCGGACGACGTGCAGCTGCCGCCGGAGGTCGGCGAGACGTTCGCCGACAATGCGCTGCCCAAGGCGCGGGCGGCGGCGGCCGCCACCGGGCGGGCGGCGATCGCCGACGATTCCGGAATCGAGGCGGCGGCCTTGGGAGGACGACCAGGGGTCCGATCGGCGCGGTACGCCGGGGAGGGCGCGACCGACCAGGAGAACCTCGACAAGCTGATGCGCGAGGCCCCCGCGGGCAGCCCGCTGCGCTACGTGTGCGCGCTGGCCTACGTCGATCCGGTCGGCGGGGTGGAGGAGGTCTTCTTGGGCACGAGCACGGGACGGCTCGCCGAGACGCCGCGGGGGAGCGGGGGCTTTGGCTATGACCCGGCGTTCCTGCCCGACGCGGAGTCCGGCGGACGCACGATGGCCCAGCTCTCCGACGCCGAGAAGGACGCGATCAGCCACCG
>DASZMK010000085.1:0-58963 GCA_035551855.1 Solirubrobacteraceae bacterium
CGGCCCGTGGCCCGCCTCGCCCACCGGCACCGTGATTCGACGACCCGGCCGTCCGGGTCACCGCGGACCCGGACTGAGGTCGCCGGCGCGTACCCGGGGGCTCAGACCGACGAGCGTGAACGGCAGCGGCGACCAGCGCGGCGATCGCGCTCGGGTGCGCCACCAGCTCCAGGACGGCGCTGGCGTCCCGCGCCCGGATCCTCCCCCGCCGTGGAGCCCTCCCGCTCGTTCGGCATGATGGAGGGCGCATCACGGCTTCGGAAGCTGCCAGGAGAGAAAGTGGCCATACGAGCACAGGACACAACCGAGCGGGAGAAGCGGCTCGCAGCCGAAGCGGCGGCACAGTTCGTCGACAGCGGAATGGTCATCGGGCTCGGAACCGGCTCGACGGTCGCCTACCTCCTGCCGGCGCTCGCCGATCGCCGGCTTGATCTGCAATGCGTGGCGACGTCGCCCGCCACCGCGGACGCTGCGTCGAGGCTGGGGCTGAGCGTCGTGTCGTTTGAGGGTGCCGAGGCCCCCGTCCGCCTCGACGTCGCGATCGACGGGGCCGATCAGGTCGACCCGGCGGGGTGGCTCATCAAGGGCGGCGGCGGAGCCCACACCCGTGAGAAGGCCGTCGCGGCCGCCGCGGAGCGCTTCGTCGTCATCGTGTCCGCCAACAAGCTCGTCGACCACCTGTCCCCGCCGGTGCCGCTGGAGCTCACGCGGTTCGGTCTTGCCGCCACCCTGGCGCGCCTGGAGACGGCCCGGCTGCGCAACGCGCCGCTCAGCCCGGACGACGGCGTGATCGCCGACTATCTGGGTGCGTTCGCGGACGCCGGCTCGCTCGCCGCGGAGTTGTCAGCGGCACCCGGCGTCGTCGAGCACGGGCTGTTTCCCGCCGAGATGGTCTCCGATGTGCTCGTCGGACGTGGCGATCGCGTCGAGCGCATCACGCCCGTGCCCGCCGCAGACTGACGGCCCGTGCCCGCCGCAGACTGACGGCGAGCGGGGCCGGGACGTGGCCGCAGGAGCGACGAGCGGCTGGTGCGCACTAGGCGATGAGGCCGAGCCGCATCGCCTTGGCGACCGCCGCGGCCCGGTCGCGCACCTCGAGCTTCTCGTAGATGTGCTCGAAGTGCGTGCGCACCGTCGCGGCGCTGACCACCAGCTCCGCCGCGATCATCGGTCCGTTGCAGCCCGTGGCGGCGAGGTCGAGGACCTCCAGCTCGCGTGGCGTGAGCGGCGCGGCGAGCGCCGGGCCGAAGGCGCCGGCGTCTGCGAGCAACTCGCCGTCCGGCCATTCGGCCGGAGCGAACGTGATCAGGTGCAGGCCGGGAAGCGCGTTGGCGAGGGCGTAGTAGGTGATGTCCAGGAACGCTCCATCCGGTGCGGCGATCTGGTGGGTGCCGGCGACGGACTCCGTCGCCATCAGCCGGTTCCAGGCCTCGAGCATGATCGGCTCCTGGTGCGGTGGCGTCAGGTCGTCGATGCGCAGGCGCCGGAGCTCGTCCAGGCACAGCCTGAACAGAAGCCGGGCCGGCCTGTTGACGTGCACATGGCGGCGCTCCCGGTCGACGAGCACCATCGGCAGTGACGAGCGCTCGAAGATGCCGCAGAGGCGGCGTGGATGGCCGAGCACGCTGAAGAGCACGTCGGCGTACGCCTGAGCCCAACGGGGCATACCTATCAAATGGCCCTGCAATGGGGAATGCGTCAATTGAGACACTCAGGCCGCCTTATAGCAGCCCATTTGAAGAGGGGCGCCCGCCGATCACCCTCCGGCCCGGTGCCGTCCGCTCGTAGGGGGGCTGGGTGCCGAGCACCGGCGACGACATAGGCATCGGGAGCCGGGTCAGAGCCGCCCGGCAGCGGCTCGGCTGGAGCCGCGAGGCCCTGGCGTTTCACGCCGGGATCAGCTGGTCGGCGATCAGCCAGCTCGAGGCGGGGCGGCGGCGGAATCTCCGGCCCAGCACGCTCGCCGCCCTGGCAGGCGCCCTGGGTGTCACTGTGGATTACCTCGTCTCCGGACGCGCGGCCACCCCCGCGATGTTCGAGCACCACGTACTGCTCTACACAGATGATGAAGATTTTGTCGTGGCTACTGTGGCGTTTTTGCGCGAGGCCGCCGAGCGGTCAGAGCCCGCGCTGGCCGTGGCGACCGATGCGCATCGCCGGCTGCTGCGCGAGAGGTTGGGTGCGGCTGAGCCACAGGCGGAGTTCGCCGAGCAGGAGAGCTGGTGTGACAATCCCACAACCGCGCTCAATCGGCTCCGTACATTCGTCAACGAGCATCTCGACGCCGGCGCCCCCTGGGTCCGGGTCGTGGTGGAGCCGGTGGTGACGACCGGATCAGCTGCCACGGCCCGATCATGGGCGCGATACGAGTCGATGCTCAACGTCGTCTTCCGGTCCGTGCCGCTCACAGCCCTGTGTGCCTATGACGCCGGGACCACCGATGCCGGCTTGCTCACCGAGATGTTGGTGACGCACCCCCACACGTTCAGCGCCACCGGAGGGGTATCCAATCCGGATTATGTGGATCCTGTCGGGTTTGTGCTGGATCCGGGGGACGCGGTGGCGACTGAGGGCCGGGCCGCGCGCGGGTGACCACGCCGCGGGCGCCTGATCAAATCGGTGAATCGTCGTATTGCTTCGCCCGGGGAACCTCTTGACACTTCCCCGGATGCTGGCGACCAAGGGGCGCGCATTGCCGATGCCGCGATCGTGACGATCCCGGTGACGGTGAGTGACGCGTCCCGCCTGAGCAGCCTCCCCTCGGCCGCCCGTCAGTGACCTGAGAGCTCTGGGCCGCCGCGGCCCACCAAAACGTCGGGGAACTGCGCCCCCACTTCCCCGACCGAGCCCCGGGGCGATCCGGAGGGATCCGGGTCGTCCCGGGGCGTCCTTTGACCGATCGGTGGCCCTCAGGCGGCCGATGTCACCGCATCCACGACACGGCGATGCTCCCGCATCGTCTCCATTCCATCCCGGCCGGGCTGGCGGCCGAACCCGCAGTACATTGCGACGCCGAAGTCGCCGAGGTACCGCGATGCCGTCGCGTGCCGGCGCTGGAGACCTCGGACGCCGTCGATCGGCAGCACGATTCCCAGAAACAGCCGCGCGTCGCGGGGCTCGAGATCGATGAGCGGACGAAAGAAGCTCCTGTCCTCGCTGCGCAGATAGCGCGGCCCGGCGAGATGCAGCCAATCGACGATCCGCCCGGAATTCGCGACTGCGAAGTTCGCCATCCGGACGAGCACCCCATAGTCACGGGCCTCGTACATCGGCCATTCGGGGAAGGTTCCGTAGCAGAGGTGATAGCCAACCAGTACGTCCTCGGGGATCAGACGGGTCAGCCGCGTGACCGGCCCGGCGAAGCGCTCCCAGGCTCCCTCCGACGTCCACGCCAGCACACCCTCGATGTCCTGGGTCTCGTACGCGCAGTCCCACTGGATCGCCAGATCAGCCGCCGGGATCTCCTGGGTCAGGCGCGCCAGCTCACGGGCGACGAGCTCCTCAAAGCCGCGCTCGGCCACCGGATAGTCGTGCGCATAGTCGGCCTTGAACGCGTTCAGGGCGCTCGATGGAAAGGGCAGCCCCACCTGAAACCGCAGTCCGGCCGGGATCACCCCGTCGTCACGCAGCTCGCGGAAGCGCTGGTAGGAGGCGATCGCATCGTCGATGCGCGGCCAGGAATCGAAGCGCAGCTCGCTCACCCCGTCGCGCAGGCCGAACACCGGCGTCTCATACGCATGCCTGGGGATGCCGGTGGGCGACTCGGTCTCCTCAATCACAATCACGTCCCGGTGAGGACGCGTCAGCTGCTCACGCTCGTAGCCCACCCACGCGGCCCGCGGCCCGGTCTCGCCATCCGGCAGGGCGAACACCATGTCGCCGAACAGCTCGGCACCGGCCCGGAAGGCGGCGTCGGTGGACTCGGCCGGCAGGCTGCCGACCAGCAGCAGATCGCTGGTGACTCGCGGACTCATCGTCCCTCCTCTGGATCGCAGGGGCGACCAGAATCCCACACCCCGGTCACGGCCGCCGGCGCGGTGCGCGATCAGGCGGGCGAGTCGACGACGTCGCGCCCGTGACCTGCTGGCGGCGTTCCGGGTGCCTCCAGGGCGGCGCCGCCCACGGGCTGGCCCAGCTGCAGCACCAGCCAGATCCGTCGCCGGTCGAGCAGCAGCTCCGGCTCCCGAACCACGTCACCGTCGAGCACGACCAGGTCGGCGAGCCGGCCCGGCTGCACCGTTCCGATGTGGCTCTGCAGGCCGATCGCATCCGCGGCCACCCCGGTGGCGCTCCGCAGCGCCTCCGCCGGGCTCAGGCCGTGGTGGACCATGCGCACCAGCTCCAGGGCAGTGTCGTTGCCCCGGAGCCCATCGCGGTCGGAGCCGACCGCGATCTTGACCCCGGCGTCGCGCGCCGCCCGCATGCTGCGGGTGCCCTCGTTTAGATTGTGGTGGGCGAGGTCGACGAGGGCGGGGAGCATGTCCGGGCTCGGCGTCGCCTGCGCGGGGTCGATGGCCTCGCCGAGACCGGCCATCCAGTAGTAGCCGCTGAGCGTCGGCACCAGCACCTGCCCACGCGCCGCCATCCGCTCCAGCAGGTCCGGCCGCTGGTTGAGATACATCCCGTGCTCGATCGTGTCCATGCCGTGTTCGATTGCCGCCATGGTTCCGAGCAGGCCCTCGGCGTGAGCGGCCACCTTGACCCCCATGCGATGCGATTCCTCGACGGCGGCGGTGAGCTCGGCCTCGGTGAGCTGTGTCGGCTCGGGATCCTCGAGCTCGTTGGAGCGGGCGCCGGTGGTCATCACCTTGATGAAGTCCGCCCCCTCGCGCAGCTGTTCCCGGACCGCCTTGCGGATCTCGTCCGGGCCGTCGGCCTCGCGGTACATGGCGCCGTAGAAGCGGCCGCCGGGAGCCGTGGCCGAGATGATCAAGCCGCACGTCAGCAGCCGCGGTCCGCGAAACGCGCCGTAGCGCATCGCCTGGCGGGCCTCCTGCGGCTCCCGGCGTTGGCCACCGACGTTGCGCAGCGTGGTCGCGCCCATCCGCAGCGTGTCCCGCAGCCCGTCCTGGAGAAAGTGCGCCGCGGTGCCGGGCAGAATCGCCTCGGCCCCGTGCTCCGGGTGTGGTTCGCGCCCCTGGGCGTGGACGTGGATGTTGATCAGGCCCGGGATCAGCATCCGGCCGCCGAGGTCGAGCACCTCGGCCCCCTCCGGCGCCGCGTCGGCCGCGTCGCCGACGCGCGAGATCAGTCCGTCTGCCACGAGCACGCCGGCTCGTTCGCGCACGGCCGCGCCGGTGCCGTCGAAGAGCCGCGCGTTCGTCAGCCATTGCCGTCCGGCCGCCGGCGGGGGGGCGGCCAGCAGCGATGGGTGGCGGTGCGGCACCCCGGCCAGCCTACGGCATCACGCTTCTGTAGATGGAGACTGTCTGCTCGGCGATCGTCGGCCAGCTGAAGTGCTCGATCGCGCGCCGCCGGCCGGCGTCGCCCATCTCCCTGGCCAGTTGCGGGTCGGCGATCAGCCGGTTCACGCGCTCGGCGAACGCCGAGGCGAACCCGGCGGGATCGACCGGGTCGATGGATCCGGACCGCTGCTCCAGCGGGACGAGGAATCCGGTCTCACCGTCGACGACGACCTCGACGATGCCTCCGGTCGCGGACGCCACGACCGCCGTCTCGCAGGCCATCGCCTCCAGATTGACGATCCCCAGCGGCTCGTAGATGGATGGGCAGGCGAACACGGTGGCGTGGCTGAGCAGCTGGATGACCTCGGTCTTCGGCAGCATCTGGTCGATCCAGATGACGCCGTCGCGCTCGGCCTGCAGGCGCTCGACGCCGGCCGCCACTTCGGCGCCCATCTCCGGCGTGTCCGGAGCGCCGGCGCACAGCACCAGCTGAGCCGAGCGGTCGAAGTCGGCGGCGGCGCGCAGCAGGAGCGGGACGCCCTTCTGGCGCGTGATCCGACCGACGAACACCACTGACGGACGCCCGGGGTCGACGCCGAAGCGCTCGAGCACATCCGTGCCGGCGTCTGGCTTGTACTCGTCGGTGTCGATCCCGTTGTAGACGACCTGGACGCGCCGCTCGTCGACCGCCGGGTAGCAGCGGAGGATGTCGCGCCTGGACCCCTGCGAGACGGCGATGACGGCGTCGGCCGCCTCCAGCGCCACCCGCTCGCAAAAGCTGGACAGGGCGTAGCCGCCCCCCAGCTGCTCAGCCTTCCACGGCCGCAGCGGCTCCAGGGAATGAACGGTGCTCACGTGCGGAATTCCGTGGATGAGCTTCGCCAGGTGGCCGGCGAACTGCGCGTACCACGTGTGGGAGTGGGCGACGTCGGCATCGCCGACTCCGGCCGCCATCACCAGGTCCACCGACAGGGCCTGCAATGCGGCGAGGTGCGGCGCCCGGCCGGCGAGGGCCTCCCAGGGCCGGTGGGCGTGAACGCCCGGATCGTCGCGATCCGCGCCCCAGCAGTGGACGCTCAGCTCGACGAGAGGGCGCAGCTCCCGGCTGAGATATTCGACGTGGACTCCGGCGCCCCCGTAGACCTCCGGCGGGTACTCGCGCGTGAGCAGCGAGACGCGCACGGTCAGGCGCGCGTGCCGGCCGGAACCCGCGCCCCCTTCGGGATCACCACCACGCCACCGGCGGACACGGTGTACAACTCGCGATCGCGCTCGATGTCGACGCCGACCTCGGCGCCGGCCTCGATCACGACGTCCTTGTCGATGATCGCGTTGCGGATGACGGCACCGCGACCCACCGCCACTCCGGAGAACAGAACCGATCCCACCACCTCCGCATAGTCGTGCACGCGGACGCCCGGCGACAGGACCGACTGCCGGACGCTGGCCCCGGAGATGATGACGCCCTCACAGACCATCGAGTCCAACGCATGCCCGGTGCGCCCGTCGTCGGCGAACACGAACTTCGCCGGCGGCAGCGGGTCGTGGTGGGTCAGGATCGGCCATTCCATGTTGTAGAGGTTGAACACCGGGTGGACGGAGATGAGGTCCATGTGGGCGTCGTAGAACGCGTCCAGCGTCCCCACGTCCCGCCAGTAGCCGCGGTCGCGTTCGGTCGCTCCGGGAACCTCGTTGCGCGAGAAGTCGTAGACCTGCGCGCTTCCGGACCGCACGAGCATGGGGATGATGTTGCCGCCCATGTCATGCGAGGACTCGCGGGCCTCGGCGTCCGCCGTCACAACGTCGACCAGGGTATCGGCGGAGAACACGTAGTTGCCCATCGAGGCGTAGACCTGGTCCGGCGCATCCGGTAGCCCGACGGCATGGGCGGGCTTCTCGTGGAAGGCGATGATGGTCCGGCCGTCGGAGGCGGTCTCGATCACGCCGAACTGGTCGGCCTGCTCGATCGGCACCCGCAGCGCCGCCACGGTGACCGACGCGCCGGACTCGATGTGCTGGCGCAGCATCTGCGACGGGTCCATGCGGTAGATGTGGTCGGCGCCGAACACGATGACGTGATCCGGACACTCGTCGCGCAGCAGGTTCAGATTCTGGTAGATCGCATCGGCCGACCCCTGGAACCAGTACGGGCCGCGACGCATCTGGGCCGGCACCGGCGCAACGTAGTTGCCCAGGAGCGTCGACAGCCGCCAGGTCAGCGAGATGTGCCGGTCCAGCGAGTGGCTCTTGTACTGGGTGAGTACGACGATCTTCCGGTACCCGGCGTTGACGAGGTTCGACAGCGCGAAGTCGATCAGGCGGTAGTTGCCGCCGAATGGGACCGCCGGCTTCGCCCGGTCGAGCGTGAGCGGCGACAGGCGGCGACCCTCGCCGCCGGCCAGCACGATCGAGAACACCTTCGTCCGGCCGGGCAGCATCACCGGTAGATCCTGCCCGAGTTCGACCTTCGGTACGCCATGTTCCCGTTAGATCTCAACAGCCGCTCCAGCGGAAGTCCAGCGTTAGCCGAGCATTGGCCGCCGGGGCGGTGCCGAGCCCGGGTCCCCGGGGATCGGCGGACAACGACTCTGGGGTGTTATTGCCGTAAAACGGCCGAATCTCCCTCCGAGTCAGGCCCTCGGACGCAGGGCTTCCCGCGATCGCGCCGAAAGGCCTACGGGTGCCTCCCCACCGCTCCGTCCGTGTCCGCATCTCGCGCGCGAGTGCCCATACGTGCCCGGCAAGGCCCGAAACTCACCAATTTGCCGCTGACTGGTCTATGCTGCGCCGAAAGTTTCACTGCCGAGTCTTCGTCCAGCGGTGGCGGAGACCGGGGGACCCGTTGCGGCTTCGGCCGCCGGGGCGAATCGTCGTCAGAGCACGACGTAGCGTGAACGGTCACGCGAGCCCGTCAGCTAACCCCGGAGGCAAGAACCGAAAAGGAGTACAGGTTGTCCACTGCACGCTTCGATGCGGTACGTCCAGGTTTCCCCGTGATTCGAGATCTCGGCTCCGCCGATCTGTGGGACCGCTCCCTCGCCCGCTCGCGTCAGCGGCGCCGACTCGCTGAACTGGGGCGCCGGGCCCGGCGGCGGCGCAAGAGCGCGTCGCTTGCCGTCAGCGCCGCGCTCGCCGCCGGCCCGGTGATACCGCCCAGCATCGCCGCCGCTGAGTCCGGCTCCGGGACCACCCCCGTCGGCACGACCGACACGGGTAGCGATGGGCTGCTGCAGGGAAGCGCCCAGCGCGTGGTCCTCCATGTGGGGAGCGCAGGCGCGCTCGTCGCCGCTGCCCAGCGACGCCTCGACGAGGTGCTGCCGGTCACCCACCTGACTGTGGACGGAATCTACGGGCCGCTCACCCGGGACACGGTGCGGGAGTTCCAGCGGGGCCACAAGCTCGCCACCACCGGCACGATCGACGTGCGGACGTGGGCGGTCATGTTCAAGGCGCCGGTCCTGGTGCTGGGCGGCGCCGCCGGGACGTCCGCCGCTCCGGCGACCGGGGCGTCCGCGTCCGCGTCGCATTCGGCTCCGGCGTCCTCGGCCGCCGCCCCGCAGGCTTCCGCCAGCCTGAACGTCGCCAACACGACCGTGAGCGACAGCCGGCGCGCGAACGCCGCGTCCACCGGCTCGGCGCAGCGAGAGGGGTCGAGCACGCGCGCGGCGACCCCCGCCGCGACGACCGGGACGCAGCAGTCGTCCCCCACCGCTGCGCCGGCGCTGGGCGGCACCGCCGGCCAGGGCGCGCCGGCGGCGGGAGGCTCCGCAAGCCCAGGCACCGGTGACGGCAGCGGGCAGTCGGCCGGCTCGCCCGCACCGAGCACCAGCGGCTCGTCCACCTCAAGCCCCAGTGGCTCGTCCACCTCAAGCTCCACGGGCTCATCCGGGACCCAGCCGGTCGCCGTCGTCACGCCGCCCAGCTCGACCACGCAGCCGTCGACCTACGTGCTCTCGAACGGGGTCGCGCTTCCCCTGCCCCGCCAGTACATCGTGAATGGATCGGTCGACCAGGGCGTGGATTACGCGGCGCCCGGTGGCACCCCGCTGTACGCAATGGGCGACGGCGTGATCATCGGCGAGGGAATCAGCGGCTTCGGGCCGAACGCGCCGATCCTGCAGATCACGTCCGGTCCTCTCAAGGGCCTGGAGGTCTACTACGGACACGCCGGCAGCGACACGGTGCACGTCGGCGACCACGTCCAGGCCGGCCAGCAGATCAGCCAGGTCGGTTACGGCATCGTCGGGATCTCGACCGGGCCGCATCTGGAGATCGGCTTCTACCCGCCGGGTCCGATGGGCGGCGGCTCCCGGATGCAGTCGGTGATCAACGGCCTCCTCAGCCAGCACTCCAGCGGTCGCACCTGGGGGACCCCCACCGCCGTCGCCGCCAGCGCCTCCCGCACGGCCACGACCACCAACGCCAAGCTCGTTGGCCGCAGGTCGTCGACGAAGTCGAAGAAGACGTCGAGCACGACGCGCACCGGCGCGACGACGGCGTACTCCGCCGACGTTGCCGCCCAGCAGGGGAGCGGCGGCGCCGCCGTGTCGGCGGCCCCGAGCAGCGCCGGCACGGGCAGCCAGCCCGCGCCCGCCGCCACCACGAGCGCGGCTCCGGCCGCGCCGGCAGCCACCCCCCCACCCGCGGCGGCTCCGGCCGCGCCGGCCACCACCCCGGCCGCGCCGGCGGCCATCACCCCAGCCCCAGCCCCCGCGGCTACCACCGCAGCCCCGGCAGCCACCACCCCCGCCCCAGCCCCCGCGGCCCCGGCGGCGACCACCGCAGCCGCGGCAGCCACCGTCCCCGCCCCAGCCCCAGCGCCCGCGGCCCCGGCCGCCGCCACCCCACCCCCGGCAGCCACCACCCCCGCCCCACCCCCCGCGGCCCCGGCGACCACCACCCCAGCCCCCAGCCCCGCGGCCGCCACCACCCCCGCGGCAGCCACCACCCCCGCGGCAGCCGCAACCCCCGCCCCCGCCGCCCCCGTCCCGGCGACCACCGACCCAACGACCACCCCGGCCACCACCCCTCCGGCCACCCCCGCCGCCGGCGGCACAGCTACGGCGGCCCCCACCCCCCCGGCCACGACGGCCACCACCGGCACCGCGACGGCGCCGGCACCGACCGCCCCGGCATCGACGTCCGCCCCCACGTCGACCGCCGCGGCGGCCGGCACGCCGCAGACGGCCGCCGCACCGTCCGGCGCTCAATAGCCAGCGCCCCGCGGCTGCCGTGTGGTGAGCCCCGGATGCCGCCGCGTTCTCCCCGGTCGCGGCGGCATCCCGGCCGGGGCTGCGCTAGTGGCCGAGCACCTCGTCAAGGAACGCGAACGCCGGTGGATAGGCGCTGAGCCGGCTGTCGAGGCGGCGTGCGGATCGTTGCGGCCGTGAACGACGAACAACGGCGGGCGGATGTCGTCGCCGCGCCGGCGGCTGGGCGTCCTGGGCTGGATTTCCGTCGTCCCGTCCAATTTCGTCACACTCGGGGCGGCCGATCCGTCATCACCGTACACCCCACCTGAGGATGTGAGCGATGGACGGGCAGACGTGGCAGTCAGAGCAATTCGAGCGCCAGCGGCCTCGGCTGCAGGCCGTCGCCTACCGGATGCTCGGCTCGGTGACGGATGCCGAGGACGCAGTCCAGGAGGCCTGGCTGCGACTGACACGTTCCGAGACGGAGGCGATCGACAATCTCGGCGGCTGGTTGACGACGGTCCTCGGCCGGGTCTGCATCGACATGCTGCGGGCGCGCCAGTCGCGGCGCGAGGCTCCGATCGACGACTGGCTTCCGGAACCGCTGGTCGCCGGCGACTCGCCTGACCCCGCCGATGAGCTGCTCCTCGCCGATTCCGTGGGCCTGGCGCTGCTCGTCGTGCTCGAGACGCTCAGTCCACCGGAGCGACTGGCCTTCGTCCTGCACGACACCTTCGGCGTGCCGTTCTCCGAGATCGCGCCCATCGTGCAACGGACCCCGGAGGCGACGCGGCAGCTGGCCAGCCGGGCACGGCGCCGGATCCGCGGGGCCACGCCGGAGCCGGACGCGGACCTGTCGCGGCAGCGCCGGGTCGTGGCCGCATTCCTGGCGGCTGCCCGGGCCGGGGACTTCGAGGCCCTCCTGGAGGTGCTGGACCCCGACGTCGTCTTCCGGGCCTACGCCGGCGGGATCCCCGGCCTCGTGCCCCCCCGCGTCGCCGGAGCCGAGCGGGTGGCGCGGTTCACGACGCTCCAGGGTCCGATCTTCGCCCACCGCTGCCACCCGGCAACCGTCAACGGCGCGGCCGGGCTGGTCATCCTGGAGGGGGACCGGCGACTCGGCGCCGTCGCCTTCACCGTCACCGGCGAGCGAATCGTGACCGTCGACCTGGTCCTCGATGCCGATGAGGTGTCCGCCGCCGGGCTGGCGGGCTGACGGCATCCGCAGCGGTCAGGAGCTTCCCGCGTTGGCGCCCAGGCTGTTCAGCCAGTCGCGCATCGATTGGCCGGCCGGCGTGACCTGCCCTTCCTCATAGCCGCCGGTGGCCCGCGCGAGCGTCACCCCGTCGAGCGTCGACCATCCGTATTCGATCCCGGTACCCGACGTGGCGTAGCGGGCGATCGCCTGACCCTGCTGGAGGATCGTGCCGCCGGGAGCGATGTTGGTGATCTCCTCCGCGACGTACTGCACCTTCCCGGCGTCGGCCCCGTCCAGCAGCTCGAAGTAGACGAGCGGCTGGCCGGCGTACCAGTTCGGGATGATGGCGAGGACCTTGACCCGGCAGGGGGCGAGGATGGGCGCCCCGGCGGGCATCGTCGCGTCGACCCCCTGATCGGTCCGCTCCCAGACCGAGACGTAGCGCAGAGGGTTGATGTACGTGGCGCTCGAGACGCGGGCGGCGACGACCTCCATGCGCAGCTCGGCCCGCACCGCCGAGAGCGGCGGCGCGTGGGCGTTCACGTCCCCCACCGGTGCCGAACCGGCCGGAGGGCTGGCGGAGGCGGCGCCGGCCTGGACGCCCGCGGACGGCTCGACCACCTGAGGCCGCGCCAGGGGGACCGAGGCGACGGTCGCCGCGGCGGGATCGGCCGCCGCCTTCCCGGCGCCGGCGCCGCTGCCCCCGCATCCGGCGAGGGCAAGGATGGCGATCATCGCCACGAGGCATCCGATCATCCGTCCCGGGGGCTGTCTGGCGAACGGATGGATACGGGGCAAGCTAACAAGCGCCTCCGCGAGAGGCGTTACCATCATGCCGCACGTGACCGGCGTCATGCGGGCGACGGCACGCAGGTCGGCGATCAGTCCACCGGCGCCGGCCTGCCGGAGGCGCTCGACGGGGCGGAGCTGGTGGTCCACGCCGCCTCGGACACACCTGCAGGGCGCGGCGACCTGCGTCGGACGAGACCCTGCGGCGCCCGGCTCACACGGCGGTCGGCAGACCTGGGAGCAGTTCGTCGCCGCTACCCGCCGCCGAGCTGAACGGCCTTGACGATCAGCAGGACGACCGAGACGACGAGGTAGCCGCGGAGCGTCAGCATTGCGACCTTGCGGCCCGTCGACCACTTCGGCCGGCCGAGAAGCGTCAGCGGCGGCATCGTCCACTGCTCCTTGGGAACCGCAGGACCGGGCGCCGGCGGCCCGGCGGGCCGGCGGCGTGACAGCCACACGGAGACGGCGCCGAAGCCGAGCAGGCCGGTGAACAGCACCGCGCCGCCGATGAGCGCGAACTGGGTGACGTTGATCGACGGGAACACCGTGGTCGCCATCAGGATCAGCGACAGGAGCACGAGCACGGACACGATGGTGACGGCGACGGCGTTCAGCCACGGCTTGTTGCGCCACGGGCCGAGGACCTCGGCGTCGTTGCAGAGCAGCAGCAGGAACACGCTCGCACTGGGCAGCAGGACGCCCGCCAGCGCCTGAACGGCCTCGGTGATGACCCCCAGCGGCGCGCCCGGGATCAGGACGATCACCGCCGCGCCGGCGACGAGGCCGGCGAAGATCGCGTAGAACTGCTTGGCGTCCCGCCAGGTGCGGTGCAGCGAGCTCTTCGTGCCGAAGACGTCGCCGAACGCGTAGCTCGTGGACAGGGTCAGCGCCCCGGCCCCGATGAGCGAGGCATTGAGGAGCACGAGGGCGAAGAACGCACCGGCCACCCCGCCGAGGACGTGGTCGAGCTGAGAGGCGGTCACTCCGGCATCGACGAAGTGACCGGCGTACGGCGTGTGGGCAAATGCGAAGGCGGGGACGCAGATGAGCGCAGCAGCGCCGATGACGACGACGAACGCACCGATCCACGTGTCGAGCCGCTCGTAGTTGATCCACCGGGGGGTGATCCGCTTGTCGATGATGTTCGACTGCTGGAAGAACAGCTGCCAGGGCGCCACCGTCGTGCCGACGATGGCGATGATGAGCACCAGCGACCTTGAATTCGCCCCGCCCTGGATGCCGGGCACGAAGAACCCATGGACGATCGGCCCCCAGTGCGGGTGGGCCATGAAGAACAGCGGGATCACGAGGAGGTTGGCGAAGACGAACACGAACATCCCGCGTTCCCATGAGCGGAAGCTGCCGGTGGCGGTGATGGCAATCAGGCCGGTGGCGGCGACGGGCACGGCGATGAACTTCGAGACCCCGAGGTAGCCGAGCGCGAGGCTGACCCCAATGAACTCGGTGACGATCGTCAGGAAGTTGAGCAGGAACAGGTCACCGACGGAGAACCAGCCCCAGAACCGGCCGAAGCGCTCGTTGATCAGGCGCGCGTGGCCAACCCCGGTGACCGCGCCGAGCCTCACGACCATCTCCTGGTTGACGACCAACACCGGGATCAGCAGCAGCAGCACCCACAAGAGGCTGGTGCCGAAGCCCTGGCCGGCCTGGGTGTAGGTGGCGACGCCGCCGGCATCGTTGTCGCCGACCATCACGATCAGCCCGGGCCCGATGATCGCCAGGAGCGCGAGCAGTCGCGAGCGCAGTCCGCGGTGGGCCTCCTCGTGCTGGCCGATGGTTCCGAACGCGCCCTGGATGTCGCCGACGTGGGCGGAGTCGAGCACGAAGCGCTCGCCCCCCGGGTCGTGGACCGGCGGCTGGGGTGCTTGGGCTGGGCTGCGCCCCGCCGGATTCTCCGCCATTGTGCTCGACCTCCTTCCTGCCCGCTCTCGGAGGGCCGAAAGCGGAGGGGGCCGAGGGGCCGAAGCTCAGGCTTCGGCTCGTACCGGGACCCTCACGACAATCAGCCGCGGGCGGCTACTTCGCGGTAGCTCGCCGTCTTGATGTTCGTTTGGATCTCTCATGAAGTGGAATCGCCGACGCCACAGATGTGGCTGGAACGAGGGTACCAGCGCCGGTTCGGCGCCCGGCTCCCAGATTCAGTCGCGGGCGATGCCGGCGCGGCGCCGCCACTGCTCGGGAAGCAGCAGCTCCAGGACATCATCGACAGCGATGATGCCGACCGGTCTCCCGTCCGCGTCCAGGACGGGCATCGCGATCAGGTTGTAGTCGGTCATGAGCCGCGCGACCTCGGGCAGATCGGCTTCCGCGGTCACCGCCGGATCGCCGGCCTCAATCAGGTCCGTCAGCGCCTGCGCCTCGCCCGCCCGGACGAGCTCGGACAGGGGGACCGCGCCGGCGAGCACGCCGCGGTCGTCGACGACGACGATGATCGACACCTGCTGCGGTCCGAGCTCGCTGCCGCGGACCTGCGCGATCGCCTGGCTCACCGACGCCGTGGAGGGAGCGGAGACGAAGTCCGGGTTCATCAGGCCCCCGGCCGTCGAGGGGTTGTGGCCGAGCAGGTTCGTCAGCTTGCGGCGCTTGGCCGGCGGCAGGAGGTTGAGCACCGGCAGGCGGCGATCCTGCTCCAGCTCGAGCAGCAGGTCGGCGGCGTCGTCTGAGGCCATCCGCCCCAGCACCGCCGCCACTTCGGTGTCGGAGCGCTCGCGCAGGAACTCCACCTGGTGCTCGTCGTCAAGCTCCTCGAAGACGTCGGCCTCGAGCTCCTTGTCGTGCCCCACCGCCTCCAGGATCTCCTCGCCCTCCTCGTGTGAGGCGGCCTCGACCAGATCGGCGATCTGAGCCGGGTGCAGCCGGCCGAGCCGCCGTGCCGCCAGCTTCAGGCGCGAGCTCGGTACGTGCGCCACCAGCGGCTCCAGATCGGTCCAGGCGATGAACTCCCGGTGCTCCGTGTCATGCCCGCGGAAACGCCGCGGGAGCAGGCGCCACAGGCGCGGGCGGAGGCTGGGATCGATGCCGGCCACCCGCCAGGGGCCGTTGTCGCAGATCAGCTCCACCTCGCGCGCCTTGACCAGACGCGCCGTCGTGACGTTGATAAGGCTGTGATCGAGAACGTCCTGGCGCAGCAGTACCTCGCCCGGCCGACGCTCGAACTGCGCGAGATCGAGCTTCGTCGTCGACGTGCGCGCGGCCGCCGGCTCCAGGGCCTGGACCCGGTCGATCGGCACGAACGAATCTCGTCCGCCGATCCGCGCCTTGAGCCCGATGACGGGCGGCAGGCCGTCGCCCTGGTCCAGGCGCGCGACGACGTCCTCGACTCGACCGAGACGGTCTCCCGCGGAATCCAGCAGGGGGCTTCCGGCCAGAGATGAAACGTGGACGATTGCTTCTCGCATCGTCGGGTTGGCTACAGCGTAGCCGAGGCAGCGGCCGGTGCCACAGGCAGCCCCGGCGCTCGGCTCGCGTTGCGACTACGGACCCACAACCCGGAGTCTGCCTCGATGTACCGTCCGGCCGCCGGGCCTACTGTGACGAGATGTCAGTCACCGGCAGATCCAGCAGTCACGACGCAGAGCCCGGCCTTCAGCACACGATGTATCGACATCTGCGCGAGCGGGCTCAGCGGCAGCAGCGCCAGCGCCAGCAGAAGATCGAGCGCCTCGTGCAGCAGCACGGCCGGCGCGCCCTCAAGGCATTTCGCCACCCCGGCCGCTGAGCCGCGGGGTCGCCGGGCGCCGGCTCCCCGAGCGGGGTGGCGGCGGTCTAGCGGACGGTGATCAGGTCGACGACGAAGACGAGCGTCTCGTCCGGGCCGATGACGCCGCCCGCGCCACGCTTGCCGTAGGCGAGCATCGGCGGGATGGTGATCCGCCGCCGGCCGCCAACCCTCATGCCCTGGACCCCCTGGTCCCAGCCGGCGATCACCTGGCCCTTGCCGAGCGCGAACTTGAACGTCTGACCCCGGTCCCAGGACGCGTCGAACTGCTTGCCGTTCTTCCACGACACGCCGACGTAGTGGACCTCGGCGATCTGACCCGCGACCGCCTCGTCGCCAGCTCCGACCTCGAGGTCGTCGATCTCCAGCTGGTAGGACGGCGGCTGGTCGGACGGGACCTCCACCTGGGGCTTCTCGCGGGCTGGCATGGTGTGACCGTAGCGGACCGTGCGGCCCTCAGCGAAACGCGTTGAGTCCGGTCAGCGCCTCGCCGACCACGAGCGCGTGCACGTCGGCGGTCCCCTCGTAGGTGACCACCGACTCGAGGTTGTTCATGTGCCGGATCACCGGATACTCGAGCGTGATCCCATTGGCGCCGAGCACCTGACGAGCCGTGCGCGCCACCTCGAGGGCGGCGTTGACATTTCCGAGCTTGCCCATGCTGACGTGCTCGGGACGGAGCCGCCCGTCATCCTTCATCCGCCCCAGGTGCAGGGCGAGCAGGGTTCCCCGGTTGACCTCGAGCGCCATCGTCGCCAGCTTCTGCTGCTGGATCTGGGTCGCGGCGATCGGCCTGCCGAACGCCACCCGCTCCTTGCTGTACGTCAGCGCGGCCTCCAGGCAGGCGCGGGCCGCGCCCATCGCCCCCCAGACGATCCCGTACCGCGCCTCGTTCAGGCACGACAGGGGGCCGCGCAGCGAGGTCGCCTCCGGGAGCATCGCCGACGCCGGCAGACGCACGTCGTCGAGCAGCAGCTCGGAGGTCACCGACGCGCGCAGCGACAGCTTGCGGTGGATGTCCTGGGTGGTGAATCCCTTCGTGCCGCGCGGGACGAGGAACCCCCGGAGGGCGGGCGGGTCCTCATCGGTCCGCGCCCACACGACCGCCACCTCGGCGGCGGAGCCGTTGGTGATCCACATCTTCTGACCGTGAAGGATCCAGTCGTCGCCGTCGCGCCGGGCGCGCGTCCGCATCGCGCCCGGATCCGACCCGGCGTCCGGCTCGGTCAACCCAAAGCAGCCGAGCGCCTCTCCGGCCGCCATCCGGGGCAGCCACTCCTGCTTCTGCTCCTCGGACCCCCAGCGGTGGATGGCGTACATCGCCAGCGACCCCTGCACCGACACCAGGCTGCGCAGTCCGCTGTCGCCGGCCTCCAGCTCCAGGCACGCCAAACCGTAGGCGGTGGCGCTCGCCCCGGCGCACCCGTAGCCGCTGAGGTGCATCCCCAGCACGCCGATCTTGCCGAGGGCCGGCGCCAGCTCGAGCGGGATCCGGGCCTCCTCAAACCAATCGCCCACGTACGGCAGAACCTGGTCGCGCACGAAGGCGCGGACGGTGTCGCGGATCATCAGCTCCTCGTCGTCGAGGAGGTCGTCGATGGCGAGGAAGTCGGTGGGTCGGATCTCGCGGGGGGAGGTGGCGGTCATGTGCTGCTCCTTGGGCTCAGCGGCGGGCAACTGCATCCAAGCAGACGCGGAATCGCTGATGTCGATCTCAGTTGGCGGATTTGCTGAGGCAATCCCCGGGCAGCGCCGGGTCATCCGCGACGCGCGACCCGTTCCTCCAGGAACTCGAGGACGTCGAAGTAGCGCGTCGGCATCACGCGCGCGAGCCCGTCGAAGACGTACGCGTCCGGGCCGACGAGGATCCGGCTGCGGCCCGCCTTGACGCCCTCGTGGATGATCTTCGCCGCCCGGTCCGGCGTGGTGAAGGCGATCGCCTCGAACTGCCGGGCCGCCTCTTCATGGGAGACGTCCGGACGCAGCGGATGAGCGTGATACCGGGCGTTACGGGCGATGTTCGTCTTCACGCCACCGGGATGCACGGTCACCGCGTTCACGCCCGTGCCGCGCAGTTCGTGGCGCAGCGATTCGGTGAAGCCGCGCACCGCGAACTTCGACGCGCAGTAGGCGCTCTGGAAGGGGATTCCCACCAGGCCGAACACGCTGGAGGTGTTGGCGATCACGCCGGAGTCCTGGCGCAGCAGGATCGGCAGGAAGGCCCGGACGCCGTTGACCACGCCGTCGAAGTTGATGCTCTGGACCCACTCGTCGTCCTCGACCGACCCCTCGGCGATGCCCTGCGACGTGGCCACCCCCGCATTGTTGAAGACGTACCCCAGAGGCGTGGGCGCCCATTCCGCCACCTCGGCCGCGAACGCCATCTGCGCCTGGCGGTCGCGGACGTCCAGCCGGCGCGCCAACACGGGCCCACCCAACCCACCGATCAACTCTGACGTCTGCCGCAGCCCGTCCTCGTCCTGGTCGGCGATCGCCACCGGACAGCGGTGGGCGGCCAGGCGCTGAGCGAGCGCGCGGCCGATGCCGGACGCCGCACCGGAGACGAACGCCGTCCGCCCGTCGAGTTCGAGCCTCTTCCTGCTCATCTGCGTCTCCTCTGGCCTGGCGTTAGACGAGCACCGGCTCGCGCCGCGGGAGCGGACGCGGGAGCTCGGTGGTGTAGTCGCCGATCTCGAACCGGGCGAGCCGGCGCTGGTACTCGCGGACGCTACCGGGCCAGAGCGTCGAATTGCGGCCCGTGTCGTCGACGTACCAGCTCAGGCAACCGCCGCCCGTCCACACGCTGCCGCTCGTTCCGCGGTCCACGTCCTCGACGTAGGCCGCCTGCGCCGCCGGCGTCGGCTCCAGCGCGCGCAGGCCGTGGTCGCGGCGGTAGCGCAACGCACGCTTGAGGTAGACGATCTGCGCCTCGATCATCAGCAGGACCGAGTTGTGACCGAGGCCGGTGTTGGGGCCGAGCAGCATGAACAGGTTGGGGAAGCCCCTCACGGCCATCCCCAGGTGCGCCTTCGGACTCCCCTGCCAGTGCTCGGCGAGCGTATGCCCGTCACGGCCACGGACGCGGTCGGCGAACGGCATGTCGGTGACGTGGAAGCCGGTGCCGAAGATGATGGTGTCCACCTCGTGGTGGATCCCGTCGGCATCGACGATGCCGGTCGGCGTCACCTCGGAGATGCCCGCCGTGACGACATCGACGTTCTCCTGGGACAAAGCCGGATACCACGTGTTGGAGCCGAGGATCCGCTTGCAGCCCAGCCGGTAGTCCGGAATCAGCTTGGCCCGCAACACCGGGTCGGCAACCTGCTTGGCGATGTGCGCGCGGGCCCGGCGCTCGACGAGCTTCATGACGGCCGGATGCTTGAAGCCGACGTGGAAGGACTCATACAGGGAGAACACGGATCGACGCATGAGCGACAGGAGCCGCGGGTGACGGGCAAAGCGGCGCTGCCAGCTCTTGGGAATCGGCGGGTTGCCGCGAGGCAGCACCCACGGCGGGGTGCGCTGGAAGAGGTCGAGGTGGCCGACCTGCGGCTGGATCTCCGGCACGAACTGGATGGCCGAGGCGCCGGTGCCGACGACCGCCACCCGGCAACCGGTCAGATCCTGGTCGTGATCCCAGCGGGCCGAGTGGAAGATGGCTCCGGCGAAGCGGTCGAGCCCCGGCAGATCCGGGATTGACGGGTCGGCCAGCGCGCCCGTGGCCGAGACGAGGATCGCGGCCGTGTAGTCGCCCCGGCTCGTCGTGATCTCCCACCGGTCCGCCTCGTTGCTCCACGCGGCGTCGGTGATCTCATGCTCGAAGCGCATGTGCGAGGCGACACCGTGACGATCGGCGACCTCGCGCATGTACGCCCAGATCTCCGGCTGGTGGGCGAACGCCCGGCTCCATCCCGGGTTCGGCGCGTCCGTGTACGAATACAGGACGCTGGCGATGTCACACGCGCAGCCGGGATACGTGTTGTCGCGCCACGTCCCCCCCAGGGCCCCCGCCCGCTCCAACACGACGAAATCATCGATCCCCTCCTCGCGCAGCGCGATCGCCATGCCGAGCCCGGAGAGGCCGGCGCCGGCAATGGCTATCTGCACGTCCCGTCGATCGGTCTGGAGCATCGGGGGTCTCCTCATGGTCGCCAAGCGCGGTACGTCGCCGTACCGGGACTGTGGTACGTGAGCATACCACCTGAGGAGTTGGGGTGAGCACCCGGCGGCGCGGGGCACCGTCCGTGGCCTGGCCGGCGGCGGGTGACGCAGGGTTTGACGACGGCAATCAACGAGAACGGGCAGCTGGCCGCCACCCTGCCGGCTGTCGCCTCCCGCCTGTCGCCTCCCACCTGCCGCCTCCGCCCGCCCCGTTGCACCGGTTTTCAGCGTGCAGCTCGCGCCAAATCTGACATCGCCCGGATGATTTGGCACCACGGGCACGCTCAACACCCCAACCGCGCCAAATCCCGCCTCGCCGCACCGATTTGGCGCACCATGCACGGTCACGCCGACCGGATCCCCCGGAGCCGCCCCGGCCCCTTCCTCCGTCACTTTCGCTGCCAGAGTCAGCCGGCAGGCGTCGCTTCAGGAACCGCGCGCGCGCCGGCGACCCGGCTAGTCCAGCAGCGACCCGGTGAGAATCGCCTTGATCGTCTCCCCCGCGCTGGTGCGCAGCTCACTCATGTCCCGCCCGCGCTGCACGGCGATGACCAGCAGCTCGCGCAACCCGCCGACGATGATGATGGCGGTGTCCATCTCCAGCGGCCGTAGCCGCAGCTCCGGCTGGGCCCGGCGACCGGACTCGACGAAGCCGACGAGCATCTCGGCGAACCGCTCGAGCGTGGCGAGCCCGCGGTCGGCGCCGGCCTGGCCCAGGCCGGGCAGTTCGCGGACAAAGCTGCGGTACAGGGCGGGCTGGGCCATCACGTTGGCGATGTAGGCATCGACGGCGCTGTCGACCTGTTGATCGAGCGGCTGGTCGGGGTGAACCGCACCGGAGATCTGCTGCATCATCGCGTGGTTGGTGGCGTCGAAGAGCGCGAGGAAGCACGCTTCGCGATCGGCGAACTGCTCATAGAAGTTCCGCCGCGATGTGCGCGCGATCCGGACGACGTCGGCCACCGTGGTGTCGCGGTAGCCCTTCTCGTCGATCGACGCCGCCATCGCCGCGATCAACCGCTCGCGGTGCCCTCCCCCCTCGGCCGCCTCGGACAGGCGGACGTGGCCGCTGGTGGCTCGCTCAGCTGACACGCCCATGACCTTAGGGAACGTCAGGCGGGATGGCTATGCCGGACGGTGACCCGGCAGCCGCCCCGCGGGATCATCGTCACATTGCGCATCCGCGGCGACTCCGGCGCCGGATCCGGCGCCGAGAGGTCGGTGCGGCGGGCAATGGCCTCCAGCACGACCCGCTGCTCGGCCATGGCCAGCGTCGCCCCCAGGCACCGGCGGATCCCGCCGCCGAACGGAATCCACGTGTACGTCCCCGGCTTGACGAACGCTCGGCGTCCAGCCTCGCCCTCAAGTTCGTCGTCGCCGGGGCCATCCGCCTGCTTCACCTCCAAGAAGCGCTCCGGCACGAACGCGAGCGGCTCCGGGTAGACGTCGTCGCGGTGGTGCAGCGCGATGATGCTGACGGCCACCGGGGTGCGAGCGGGAACGACGTGGTCGCCGAGCCGCCACGGACGGGTGACCATCCGGACGATCATCGGGATCACGGGGCGGTTGCGCATCGCCTCGTGGATCGTGGCCTCGACGTACGCCTGCCCCGCCGGGCGGTCGGACCCGCGCACCTCCTCGCGCAGCCGGTCATAGGCGGCCGGGGTGCGCAGGAGGCGTTCAAACGCCCACGCCAGCGAGTTGGCCGTCGTCTCGTGGCCCGCCAGCAGGAGGGACATCAGCTCGTCGCGCAGCTCGTGGTCGGTGAGCGGCTCGCCACGTTCGTCCCGCGCGGCCAGCAGCAATGAGAGCACGTCGTCGCGACCGCCCACGCCCGCCTCGGCCCGGCGCTCGCGGATGACTGCGTACATCCGCCGGTCGACCATCTGCAGCATCCGCGCCAGCACGCCGTGCGCCTCGGTCGCACCGGCGTTGCGCAGCTCCAGGAGTTGGTAGAGCGGGTGCGTCGAGGCGGCGAGCAGGCGCCGGATCGTCTGCCGCATCCGAAACTCGACGGTCCCCGGACGCGGGCTGCCGTCCAGACCGAACACGCCGCGCATGATCACCTCCAGCGTGACCGCCTGCATCCGTGGCGCCAGCGAGAACGGCTCGCCGGCGGTCCAGGTGTCGATCTCGCGTTCGGCCACCTCGGAGATCATCCGGACATAGCGCTCGACCGCCTCGCCGTGAAACGGCGGCAGCAGCAGCTTGCGCTGGCGCATGTGGCGCTCGCCGACGGAGGTCAGCACCGAGTTCGGACCCAGGATGGGGCGCAGCGGCGACTCCCCGGTCAGCGAGGGAGCGTCGGCGGGCTTGGCCTTCAGCAGCGATTCGAGATGATCCGGGTGGGAGGTGACGACGAACCCGCCGCGGCGCGTGGGCAGGCGCAGCGTCCAGACGTCGCCGAACCGTCGGTGACCGGCGAGCTGGAAGCTCATCGGCCGCAGACCGAACCGCAGGCCCTGGAGCAGCGGCGGAAGCTCCGGACCGGAGGGCCAGCCCGTCGCTGGAGCGTCGGTGGGACCGGCCGGCGACGCGGGGGCGCCGAGAGCGGTCGGCGTGCGGGTGAGCCGCTCAGCCAGGGCAGTCACGGTACGGGAGTGTACCGCAACCGCCGGCCGATTACCGGCGGCGCGTGTACGCCGCCGCCTCGCTGCGCATGACCGACAGCAGGTTGCCCATCTCGATGTTGGCATCGAGCAGGTGCAGGCCCCAGGCGGGCGTGGGACTGGGGGTCGGCGTCTGGGCGCCCCCCAGGGGCGTGATCTGCAGCACATCGGCGCCGCCGGCCGACGAGCAGTGCGCGCGGTAGGCGCCGGGCTCGCTGATCCACTCCGTGCCGACCTTCGGCTGCGTGAGGTGCAGCAGCGACGTGGCGGCGGCGATCAGCGTACCGGGAGCAAACGGCCGGGACGGCAGGATGGGATCGATCTTCGCCGCGCCGCCGGCCAGCGCGGCCGGGTTGGTGCACAGCACCTGATCGCCGGGCGACGTCGTGCGGCCGAACATGCTGTCGGCGGGCGGCGGCTGATCGAAGGTCGAGAAGGCGATCACGCAACCCAGCTCGGCGGCCGACCGGCAGGCGGGGACGTGGCTGAACGTTCCGCCGGTTCGCCGGCCGCGCTTGACGAGCACGTTGCCGCCCAGCAGGATGGCCGAGACCAGGCGCCGGCGCAGCGCCGGTCGGCGGTCGATCTGCTTGGCGATCAGTTCCTTGAGCACGAACGATCCCTGGGAGTGGCCGATCAGGACGAAGCCCCGGCCATGGCTGTACCTCGTCAGATACGTGGTGAACGCATTGGTGACGTCGGCGAGCGCACGGGTCAGCTCTGCGGGAGTCTCCATGTTGCCGGCGGACAGGGCGGCCAGCGTGACCTGGCGGTACATCGGTGCGAACACTCGGCAGTACTGTGAGTAGCGAGCCACCTGGTAGAGCGCGATCGAGCGCTCCTCCGGATCGACGTGCAGGTTGGCCAGCGTCGTCTTCTGGTCAGAGACAGTGGGGTAGACGTAGAAGCAGTCGATCGCCGGGTGCCTGACCCTCGCGGGATGCTCGACGGCCCGCGGCTGCAGCGTCGGTGTCACGACCGTCGTGGACAGGCTCACGGCGCAGGGGCTGGGATGCTCCCCCGGCCGGCACAGCCAGCCGACCTTCGCCGATGCGGACGCCGAGAGCGCGAGCAGCAGAAACGCGGATGTTCCGAGGGCGAGCGCGCGGGTGAGGAGCCGGATGCCGGACATCAGGAGACCTGCGGGTGCCGATGGGCCCACGGCGCCGCCGTCTCGATCTGCGCGGCCAGGGAATACAGCACGTCCTCGCCCCCTGAGCGACCGACGAGTTGCACGCTCAGGGGCAGGCCGTCGGCGCCGACGCCCGCGGGCAGGGACACCGCCGGCTGCCCGGTGACGTTGAACGGCGCGGTGAAGGGGGTGAACCTCCCCGCGGTATCGATGGCGACCGGCGCCGACCGCCCAAAGCCGCCTTCGGCACCAATCGCCGTTGTGGCCAGCCCCGGCGTCATGAGCACGTCGACCTGGCCCCACAGCTTCGTGATCCGCGCGATCGTGCTCCGGCGCTGGGCCATCAGTCGCCGCCGGCGCGCGGGCGGCACCGCGTAGCGGCCGCCCGCGGCCATCTGGCGCGTGCTGCGCTCCAGCGTCGAGCGGTTCGGAACGCTCAGCGATTCCTCGTAGACGCCGCGCAGCCAGTACTGCAGGAACTCGACCTGCACGAGCCCGTAGGCGGGGTCACGCTCCACCACCTCGTGGCCGAGTCCGCGCAGCGTGGTCGCCATCCGCTCCCAGGCTCCACGTTGATCGTCTGACACGCGTCCCAGCTGACCAGGCGGCAGCTTCCGGGAGACGGCGATCCGCAGCCGGCCGGGCTCGCGCGCCGCCGCCTCGAGATAGCGGAAGGTTCCGCCCGGGCTCAGATAGATGGCGTCGAGCAGGAGGGCGCTGTCGGCCACGGTCCGGGCCAGCGCGCCGAACACGGTGAGTCCGAGCCAGCCGGTCGTCAGCTCGAGGGACGCCGGGCTGCGCGACGGCTTCATGCCGACCAACCCACAGGCGGCGGCGGGGATGCGGATCGAGCCGCCCCCATCACCGGCGGTCGCCGCCGGCACCATGCCCGCGGCGACGGCGGCGGCCGAGCCGCCAGACGATCCACCGGGGGTCCGGGTCGGATCCCAGGGGTTGCGGGTGACGCCGTTGGCGGCGCTCGCCGTCCAGGGAAAGATCATCAGCTCAGGCGCATTGGTGATGCCGACCGGAATCGCCCCCGCAGCGCGCAGCCGGCGGACCACCACGTGGTCGGCATCAGCGGGTGGTCCGTAGCTCCGCGTGCCCCGGCTGGCCACCTGCCCGGCCATCTCCATCTCGTCCTTGACCCCGATCGGCACTCCCGCGAGGGGCCCGGTGCGATCGGCCCGGTCAGCCTCGGCCAGGGCCTGCTCGGCCACCACCACCCGGAAGGCGTTGAGCTGGGGATCCAGCGCCTCGATGCGACGCAGATACAGCTCCACCAGCTCCCGGGGCTGCACCTGACCCTCGCGGACCATGGCCGCAAGCGCGAGCGGACCGGCGAACGCCAGATCGGTGTCGGCGGTGATCGTCATCAGGCTCCTTTTTAGCTCTGTGGGGTCATTGCAGCGCCAGCACCAGCTCACGGATCGCTCCCGGATAGCGATAGGAGATGCCGCCGTGCTTGCCGTCGAAAAGCTCCAGGGAATGGTCGATGCCGAGCCGGCTGAGCTCCGCCGAGAACGCCTGGGCGCCGAGGTCGAGGAAGAACTCGTCCTGGCGGCCGGCATCGAGATAGATCCGGCGCATGCCCCGCAGCGCGCCGGCATACGGCTCGGCCATGCGCACCGGGTCGAGCTCCAGCCAGCGCCGCCACACGTCGTCGATCAGCCGGCCGGACCGGACGTCGAACGGCAGCAGCGGCTTGCCGGGGTGCGCCGGATCAGGCGTGTACGCGCACGCGTAGGCATACATCGACAGCGCCTCGCCGTAGCGCCCCCAGTCGAACACCGGCTCCTCGGTCCGCCGCCGCAGCAGCTCGTCGTAGGATCCGCCGAAGTCGTCGCGCAGCCGGCGGACGATGACCGGGAAGTCCCGGGCATAGCAGCACTCGAACAGGGCGTCCCCGGCATGCGAGGCCAGGCCGCCGAACACGTCCGGACGGAGCATGGGCACGACCATCGCACCGTAGCCGCCCGAGGACTTGCCGGCGATCCCGCGGTGCCCGGCCCCCGGCACGGTCGGATAGCGCTCGTCGACGAACGGGACGACCTCGTCGCACAGGTAGTCCAGGTACGGACCCGTGCTCGTCGAGTTCAGGAACTGCGATCCGCCGAGCGACGTCCAGGCGTCGACGAAGACCAGCACCGCGTCCGGGCAGTCGCCGGCCGCGAACATCACGTCAAGGCGCTCGATGACGGTCGGCTCGAACGCGCTGCGGCCGAGCCACATGTCGACCTGCCCGGAGTAGCCCTGGATGACGTAGATGGAGGGAAACCGCTTGCGCCCGTCGGCGACGACCCCGGGCGAGCGATAGACGTAGAGCGGCCGCCGCCCGGGATCGCCGAGCGGGTTGCCCTCCAGCAGTTCGGAGTGGACCGTCATCCGGTCCAGCATGCCGGCCAGGGGGCGATCCCACGGCGCTCCCGGCAGTCCCTCCACCCGACGCAGGCTCATCCCTGGAACCTACGGGAATCGCCGGTTGCGCGACGGGCCGTTGTGTTGCGTTCACAGGGGTATAGTCGCGTTGTAGGGGTTTTCAAGGAGTGCCATTGACTGACAGAGTCCAGCTGCAGCCGCCCAGCACGAACGGCCACGGTGCCGACGGCGAGGCGACCGATCCCGACGCCGTAGAGACCACCGAATGGTTGGAGGCGCTGGACGCCGTCGTCTCCCATGACGGCGTCGACCGCGCGCGGGATCTGCTGAAGCGGGTCATCGAGCGTGCGCAGCACGCCGGCACGGGGCCCATCGCCAGCCTCAACACCGCGTACGTCAATACCATCGCGCGTGAGCTCGAGCCGGCGTTCCCCGGGGATCCGGCGATCGAACGCCGGCTGCGTTCGATCGTGCGCTGGAACGCGATCGCGATGGTCGTCCGCGCCAACAAGCTCTCCTCCGAGCTCGGCGGGCACATCGCCACGTTCCAGTCGCTGGCGACGCTCATGGAGGTCGGCTTCAACCACTTCTGGCACGCGCCGAGTGAGGGGCCGCCGGATGAAACCGGTCCCGCCCGCCCCGCCCAATCAGGCGAGGCCGGAGGCCGAGCGGACGGCAGGCACGGGGGTGACCTCGTCTACTTCCAGGGCCACTCCTCCCCGGGCAACTACGCGCGCGCGTACCTGGAAGGCCGCCTGACCGAGGAGCAGCTCGACAACTTCCGCCAGGAGGTCGACGGCAACGGGCTGTCCTCCTATCCCCACCCGTGGCTGATGCCCGACTTCTGGCAGTTCCCCACCGTCTCCCTGGGGATCGGCGCCATCACCTCCATCTACCAGGCGCGCTTCATGAAATACCTCCACGCGCGCGGGCTGGCCGACACGTCGGACCGCAAGGTGTGGGCGTTCCTCGGCGACGGCGAGATGGACGAGCCGGAGTCGATGGGCGCGACCAGCCTGGCCGGGCGCGAGGGACTCGACAACCTGATCTGGGTCGTGAACTGCAACCTGCAGCGCCTCGACGGCCCCGTCCGCGGCAACGGCAAGATCATCCAGGAGCTCGAGTCCGACTTCCGGGGCGCCGGCTGGAACGTGATCAAGGTGATCTGGGGCAGCCGGTGGGACCAGCTTCTCGCCGCCGACGTCGACGGCGCCCTGGTCAAGGTGATGGAGGATTGCGTCGACGGCGACTACCAGACGTTCAAGTCCCGCGACGGCGCCTACGTCCGCGAGAACTTCTTCGGTCGCGATCCGCGGCTGGTCGAGCGCGTCGCGCACATGTCCGATGAGGAGATCTGGCTGCTGAACCGCGGCGGCCACGATCAGCAGAAGGTCTACGCCGCCTACGACGCCGCGGTCCGCCACACCGGGCAGCCGACCGTGATCCTGGCCAAGACGATCAAGGGCTACGGCATGGGCGTGTCCGGCGAGGGGCAGATGATCACCCACCAGGCCAAGAAGATGAACGTGGACGCGCTGCTCGCGTTCCGCGACCGGTTCGAGCTCCCGCTCACCGACCAGCAGGTTCGCGACGCCGAGTACTACAAGCCTGCGGCCGACTCGCCGGAGATGCAGTTCCTGCGTGAGCGTCGGCAGGCGCTGGGAGGCGCCCTGCCGGCGCGCCGGCCGCGGTCGGAGTCGCTGCCGGTCCCGTCGCTGGACGTGTTCAAGTCCCAGCTGGAGGGCACGGGCGAGCGCGAGATCTCGACGACGATGGCCTTCGTCCGCGTGCTGGCCGCGCTGCTGCGCGACAAGCAGCTGGGGCCTCACATCGTGCCGATCGTCCCGGACGAGTCACGCACATTCGGCATGGAGGGCCTGTTCCGGCAGTTCGGCATCTATTCGCCGTTCGGACAGCGCTACCGGCCGGAGGACTCCGAGCAGCTGATGTTCTACAAGGAGGACGAGCACGGCCAGATCCTCGAGGAAGGGATCACCGAGGCCGGATCCATCTCGTCGTTCATCGCCGCCGGCACCTCGTACAGCAGCCACGACGTGCCGATGGTGCCGTTCTACATCTACTACTCGATGTTCGGCTACCAGCGCGTCGGCGATCTGATCTGGGCCGCCGGCGACAGCCGCACCCGCGGCTTCCTGCTCGGCGGGACCGCGGGACGGACGACGTTGAACGGCGAGGGCCTCCAGCACGAGGACGGCCACAGCCATCTCCTGTTCTCGGTCGTCCCCAACTGCCAGGCCTATGACCCGGCGTTTGGTTACGAGGTGGCGGTGATCATCCAGGACGGCCTCCGGCGCATGGTCGCCGAGCAGGAGGACATCTTCTATTACCTCACCCTGATGAACGAGAACTACCCGCACCCGGCGATGCCGGAGGGAGCCCCGGAGGGGATCCTGCGCGGCATGTACCCGCTGCGCGAGGCGGCGCGGCGATCGCATAAGCCGGTCGTGCAGCTGCTGGGCTCCGGGACCATCCTCCGGGAGGTGATGGCCGCGGCGGAGCTGCTGGAGCAGGACTTCGGCGTGCTGTCGGACGTGTGGAGCGTCACGTCGTTCTCGCAGCTGCGCCGGGACGGGATGGAGGCCGAGCGGTGGAACATGCTGCACCCGGCGGACGAGCCGCGCGTGCCCTACGCCGCCTCGGTGCTGTCCGGGCGCCGTGGACCGGTCATCGCTTCAACGGACTACCTCCGAGCTGTGCCGGACCAGATCCGCCAGTGGGTACCGGGGCGGTACCGCACGCTGGGGACCGACGGCTACGGCCGCAGCGACTCCCGGCGCGCGTTGCGCCGCTTCTTCGAGGTCGATCGCCACTACGTGGCCGTCGCCGCGCTGCGTGAGCTCGCCGCGGAGGGGACGATCGAGCCCTCGGTCGTCGCCGAGGCGATCGCCAAGTACGACATCGACACCGAGGCACCGGTTCCCACGTCGGTATGAGCAGACGGATGACTCACGCCATATCGATCAGGCGAGCCCGGAAGGCGAGCAGATGTCAAGCGTGAGCGCCTCCAGGGTCGAAGTCCCGGACATCGGCGATTTCGAGGACGTCCCGGTCATCGAGATCCTGGTGTCGGTCGGCGACACCGTGGGGGCCGAGGACCCGCTGGTCACGCTCGAGTCCGACAAGGCGACGATGGACGTGCCGGCGCCGCTCGGCGGCACGGTGCGCGAGATCAACGTCTCGATCGGCGACCGGGTCTCGCAGGGCAGCGTGCTGATGAGCATCGAGCCGGGGGACGGCGACGCCGGGGGCGGCGAGCCGGCCGAGGAAGCGGCGGCCGCCGACCGGGCGGCGGAGCAGACGGTGGCGCCGTCGGAGGCGATGGAGGCTCCCGAGCGGCCATCCGGGTCAGAGTCGCCGCCGGCGACCCCGCAACCGGCCGCCACTCCCGCCCAGTCCTCGCCGGCCGGTCCGGCGACCAACGGCGACGGCCCCATCTACGCCAGCCCGTCGGCGCGGCGCCTGGCCCGTGAGCTCGGCGTCGACCTCCGCGCGGCGAGCGGCAGCGGCCGCAAGGGCCGGATCACCAAGGAGGACGTGGCGGCGCTGGCCGACGCCCGTGCCGATGGAGGCTCGGCCGGCGCCGAGCCTTCCGCGGCGGCGGCGGGAGCCGCGCTGAACCTGCTGCCGTGGCCGAAGCTCGACTTCGAGAAGTTCGGCTCGGTGGAGCGGGTCGCGCGGTCGCGCATCCAGCGAATCTCGGCGCCAAACCTGGCGCGCAACTGGGTGATGATCCCTCACGTCACCCACAACGACGAGGCCGACATCACCGATCTCGAGGCCTGGCGCAAGCAGCTCAACGAGGAGCACCGTCGCGAGGAAGTCAAGTTCACGATGGTGTCGTTCCTGATCGCCGCCAGCGTCGCCGCCCTCAAGGCGTTCCCGGACTTCAACTCATCGCTCGACGGCGACGAGCTGGTGGTGAAGAAGTACTACAACATCGGCTTTGCCGCGGACACGCCCGGAGGCCTCGTCGTGCCGGTGATCAAGGGGGCGGATGCGAAGGGGCTGAAGGAGATCGCGTCGGACCTGACCGAGCTGTCCGGGAAGGCGCGGGAGGGCAAGCTGGGCCCCGGGGACATGAGCGGCGCGACGTTCACGATCTCATCGCTGGGCGGCATCGGCGGGACCTCGTTCACGCCGATCATCAACGCCCCGGAGGTTGCCATCCTCGGCGCCACCCGGGCGGCGATGAAGCCGGTGTGGAACGGGTCGTCGTTCGAGCCGCGACTGATGGTGCCCCTGTCTCTGTCCTATGACCACCGGGTGATCGACGGCGCCGCGGCTGCGCGATTCGTCTCCTACCTGGTCGGCGTGCTGTCCGACCTGCGCCGGGTGCTGCTGTGACCGCTACTGCCACCGAGGTCACGGTCCCGGACATCGGCGACTTCTCCGATGTTCCTGTCATCGAGATCCTCGTCTCGCCCGGGGACAGCGTCGCCCCGGAGGACCCGCTCGTCACGCTCGAGTCCGACAAGGCGACGATGGACGTTCCGGCGCCGTCTGCCGGCGTGGTGTCCGAGCTCCGGGTGGAGATCGGCGACCGCGTCTCCGAGGGCACGGTGCTCCTGACCCTCGAGGCCGCCTCCGACAGCGCCGTCTCCGGCAACGGCACCGGCACTCCGGAGGCCGCGGCGGCCGCCGTTGCGTCCGAGCCTCCTCCGCCCTCGGGCGCCGGTGATCGTGACTTTCAGGTCGTCGTCCTCGGCTCCGGCCCGGGCGGCTATACCGCTGCGTTCCGGGCGGCCGACCTGGGACTGCGGGTGGCGCTGGTCGAGCGCTATGACCGGTTGGGGGGCGTCTGTCTGAACGTCGGCTGCATACCGTCCAAGGCGCTGCTGCACGCGGCCCGGGTGATCGCCGAGACCGAGGAGATGGCCGCCCACGGCGTGTCGTTCGGACCCCCGGACGTCGACCTGCCGAAGCTGCTGGAGTGGAAGACCTCGGTCGTCGACCGGCTGACCGGCGGACTCGACGGGCTGGCCAAGCAGCGGCAGGTCGAGGTTGTGCACGGGGTGGCACGGTTCACCGGCCCGTCCTCGCTGGCCGTGGGCGACCGGGAGATCACGTTCGAGAACTGCATCATCGCCGCCGGCTCCCAGTCGGCCGGCGTCCCCGGCCTGCCGGAGGACGAGCGGATCGTCGACTCGACCGGGGCGTTGTCGCCCTCGTCGGTGCCCGGGCGGCTGCTCGTGATCGGCGGCGGGATCATCGGACTGGAGATGGCCTGCGTCTACGACGCCCTCGGTGCCAAGGTGACCGTCGTGGAGATGCTCGACCACCTGCTCACCGGCTGCGATCCAGACATCGTCCTCCCCCTGGCCAAGCGAATCGGCGAGCGCTACGAGGACGTGCTGCTGGAGACGAAAGTCAGCGGAGTGAAGGCGCAGAAGAACGGGTTGAAGGTGGAGCTCTCCAACGGCGGATCGCGCATGTTCGACCGGGTGCTGGTGGCGGTCGGACGGGTACCGAACGGCCGGGCGATCGACGCCGCCGCGGCGGGCGTGACCGTCGACGAGCGAGGCTTCATCCCCGTCGATCGCCGGATGCGCACCAACGTGCCCGGCATCTACGCGATCGGAGACATCGTCGGCGGCCCGATGCTCGCCCACAAGGCGACGCATGAGGGCAAGGTGGCGGCGGAGGTCATCGCCGGCCACGATGTGGAGTTCGACGCCAAGACGATCCCGTCCGTCGCCTACACCGATCCTGAGGTGGCGTGGATGGGCCTGACCGAGACGGCGGCGAAGGCCGACGGGGTCGAGTACGAGAAGGCCGTCTTCCCGTGGGCGGCGTCCGGACGCGCCCTCGGACTGGGCCGGCCGGAGGGCGTGACCAAGCTGCTGGTGGAGCCGGGATCACGGCGCGTGCTCGGCGCCGGCATCGTCGGCGTCGGCGCCGGCGACCTCATCTCGGAGACGGTGCTCGCAGTCGAGATGGGCGCCAACGTGGAGGATGTCGCGCTGACGGTCCATCCGCATCCGACGCTGTCGGAGACGGTTGCCTTCGCGGCCGAGCTGGCCGAGGGCACCATCACCGACCTCATGCCGCCGCGCGCCGCGGCGCGCGCGGGTCGCTGAGGGCCCGGCGCAGCTCGTCCGCGACGCCCGCTGGGTCGTCGCGCACCCGGCGGTAGGTGAAGCGCATGACGCGGTAGTGCGCCGCGGCCAGCTTCGAGTCCCGGGCCCGGTCGGTCTCGAACGCCTTACGGGTCTTGTGCGTCCTCCACCCGTCGACCTCGACGACAACGCCGTGGTCCGGCCAGTACGCGTCGACAAGCTCCCCCTCGACGTACTGGTTGGTGAGCGCCGGCGGCAGGCCGTGCGTCCGGGTCAGCGAGCGGAACCGCCGCTCCAGCTCGGATTGCGTCCATCCGGGCTCCTCGGTCAGGTTGGCGAGGGCCTGGGTGAGCGGCACGATGCCGCGGCGGCCGGGGTGGCGGGCGACGACGGCGTTGAGGCGGCGCAGGTCGAGCTTGTCCTCGTGCTGCGCCTGCTGAAGCGCGGCGCCGAACCCGTACCCCCCGGCGATGTCCAGCAGAGTGCGCTCCAAGGTGGTCACAGGGATGCCGTCGATCTCCGTCAGGTCACCCGGATCGAGGTGATGCGCGAAGTGGCAGCGGATCCCGTCGATGTGGTGGCGCGTCGACGCCATCACGTGGATGGAGCCGCTGCCCGCCCGGAGCAGGCCGTGGAGGGTGGCGGCGTCCCGGTGGCTGAGCACCGCGCCGTCGCCGCAGGCGAGCACGGCGGACATCCAGCGGCCGCGCAGGGTCAGCCTGGTGTGGCCGACGGCGTAGACACCGCGGTGGATGCGATGGAGACGGCCGGAGTCCGCCCGCCATTGGATCGCGTGCCGCGAGTACCCAAGCGCCACCAACTGCCCGTGGCGAACCACCCCGTGCTGTCGCGTGGCCAGCTCCGCCAGACGTGCGTCATCTGAAGCCGGGTATGCGGGCTTAGATTGCATCACGTGCCAGGGTGGCGGCCCGGACCGTGACGGATCAAGACATACGTGTGCCTTAACTGCGGCGTTTGCGCAACGCCCGCGTGGCAACGACCGCGAGGGCTCCGGCGGCCATCACGCCCCGGCGCACGGACCGCGCGCTCGGCGCCGACGGACCGCGGGCCCCCGGCGGCGGCGCCGGCATGGCGAACTCCTCGGCGGCCAGCACGTCGTGGGGCTCGGCGATACCGGTCGGATCGTCCGGCAGCTCCACCGGCCCGTGGTGGAGTCCCGGATCCGGGGCCGGAACGCCGTACTCCTCGGCGGCCAGCACGTCGTGGGGCTCGTCGTCTGTCTTCGATCTGTCCGATGCCATGGGCCGATCATCCCAGAACTCGCCGGCCGGTGCCGGCGCCCACCGCCGCGGTGATGCACCTCAACCCTGATAATCTCAGTCTCCGAGACTCAGATCCGGCAAATGCCGGACCGAAAGCTGGTATCCTTGTACTTACGTTTCGTAAGAACCTAATGAAAGTGAAGACTTGATGAGTCGCCTTCTGTTGGTCCCGCTCGAGGACGTGGTCGTCTTTCCGGGCATGTCGCTCACGCTGGCGATCGACGCCGGCGACGAAGAGCGCGTCCTGCTGGTGCCTCGGCACGAGCACGAGTTTGCGGCGGTCGGCACCGTCGCCGAGGTGAGCAACCGCGTCCGCCTCCCCGGCGGGGCGCGTGCATACGAGCTGCAGGGCCTGCACCGCGGCGTGGCCGGCGCTGCCCAGAACCTCCCCGACGGGCGCCTGTTCGTCGAGGTCGAGGAGCGGCCTGACGACGTCCCCGTGGACGGCAAGACCCGCAACCTGGAGCGTGAGTACCGCGCCGTGATCGAGGAGATCCTCGAGGTCCGCGGCGACGACGGGCGCATCGCATCCTTCCTGCGCTCCATCTCCGAGCCGGGCATCCTGGCCGACACCAGCGGCTACAGCCCGGACCTCAACTACGAGCAGAAGGTCCGCCTGCTGCAGACCCTCGACGTGACCGAGCGCCTCGAGCTGGCTCTCAGCCTCCAGCGTGAGCGCCTGGCCGAGCTGCAGGTGCGCAAGCGCATCCGCGAGGACGTGGAGTCCGGCGCGGAGAAGCAGCAGCGGGAGTACTTCCTGCGCAAGCAGATGGAGTCGATCCGCAAGGAGCTGAACGAGGACGACGCCTCGGTCGTCGAGGAGTACCGGACGAAGATCGACGAGGCCGGGATGCCGGAGTATGCCGAAGAGCAGGCGCTCAAGGAGCTCGGCCGCCTCGAGCGGATGGGCGAGCAGTCCGCCGAGTCCAGCATGATCCGCACGTACCTGGACTGGCTGATCGCCGTGCCGTGGTCTCAGATGTCCGAGGAGAAGCTCGATCCGGAGCACGCCCGGACGATCCTCGACGAGGATCACGCGGGCCTGGACGACGTCAAGGACCGGATCGTCGAGTACATCGCGGTCAGGAAGCTGCGCGTCGAGCGCGGGATCAGCGAGGACAAGCAGCCGGACGCGTCACAGGCGCATTCGGGCGAGGCCGGACGCCGAGCGCGGCGTAGCGACGGGGGCGCCATCCTGACCCTGATCGGACCGCCCGGCACCGGCAAGACGAGCATCGGCGAGTCGATCGCCCGCGCCACAGGACGGAAGTTCGTCCGGATGTCGCTGGGCGGCGTGCGGGACGAGGCCGAGATCCGCGGTCATCGCCGGACCTACATCGGCGCGCTCCCCGGACGGCTCGTCCGAGCCCTGAGGGATGCCGGGACGATGAACCCGGTCATCATGCTCGACGAGGTCGACAAGGTCGGCGCCGATTGGCGCGGTGACCCGTCGGCGGCCCTGCTCGAGGTGCTGGACCCGGCGCAGAACCACTCGTTCCGCGACCACTATCTGGACCTGGAGCTCGACCTGAGCGGGGTGATGTTCATCGCCACCGCCAACGTCGCCGACACCATCCCCGGCCCGCTGCTGGACCGCATGGAGGTCATCCGCTTCGACGGCTACACCACCTCGGAGAAGGTGGCGATCGCCCGCGGCTACCTGTGGCCGCGTCAGCTGGAGCGCAACGGCCTGCGGCCGGAGGAGGTCGAGATCTCCGACGAGCTGCTGGAGACCGTGACCACCGAGTACACGCGTGAGGCGGGCGTCCGCCAGCTGGAGCGCGACCTCGGCACGCTGCTGCGCAAGACGGCGACGAAGATCGCCGGCAACCAGGCGACGGCGCCGGTGACGATCGACATCGACGCGGTCCGGGATGCCCTCGGCCGGCAGCGTCACTTCCAGGAGTCGGCGATTCGCACCGCGGTTCCGGGCGTGGCGACAGGCCTGGCGGTCACGGGCGCCGGTGGCGACGTCCTGTTCGTCGAGGCCACCTCGATGCCGGGCAAGCCGAATCTGACCCTGACCGGCCAGCTGGGCGACGTGATGAAGGAGTCGGCGCAGATCGCGCTGTCCTACGTCCGGGGCCACGCCGCCGATCTGGGCATCGAGCCGGTGCAGTTCGAGGAGCGCGCGTACCACGTGCACGTCCCGGCGGGAGCGATCCCCAAGGACGGGCCGTCGGCCGGCGTGACGATGGTGACGGCACTGACGTCGCTGCTCACCGGCCGCCCGGTCAGGCACACCGTCGGCATGACCGGCGAGGTGACCCTCCAGGGCCGCGTGCTGCCGATCGGCGGCGTCAAGCAGAAGGTGCTGGCCGCGCATGCCGCCGGGCTGACCGACGTCGTGCTCCCGGAGCGCAACCGCGGCGACCTGGACGACGTGCCGGAGGAGGTCCGCGAGCAGATGACGTTCCACTTCGCGATGACGATCGACGAGGTGCTGAGCGTCACGCTGGAGCCGGCTCCCCAGCGGGCCGCGGCCTGATCCTCCCAAGCTGACGCGCGAGGCGCCGACGCCATGGTCGGCGCCTCGCGCGATGCCTACTTGATCGACTTGTAGGCGCTCTGCGACATCCGCAGGTGCTTCTTCAGCATGGGCAAGTCCTGCTTGGCGTTGGCGATGACGGCGGGGTTGCTCCCCATGTCGACCTCGTCAGTCGTCTCCTGGATGTCCTGCTTGTGGTCGTAGATCTCAAGCGAGGCGTACCAGCGGTCGAACGTGCTGCCGCTGACCTTCGCCACCGTCTGGAGCTCCCACACCTGACTCGGCGCGGGCGACGTCTCCGGCTTGACGCCGAGCGTCCGGGCCACCGCAGCCGTGTCCTGGTAGGACTTGGTGTGGTCCTTGATCAGGGTGCGGGCGAGGTTCTCGACCGACTTGTTGTGGGTCTTGTGAAGCGCCAGCTTCCCGCCGGCGACCTCGAACAGGTCCCCCTCCATCGAGGTCTTCAAGGACTCCTTGTCAAGCCCCGAGGCCGTCGTCGACCCACTGCGGGCCCCGGAGCCCGCCAGGGCTGCTCCGGCCATCATCGCGCACGCCAGCAGCGCCGCGCACGCGGCCGCGATGAACTTCCTCATGAGCACTCCTTTCAGTGCATATGTGTGCCGGCGGCCCACCCTTCGTGAACGGGGTTCCCCTGCCGGCTGTTTTCGTTGACGGTCGCGCTACCCACGCGGCGCGGGGAATAACGACCGTCCGCCGCTTTGGAGAAGCCGCCTCGGTCCCGGTTCACCTGCCGGGCTCCCGCGGGGTAGTAGGTTCCAACGTATGAGCACGATCACCGCTTCCCAAGAGCAGCAGATAATCCAACAGGTCCCCAAGCAGCTGTACATCGCCGGCGAATGGCGTGACGGCGCCAAGGGGACGATCACCGTCGAGGACCCGTCCACCGGCGAGTCGCTGTGCGAGGTCGCCGATGCGTCCGTCGACGACGCCCGGGCCGCGCTCGACGCCGCCGTGGACGCCGGCCCGGACTTCGCCGCCATGGCCCCGCGCGACCGCGGGGAGATCCTGCGGCGCGCATTCGAGACGATCGTCGAGCGCCAGGAGGACCTGGCGCTCCTGATGACCCTGGAGATGGGCAAGACGGTCAAGGAGTCGCTGGCCGAGATCGCCTACGCCGCCGAGTTCTTCCGCTGGTTCTCCGAGCAGGCCGTGCGGATCGACGGCCGGTACACGGTCGCCGCCAACGGCGCCGGCCGGGTGCTGACGATGAAGCAGCCGGTGGGCCCGTGCCTGATGATCACGCCGTGGAACTTCCCGCTGGCGATGGGCACGCGCAAGATCGGCCCGGCGATCGCCGCCGGCTGCACGATGGTCGTCAAGCCGGCCCAGCAGACGCCGCTGTCGATGCTGATGCTGGGCAAGATCCTGGAGGAGGCCGGCCTCCCCGGCGGCGTCCTCAACCTGTTCACGGCTTCCTCGTCCAGCGAGACGACCGGCCCGCTGATCTCCGACCAGCGCCTGCGCAAGCTGTCGTTCACCGGCTCCACGGAGGTGGGGCGCAAGCTCATGGCCCAGGCGTCGGACACGCTGCTGCGCCTGTCGATGGAGCTCGGCGGTAACGCCCCGTTCATCGTGTTCGAGGACGCGGACATCGACGCCGCGGTGGCCGGCGCGATGATCGCCAAGATGCGCAACATGGGCGAGGCCTGCACCTCGGCCAACCGCTTCCACGTCGCCGGCGCCGTCGCCGGCCAGTTCGCCGAGAAGCTCGCGGAGAAGATGGGCGCCTTGAAGCTGGGGCGCGGGGTCGACGAGGACACCGACGTCGGGCCCCTGATCGACGCCACCCAGCGCAGCAAGGTCGCAGACCTGGTGCAGGACGCGATCGGCCGCGGGGCGAAGGCGGTCGTCGGCGGCCACGAGCGCGAGGGCGCCGGCTACTTCTACAACCCCACGGTCCTGACCGACGTCCCGGATGACGCCAAGCTGCTGCGCGAGGAGATCTTCGGTCCGGTGGCGCCGGTCAAGGGCTTCCTTGACGAGGACGAGGCCATCGCCGCCGCCAACGACACCGAGTACGGGCTCGTCGCCTATGTGTTCACCAACGACCTCAAGCGTGCCCTGCGCGTCTGCGAGAAGCTGGAGACGGGGATGATCGGCCTCAACCAGGGCATCGTCTCCAACGCCCAGGCGCCGTTCGGGGGCGTCAAGCAGTCGGGCTTCGGCCGCGAGGGCGGCTACGAGGGCATCGAGGAGTACCTCGAGACCAAGTACGTCGCCGTCAATCTCTGACGGCAGCGGGACGGGGGCCGCCGAATCCGATCAGCTCGGATCCGGCGGCCCCGTCTCGTCCCCGCCAATGCGGGTGGTTCGGCCCGCCGGCACCGGAAATCGAGCCGCGGGTCGATGGGCGAGTGGTAGCCTGCGACCGCACGATCAGCTACGTCTGGGGCTGCGGACGGGGAGCGTCCAGTGCGGTACCAGACCCACCGGGGAGTCTGATGGTTTCAGCACGACGTGTCGCCTGCACCGGGAGGATGCTCCCCCTGGCGGCGTTGCTCGCCGTTCTGCCTCTGGTGGGGGGCCCGGCGCAGGCGGCCTCGGCGCAGAGCATGGCTGTGCCGGCGTACTTCTATCCGGGTTCTCTGTGGACCCAGATGGACCCCGGACACCCTGCCCAACCCGTATGACACGCTGCCCACCGGGGGCTACTGGAGTGGCGAGCTCGCCAATATCGGATGATCGCGGCGGCCGGCGCCCGAGGGAAGGCCGCGCGCTGTCCCCGACAGCGCGCGGCCACACCGCGCCCCTCCCAGACCAGCTGTGGTGCCGCTGCCTGCCTAGGCCCCACCAGCGGAGACGTTACGACCGGCGTCGCCCGTGCGGCTTCGCGGAGCCGTCGACGCACGCAGGGCTACCGGCCTGCCCAGGCGCGCGATGCACCGAGGACAGTGCTCGACCGCGAGCCAGGTCGCTCGGGGCGTGATCGTCAAGCCGCATCGCGGGCAGGTCAGGCGAAGCTGCCGGCGACGCCGTGCCGCCAGCAGCGGGAGCATCAACGGCCTCCGATCGGCGTCCCGCCGGCCTCCCGAGTCGGTGATGCCCGCCCCGGCACCGCCGGCACCAATCGCAGCCGGCGTTCGGCCGCCACCGGCGGCGACAACGAGCCTGAGCACCACGGGCAGCACCCGTCAGCCGCCCAGACGAGCACACGTGGCACCGTGCGACGACAATGACGGCAGCGGACACGGCTTCGGTCGGTCATACAGTTCCCCCCGACAGGACATATTCCGACAAGTCACGCGCGAGCAACACAAGCTCGCCAGCACCTGCCTCCAAAGTGACGCCGAGCCCCAGCTGGACAGAGGAGTTCAGCGCCTGAACAGAAAATAACGCCGACGCCGGTCCCTCGCAAGGTCATTGCCACCGTTCTGACAAGCTCGGTCCAGCCGCATCATTGCACCGGCCGGTCGAGACCGAACCGGGCGGGGACCGACGGCGGCAGGGCTCAGTGCCGGCGGCGCTGTGACACCTTCTTTTGGGCCGTCGCCACGATCCGCGTCGCGCTCAGGGCGAACGGCTGGGGCAGCCACGAGCGGGGCGCCGAGATCGTCACCGTGTACGTGCCGCCGCGCAGTCGCGCCGAGGGCCAGGCGACGACGACGTCCCTCCCCCGGGCGGAAACCCGCCGGGCGATCGGTCGCCTGCCCGCTGCGGTGAGCGTGATCGTCAGGCGCCCGGTGCCCGCGACCGCCACCCGCAGCGGCAGGGAGCCGGGCCCACCGAACGCCGGCGTCAGGACCGCTGCCGACGTGCCGTCGCAGGTGGTGTTGGTGAGCGGCTGCGGCCGGGGCGCCCCGCCGTGCGTGCGCCGCGGGGCGAGCACGAATCGCTCGTGCAGCGTACGTCCCTCCACCAGCGCGGCGATGTCGACGCCGATCGGTGTCCGGGTGCTGCCTGCGGGGAACCGGGTGCTCCCGCCGGCCGCCCAACTCGCCATGCGCACCGAGGCCGGACGTCCGGTCGGCGAGCTGAGACGATAGGTGGTGACCGAGATGCGCTGGACGGCCACCCCGGGCTGAAACCAGTAGCGCCGGCCGACGCGGCGGACCGAGCCCATCGGCACCTGCGCGCACGGACCTGTGCTCCGGGTGCCGGCCGGCCACCCGCCGGAGCGAGGCGGTGCCGGACAGGCGCAGATGCGCACGCTCTTGACCAGTGTCGCCGGAGCCCCGCTGGAGTCCGTGACGCGCAGCGTGACCCGGGCCGTCCCGGGTCTGGCGAACGTCCGGGTGACGCTCGGCCCGTTCGCCACGCCGGCCCCTCCGTCGCCGGCGAAGCTCCAGCCCTGGTTGCCGAGCTGGCCGTACGCGTCCGACGTCGTCGAATCGAAGGTGACGGGCTGTCCCACCGCCGCCGCGGGCGCCGGCGTGGTGAATCCCGGCGCCGGAACACAGATCTGAGGTGGTCCGGGCCGCGGAACGTGCGACACGGTGAGGTCGGACAGCGCGCGTGTCATCACCTGCTCGAGGGCGGCGCTCTCCGGAGCGTCCACATTCGCGTATGTGGGGTCGCGGAAGGAGTCCAGGCCCCAGGAGAACTGCAGCGAGCCGGTGCTGAAGACCTCCGCGCCTGAGCACGCGGTGTACCGGGCGGCGTCCGCGTGTGTCGGAGCACCGTCGAAGTTGCTCGTGACCGCGGGGCCGGAGTAGCTCAGGAGCGGCGTCACCGGCGGGACGTGACAGCCGGCCGTCATGGCATCCACCTCGTACCCGCCGAGGCCCGTCAGCACCGACCCCGGCGTCAGGCCGGTTCCCGCAAACCAGGGGTCGGTGGCCACGGCAGCATCGGCGGTGTACGGCAGGTAGGTTCCGGGGATGACGGTGCCCTCAAACTCGACGCCCATCAGCTCACACTCGGGCCGGAGCGGATTGAGAAAACGGAACATCGTCGTCGTCTGGGTCGGGTCTGTGACCGGGTCTGTCAGGTACTTGTAGCCGACCATCGTGCGACGGCCGTCTTCGTAGCGGACCTGCCAGTTGGCATCGTCGGCGCCCATGAAGGCCAGGTTGACCCCCGCGTCCCGGGCGGCCTCCCAGCCGGTGCGCATGGCGCTCGTCCAGTACTCGTCGTGGCCGGCGCTCATGTCGAGCCGGTGGTTGAGCAGAATCGAGGGGTCGGCGTCGACGTTGTCGTCGGTGGCGTAGGTCACATCCCAGCCGCCTCGCTCCAGGAAGCGAACGAGCGGGTACTCCCAGGAGAAGAGCAGGCGGTGGCTGTATGGCCGGTTGAACGAGACCTTGACGGCCTCCGGGGTGGTGTACAGGTCCTGGCCGCCCCACCGGTTGTACGCCTGCCAGGTGTTCGTCGGCACCTGCACGAGGATCGACGACTGATCGCCGGCCGGTGCCTGCACGATGAACGGGGTGAAGCCGGTCCTGCCCGCCGCCGGGCCGGACGTCAGCCGGAACACCGCGAGGTAATAGCCGGAAGTCCAGTCGCCGGGGATGGTGAGGCTGTCGGTAGGTGACCAGCCAGCCTGGATCCGCCCGGTTCCGGACTCAGGCGCAGGCGCCCCCGGCTGCTGGATGCCCTGCCGGCTCTGCTCGCATGTGGAGTCAACCGTCGCGCCCACCAGGCACGTGATCCGACGTCCGCCGCTCCCCCCGTACCAGCCCAGCCGGCTGATCTCGATGTTGTATTGCGCGGCCGGAGTGGTGCTGACGTTGAAGGTGATGGTGCCGCCGGGTCGTACGCTGGTGGCGTTCGCGTAGCCCTCGATCGGCGCCGGTCCGCTGACGGAATCCTGCAGCGCCGCCCGCCAGTAGCCGTCGCCCGGCTTGGCGTTCTCCGCCTGGACGCTGTTGAGCGCCAGCGCCGGTGACGCCGCGGCGAACATGAGCAGGCCGGCGCCGAGGCAGGCGAGGACGACGAGCTTGAGCAGACGCGGGCGCCGTCGGCCGCGCCACAACCCGGGCGGGGGGTGTGAGATGGGGTGCGCCCCGTTCTTGACTCGACTGTCCGGCCCCGGCGCAACCATAGTCCGTTCCGCGGCGCCGCCTCCCCCGGTTATCGGACGCCGATGGCCGGAGCTTGACCGGCGGGCTCGCCTCTCCCATGTTCCCGGCGCCGCCTGTACCCTCAAGCCCACGTCATGGCGTACGCCGAAGAGAGTCCGGGGATGACGGGGTCGATCAATGAGCACGGGCCGGCGCTCGCGGCCGAGTGGCGCCGGCTGGGGCGCGCCGCGACGCTCGTCGCGCTGGTGACGGCGCCGGCGTTCTTCCTCGTCCTGTTCGACTCCAACCACCTGGGGCTGATCCTCTCCCTGATCATCACGATCGTCGCCGTGGTCATCTTCCGCGGCCTGGTGGAGGTCATCTCCCGCAGGCTGATCCCCTCCCCCAGCCTCTACGGCGCCCACCAGAGCCTGATGGCGCAGGATCTCCTCGCCCGCCGGCGGTACTGGTTCTGGCGCACCAAGTTCCGCCGGCTGCCGATGTGGATCCTGGCCGTCCTCATCCTCCTGGGGCTGTGCCAGCTCCTGTTCGCGTTCGCGGGGGTCAGTGCGTCGTTCTTCCATCCGTTCGCCGGTCTGCGCCAGATCTTTCCCGCCAACACGCTCCCGCAGCTGGCGCTGGTGTTCGTGCAGCTGCCGCTGCTCCTGTTCATCAACGTCTTCATCCTGTTCGGGCCGTTCCTGTTCATGGCCGCCCGCGGCATCCGCAGCTATGAGCCGGGGGATGCCAGCTGGGGCGTGAAGATCGAGGACGTCCGCGGCCAGGCGGAGGCCAAGGAGGAGATCACCCGGGTCATCACCCTGTGGGAGTCCGGCGAGGAATTCGAGAGGGCAGGCGGCAAGCGCGAGCGCGGCCTGCTCTTCCTCGGGGCCCCGGGCACGGGCAAGACGATGATCTCCAAGGCGATCGCGACGAACTTCAACTGTCCGTTCGTCACGATTCCCGGCTCCGGCTTCGCGCAGATGTTCATGGGAATGGACGCGCTCGTCGTCCAGCTGCTCGCACACAAGGCGCGCAAGCTGGCCCGGAAATGGGGCGGGCAGTGCATCGTGTTCATCGACGAGATCGACGCCGTGGGCATGCGGCGCCAGGCGCTGCAGTCATCGGCGACGACCGCGACCAGCGCCATGGGAGCCAGCTCCTCCCCTCATGACTTCCTGTTCTTCGGGCCGAATGGCTCACTGACGCCGAGCGGCGACTTCGTGATCGAGACCAGAGAGTGGCGTGAGCAGCTCTTCGCTCAGCGAGCCGCGGCGGACCCGTCCCGTGCGCCCTTCCTTGCGCGGGTGGGAACGCGGCTGAATGCCGTCTTACCGGGCGGCCTCGGCGGGATGGGCTATCAGGGACAGGCTCTCAACCAGCTGCTGGTCGTGATGGACGGCATGGGCGAACCGCCGGTGTTCCGCAAGTTCCTGACCAACCGGTTCAACACCTTCCTGGACGCCGTGTTCGTGATTCCCGGCAAGATCGGGCGCCTGCGCCTGCGCCTCCCCACGCCGTCACCTCGGAAGGAGGAGATCTACTTCATCGGCGCCTGCAACGTCCCGATCGAGGTCTTGGATCCGGCGTTGACCCGGCCGGGACGGATGGGGCGCCACATTTGGTTCCGCACCCCCACCAAGGACGACCGCAAGGACATCTTCGACCTGTACATGTCGAAGGTCGCCCACGAACCGGACCTCGACTTCGACCGCCGCCGCGACGAACTGGCCCGGATCACCAACGGCTACTCGCCGTCGATGATTGAGCAGTGCTGCTCGATGGCCCTGACCATCGCCCATGCCGAGGGTCGCCGCTCCTTTGCCTGGAGCGACATCGTCGACGCCATGACGACGGTGGAGACCGGCACGGCACAGAACATCGACTACATCCAGGAGGAGACCCGGGCGGTGGCAATCCACGAGGCCGGTCACGCCGCCGCAAGCCACGTGTACCTGGGCGAGGACGTGCTCTCGACCCGGCTGTCGATCCGCAAGCGCGGAGGTTCTCTCGGCCACCATCAGAGCATGGAGAAGGAGGAGCGCTTCTCGCACTTCCGCAGCTACTACGCGGGCCGCCTGATCGCGATTCTGGGGGCGATGGCCGCCGAGCACGTGTTCTACGGCGAGAACTCCGCGGGCGTCGGCGGCGATGTCTACACGGCCACGGCCCTGGCGGCGTCGATGGTGGGAACGTGGGCCATGGGGCCTGATCCGGTGACGATCAGCATCGGTCCCGGTCCCCGGCCGGGCGATCGGGATGCCGTCGACACCGAGGAGGAGATCGTGAGCCGCCGGCTGGAGCGGATCGGCGAGCGAATCATGAACCGAGCCAGCGGCGCCGGAGCGTTCAGCGAGAATCCGCTGGGGGCGGTATTGGGGGACGGCGGGAAGCGCAGCGGCGCGGCGCAGCTGCTCGGACAGGCGTACGTCACCGCCTATTCGCTCGTGGCCGCGAATCGGCAGGCGATCGAGCAGATCGCCGACACCCTCGTGGCACGACGCGAGATGCACGGTGACGAAGTCGTGGACCTCCTCGAGCAGGTGGGGCTGACGCGTCCGGAGATCGACCTGAGCGACGACACCACGTGGCCGACCATATGAGCCCATCACCGCCGCCCTCACGCTCCACCGACGACGGCAGTGCCGTCAGCGCCGGCGTCCGCGGCAAGGCCAAGGCCAAGGGCCAGAGCCGAGCCAAGCGGGGCGGAAATCGACCGCCGCTGGGATCCTCCCCGTACTCTGCCCGCTTTCGCTCGGCCACGGCAGTTCTCGTCGGCCTGGCCATCGGGGCCGTGGTGGTCGCGGTGGCCATGGCGGTCAACGGCCGGTCGTCATCGGCGCCTGTTATGAGGTGGTCGCAGTGGTCCCCCACCGACAGCGGCACCCAGGGTGCGCGGGAGATCGCCGACTACATCGCGCCCTTCTACCGCATCTCGTCGGTCAACCAGCTGGCGCTGGTGACCGTGGTCAACCTGGAGAGCCAGGCGGCAGCCGCGGCGACGCAGGCGGCCGCCGCCAACGGCTCCACCACGCCGCCGACCAGCGGTCTGCAGGTCGCGGTCCGGCCGAGCTCCAGCTCGAGCGCCGTGTCGCTGCTCAACGGCAGCACCATCGCCTACAACCTGTGTGGGTTCGGCGCCAAGAACTGTGCAATCGGCGAGGGTCAGCCATCGCAGAACCGGATGCTGCTGCTGCGCCGGGAAGCTCTGGAGCTGGCGCTGTACACGTTCAAGTACATCGGCGGGACCCAGAACGTCGTCGTGATCCTGCCGCCCGGCCGCACCCAGGTGACGAGCATGCTGTCGAAGTCGCTGCCGACCTCGACCACCTCCTCGACCTCAAAGACGGTCGACATCGCCATCCTGTTCCAGCGCCAGGAGCTGCAGCCGCTGCTCAACCAGCCGCTGATCGTGACGCTCCCGGAGACGATCCCGCCGACGGTGGCCCAGATGCCGAGCGCGCCGGAGGCGGGGCTGGTCGATCAGGTCACCGCCCGGGGCCTGTTCTCCGAACAGCTGCAGCAGGCCCAGGACGGCTCGAACCTGATCGTTCTGAACCCCCTTCCGCCTCAATAATCCGCGGCTCCGTCGGCTTCGCCGGTGCCCTTGGCTCATACCCCGGGCACTGCAGCACCGGCAGCCGCGGGTACCGGGGGAACCGCTCCGGCTCGTCGCGCGAGCGCCGGCACAGCGAGAACACCGAGCCGCGGGTGTTGCGCACGATCTGCTGGTGGCGGCAGCCGTCGCACAGGCCGACCTCTGGGCCACCGGTTGACCCGGCTGACGTCATCGGGCGCCTCTGAGGATCACGCCGGTGATTGTCGCAAGCGGTCGCCTCGGCCGGCCGCAACGCACGATCAGACGCCGCCGTACCCCCGGGTGAGCTCCTCCAGCGTCAGCACGAAGGACTCATACGGCCGCCCGGTCACCTGCTGGAGCGCGATCTCGCACGTCCGGTTGCTGGACACGTAGGCGCCGAAGTGGCGGGCATCGAGCTCATCGGCGGTCTCCTGGAGCGCGGCGGCGGGCAGCTCCGGGTGCAGCCAGCCGCGGTCGCCGGCCATGCCGCAGCAGCGGGTGCCCGCGGGGACCACGACGTCGTCGGCCAGATGCGAGGCGATCGCGCTCAGCCGGCCGGTCACGCCGAGGTGCCCGGCGGCGCACGTGGGGTGCACGACCATCGAGTCGAGCTTGGCGGACACGGGCAGTCGCTCGAGCAGGCGGTCGTGGACCCACTCCACCGAGTCGATGACCTCCACCCCCTGAAGCTCCAGGTTCTCCCGGGCCCCGTGGGTGCACGAGCTCGCGTCGATCACGACCGGGAGCCGGCCGTCCTCGCTCCAGCGCCGGAATGCCGCGGCCGTCCGCCGGGCCATCTCCTCGAACCCGGCGGCGTACCCCTTCGAGCTCCATGGCGTGGCGCAGCAGTGCCCGGCGACGTCGTCCGGGATCCACAGCGGCAGGCCCGCTCGGGCAGACACGGCGACCAGCGCCTCGGGGACGGTCAGCCGGCCGTCGCCTTCACGGCCCGCGGCCCGGCCGAAGATGCGGTTCGTGCACGACGGCAGGTACACGGCGGCCGCGCCCGTGGGGCCGGCGTGGGGCAGCCGGGCCGGTGCCGGCTGCGGCATCGCCGAGCTCCACTCGGGCACGACGTCGGCGAGCCCAAACCGGTCCCGGAGCACTCGCGGCAGGGCCGCGACGGGCCGATCCCCGACGACCTTCGCCAGCCGGCGCCCGGCGCGCACACCCCCGCGCGCGGCCCGCTCGACGGACGCGTAGCGGCGCGCCGCCTCCAGCGCCACCCGCTCGCCCCGCGGGCGGTGGCTGCGGGCGCGCAGGTCCTTGATCAGCGCGCCGGTGTCAATCGCCACCGGACACGCCCGCATGCACGAGCCGTCGGCCGCGCACGTCTCGATGCCGTCGTACTCGTACTGCTCGGCCAGCGCCCGCCGCACCGGCGATCCCGCCGGCTGGCGAGCCATCTCCCGCCGGAGCACGATCCGCTGCCGCGGCGTGGTCGTGACGTTCTCGGAGGGGCAGACGGCCTCGCAGAATCCGCACTCGATGCACTTGGTGACGCTCGCCTCCACCTCCGGCACGCTCTTGAGGTTGCGCAGGTGGACATCCGGGTCGCGGTTGAGCACGACGCCGGGCGCGAGCACCCCGCCCGGATCGGCCAGCTGCTTGATCTCCCACATCAGCTCGGTGGCTTGGCCCCCCCACTCGCGCTCGACGAACGGCGCCATGTTGATGCCGGTGCCGTGCTCGGCCTTCAGCGACCCGTCGTACGTGTCGACGATCAGCTTCACCATGTCCTGCAGGAAGCCGTTGTAGCGCTCCAGCTCGCCCTCCTTGCCGAACTCGGCCGTGAGGATGAAGTGGAGGTTGCCGGCCGAGGCGTGGCCGGCCAGGCCCGGGAGGAACCCGTGCTCGGTGAGGAGCGCCTGGAGGTCCTTGGCGGCCTCGGCGACGCGGGCCGGAGGCACGCACACGTCCTCGATCATCATCGTGATCCCCGGCGGTCGCATGGCCGCCAGCAGGCCCTGCATCCCCTCGCGTACCCGCCACAGCATCTCGATCTCCTCAGCCTCACGCGAGAAGCGGACCCCACCCACCCCGGAGATGAGCGGTCGCCCGGCGAGAATCGCCAACGTCGCGTCCTCGAGTGGCTCAAGCGCCTCCGGCGTCTCGGCCCGGAACTCGACGAGCAGCGCCGCCGACGTCGGCGGCAGCTCCTTCCACTCCTCCGGGGTCCCCGGCATGTTGTAGCCGGCCGCGATCAGCGTCGGCGCCACCATCAGCTCGGTCGCGGTCGCCCCGGCGTCGACGAGGTCGCCCACGGCGGCGGCGGCCGCGTCGACGTCCTCGAACCCCACGAGCGCCAGCGTGGAATACCGGCCGAGCGGGACCGTCTCGAACACCGCCTCGGCCACGAACGCGAGGGTGCCCTCCGAGCCGACGACGAGCCGCCGGAAGATCTCCAGCGGCGTGTCGGCGTCCAGGAACGCGCACAGGCGGTAGCCGGTGGTGTTCTTGATCTCGAACTTGCGGGCGATGCGCCCGGCCAGCGCGGGGTCGCCGCGGATCTCGTCGCGGATCCGCTCGAGGCCGGCGGCCAGCTCCGGGGCGGCGGTGGCGAACCGCTCCTCGGCGCCGGGAGCCGCCGTGTCGATCACCGCCCCGTTGGCCAGCACGAGCGTCATCGCGCTCACCGTGCGATAGGAGTCGGCGACGATGCCGCATCGCATCCCACCGGAGTTGTTGGCGATGACGCCGCCGACGCAGGCGATGTTGGTGCTCGCCGGGTCCGGGCCGAGCCGGCGCTGACGGCGGGCGAGCATGCGGTTGGCGTGGCCGAGCACGACTCCGGGCTGCACCCGGACCCGCGCTCCGTCGTCCTCGACGCGGGCCCGGCGCCAGTGGCGGCGGGTGTCGACGAGGACCGAGTCGGTCTGCGTCTGACCGTTGAGGCTCGTCCCGCCCGCCCGGAACGTGACCGAGAAGCCGGCGTCGGCGGCGCACCGCAGGAGCGCGACGACGTCCTCCAGGTCCTGGGGCACGACGACCGCCTGGGGGATCTGCCGGTACGGGCTGGCGTCGCCGGCGTAGCGGACGAGGTCGAGCGCGCGGCTGAGCACGCGGTCGGCCCCGAGCGCCGTGACCAGCCGGGAGCGCAGCGGCTCCGGGGTGCCGGTCGCGACCCAGTCCGGCGCCCGGTCCGGCGCCGGCGCGCCCGGCTCCGGCACGATGCGAGCGGGATCTGCCGTCGTGACCGCCATTCAGTCGAGCCACATCCCGGATGCCACCGGCACCTGGACGAGCCGCGGGCCGTCGTCGGCGGCGATCGCCTCGCGCAGCGCGTCGGTCAGCTCCTCGCGCTCGCTCACCTCCTGCGCGTGCATGCCATACCCGCGCGCGACCGCTGCGACGTCCAGTCCCGGCAGGTCGAGCCCCGGGGCGCCGGAGACCTGCTCGAGCATGGCAAACCACTTGAGGATCATGTACTCGTCGTTGCGCAGGACGAGGAACGTGACCGGCGCCCGGTAGGCGAGCGCGCTCCACAGCGCCGTGATTCCGTACTGGGCCGATCCCTCGCCCAACACGCACACGACGGGTCGCTGCGGCTCAGCCAGCTGAACACCCACCGCGGCCGCGATCCCAAACCCCAGTCCGCCGCTGGCGCAGAAGTAGTAGCTGCGCGGCGTCGAGATCCGCAGCCGGTTGCGGAGTGAGAGGGTCGACGAGGGCGTCTCGACGACGGCGATGGCGTCGTCGCGCCAGGCATCGGCGAGCGCCGCCATCGCCTGCGATCCGCTCAGGCGATCCGGCGGGTCCACGGCCGGCGGGTCCCCTGGTTGCGGCCGGCCCTCCGGCGCTGGGCGGCCATCCGCCTCCGACACCAGCTCCACCAGGCGCTCCAGCGCCAGCCTGACGTCGCCGACGATCGCGTCGCCCATGGGGGCGCGCGCGGCCTCGCCCGGATCGCTGGTGATCGCCACCAGCTCCGTCCCGGGCGCGAGCAGCGGGCCCGGGATGTACGGGTAATAGGGGAATACCGAAGAGCCGACGACGACGACCAGATCATGGTCCCTGAGCGCCTCGGACACCGGGCCGATCGCCGGGGGCAGGATGCCGACGAAGTGGGGATGGCGCTCCGGGAAGCCGATGCGTGAGCCGCCCGTGGCCGGGCTGGCCCAGACCGGCAGGCGCTGGCGCTCGGCGAGCGCGACGGCGGCCTCCCAGCCGCCGGCGGTATCGATGTCCGGCCCGGCGACGAGCACCGGCGCGCGCGCCTGCTCGATCCGCCGCGCCAGCGCTGCCAGCGCCTCGGCGTCCGGGGCGGTGCGGCCGGTCACCCGCCGGGCGGTCGCCGCCGCGCCGCGGTCGGCGTCGGCCTCCGCGCCCCAGTCGTCCATCGGAATGGAGACGAACGCCGGGCCCCGCGGTGGCAGCGAGGCGTGATGGATCGCGCGCGCGAGGGCACCCGGGACGTCTTGGGCCCGGGGCGGCTCGTGGCTCCACTTGACGTACGGCTGGGGACCGACGACGGCGTCGCGGTTGGTCAGGTTGGCCTCGATCATGATCTGCGGCCGGACCTGCTGGCCGGCGGTGATGACGAGCGGCGCCTTGTTGGCCTGCGCGTTGAAGATCCCGCCGACGGCATTGCCGACACCGGGCGCGGTGTGGAGGTTGACGTGCGTCGGCCGTCCGGTGGCCTGCGCATATCCGTCGGCCATCCCGAGGACGACGAGCTCCTGGAGGCCGAGGACGTACGTGAAGTCGTCCGGGAAGTCGGCGAGCATCGGCAGCTCCGTCGAGCCCGGGTTGCCAAAGATGGTCGTCATCCCGTGGGCCCGGAACAGGTCAAACGTCGCGTCGCGGACACTCGCCATCGGATTGCACCTCGTTGGGGGTCGGGGGGGCTAGACCATATTCGGCTGCGCCGCACGACGCCCCCGCCGCGCGCGGGCATGAACGGGAGGCCGGTCACAGGTCGGCCAGCACCTCGGATGCGGCCCGGTCGCCGGAGCGAACCGCGCCGTCCATGTAGCCGTTCCAGTACGTCGCGGTCTCTGTCCCCGCCCAGTGGATGCGGCCGATCGGCCGGCGCAGCCACGGCCCGTAGGCCAGCAGCGTGCCCAGGCTGGGATTGCCGACCGGGCACCCCCGCGTCCACTGCTCGGCGCTCCAGTTCGTGTCGAAGTAGTCGATCGCGTTCAGCGCCTGGGAGCCGAACAGGCCGGCGTACTGGTTCAACACGGCTGAGCGGCGGTCAGACGGCGACATGGCGTTGTACTGGCGGGCGTAATCGCCGCCGACGAAGCCGAACAGGACGCCGGGGTTGCCGCTGGGCGGCGAGTCGTCGAACGTCGCGCTCACCGGGCCGCCGGTGGCGAGCGACTGTCCCGTCAGCCCCTGGTCGCGCCAGAACGGCGTCGGGTAGACGGCGGCCACCTTCGTCAGGGTGCCCTGCCCGTAGCGCTGCGTCAGCTGATCGCGCTCCAGCGGTAGCACCGGGTCATAGTCGATGCGGCCGGCCAGCACCGGCGGAACGGCCACGATCACCTGCTTGCCCCTGTACGTCGTCGTCCCGGCGAGGACGCTGACCCCGCCGCCGCTCTGGGTGATCCGCCGGACGGGGGCGTTGAGGACGACGCGCTTGCCGAGCTGCTCGAGCATCCGGAAGGCGATCGACTGCGACCCGCCGATGAACCGTGACATCTGCGCGCCGCCGCGGGTGTCGAAGTTGCGCTCGAACGTGCCGGCGTTGTTCTCATCACCGGAGGCGGCGATGTAGAAGAGCACGAACAGCAGCGACAGCTCCCGCGGCTCCGCGCCGAAGATGGGGCGGGTGGCGGCGGCGACCAGCTCCTTGAAGCGCGGCGTGACGCTGTGCGTGTCGATCCACGACTGGAGCGTCTGACCGTCGTAGCTGCCGGCATTCGACGCCGTCCACGGGGCGTCGACCGGCACGCTGGTCGACATCTGATCCAGGAGCTGGATGTCGGCGGTCACCTCGGCCAGGGTCAGCGGGTCCGGCGGCGCGGTGCCCAGCGGGCTGGTGTCGCTGTACGTCGTCCGCTGCCCGTCGGCCATGTACACGTTGTTGCCGGTGTCATAGGTGGGGAAGGTGCCGACGCCCAGGTCGCCGGCCAGGGCCGTCAGGTAATCCTGCGTGGGACCGACGAACGTCCCTCCGCGCTCGGACACCTGGCCCCCGCCGAGGTCGTGGTTCCACACCCGCCCGCCGACCCGGTCACGGGCCTCGAGGAGGATGACCGACCGGCCCGCCTTGACGATGTTGCGGGCGGCGGCCAGCCCGGCGAAGCCCGCCCCCACCACAATCACATCGGCGCTGTGGGAGCCGGGACGCCTGTGCTTCTTGTGCGTGTGCCTGTGCTTCCTGTGTCGCGACCGGGCCTCGGCCGCGGCCGGCACCGCGGCGGCGGCGCCGCCGACCAGGGTCCCGGCGACGAACCTTCGGCGGGTGATCTGGGTCTGATCGCCGTCGGGGTCGTCGGCGACGAACCTTCGGCGGGTGATCTGAGCGTCATGGCTCTGCGGGTCGTTGCTCATGTCGGCAGAAGGCTCCTCGTCGCGGTCACGGTGGGGGTGGTCGCCGCGAACGCATCGGCGGCGGCAAGGTCGAAGGCCCCGTGGTCGGATCCGAGCCCGCCGGCGACAAGCCCGGCCACCGCGCAGCCGAGGCGGGCGGCGGCGGCGTGGTCGCGGCCGAGCGCGAGCGCTCGCAGGAAGCCGGCCGAGAACGCGTCGCCGCACCCGGTCGTGTCGACGACGTCCACGGCGAACGCCGGGACCGCCAGGGAGTCGCTCCCGCTGATCACCACGGCGCCGTCGGCGCCACAGGTGGCGGCCACGCAGCCGACGCCCCGCCCCAACAGGGAGCGACAGCCGCCGGCCAGGTCATCGGTGCCGGTGAGGGCGAGCACCTGCTCCTCGTTGGGGAGCAGGTAGTCGAGGTGCTCGAACATCGGCGCGACCCAGTCGTGGATCGCCGCCGCCTGGTCACCGGGAGCCAGGATGTCGGCGGATGTCGTCACGCCGTGCTCGCGGGCGAACGCCAGGATCCTGGCCGCCTCCTCGCCCCCCATGAACTCCGGCGCGCCCAGGTGCAGGTGCGTGGCCGTGGCGATCTCGTCCCACGGGGCGTCCGCCGCCGTGTAGGTGGCGTTGGCACCGACCACGTGAAAGGCGGGCCGCGAGCCGTCCGGCCGGATCGGCAGCACGCTTGCCGACGTCTGCACGCTGTTGCGGCGGACCAGCAGAGACGTGTCGACGCCGCCGCGGCGCAGGAGATCGGTCAGCGCGTCGCCGAGCGCGTCGCTGCCGATCGCTCCCGCGCTGAGCACCTGCGCCCCCAGCTTCGCCAGCGTGACCGCGGATCCGCCGGCCGGCCCGGCGGCCGTGACGCGAATCTCGTCCACCAGCTGTCCGCCCTGTCCCTCCGGGATCGCCTGCACCGGACGGACGAGCACGTCGACGACATGCACGCCGAGCGCGATCACCCGCATCGTCGCGGCCGCGAGGGCTCCGTCCCGGCCGACCCCGCTCACCGGGCCGTCCCCTGCATCGACCCGTAGCCCCGCGCCATGACCGTCTCGATGAGCGCCTCGACGTCCCCGTCGTCGAGCGTCCGCGGAGGCCCGATCGACGCGGCGCGCCAGTACAGCTCGGCCGACCACTCCACCAGCCGCGTGTTCTCCACCGCCGCGTCGAGATCCGGGCCGTGGGCGATCATGCCGTGGGCGGCCATCAGCGCGGCGGTGCGATTCTGAAGCGCGTCGAGGGTGAGCTCCGCCAGCTCCGCCGTGCCGAAGGTGGCGTACGGCGCGACCCGGAGCGGTCCCCCCAGCGCGAGCATCTGGTAGTGGACGAGCGGGAGCTCGTCCAGCACGCAGGCGAGGGCGGTCGAGATGGGGCTGTGGGCATGAACGACCGCCCCGGCTCCATAGCGGCGGTAGATGCCGAGATGGAGCTCGAGCTCCGAGGTGGGCGCCAGGGCCCCCTCGACGAGCCTCCCGTCGAGGTCCACGATCGCGACCTGGTCCGCCGCCACCCGCTCGAGCGCAGCGCCCGTGGGCGTGACCGCGACAAGTTCCCCGGCGCGCACGGAGACGTTGCCGGCGGTGCCGAGCACGAGTCCGTCGGCCGCCAGACGGCGCGCCGTCACGGCCACGTGGTCGCGCTCACGCTCGAGCACTTGCCCTCCGCATGGTCCCGACGCTAACATGAAGTGGAGTTCACTTTCAAGTATGGACCGCGCACCTGACGATCTCGGCCTCCGCCACGTTCCCACCCAGGCGCGCAGCCGGGAGCGGCTGCGCCGGGTGCTCGAGGCTGCCGACGAGGTCCTCATCCGCGAGGGGGCTCCGGCGTTCACCACCACGCGGATCGCTACCGTCGCGGGCGTCCCGGTGGGCTCCGTCTACCGCTACTTCCCGGACAAGGCGGCGATCGTCGAGGCGCTGGCGCTCCGGTACTGGGGGGAGCTGGCGGACCTCGTGGTGGCCGCGGCCGAGAGCGACGAACGGTCTGCGCTGCCGGATCCGGCGGGTGCCGTGCTCGAGGCGCTGGCCGCCGGCTTCCGCGCCCGGCCTGGCTTTCTGGCCCTCTGGTACGGCGGGCTGCGCACCGAGGCGGTGCGTGACGCCACCCGTCCGGTCCGCGAGTCGATCGCCGCCTCGGTGGTACGGATCCTCGCCGTCCACTGGCCGCACGCCGATCCTGAGCTGCGCGAGGTGGTCGCCCGCATGGTCGTCGTGTCCGGCGACGGGCTCCTGCGAGAGGCGTTTCGCCGCTCCCCGGAGGGCGACCCGGCGTTGCTGACGGAGAGCCGGGCGATGCTCGACGCCTATGCCCGCCTGCGCCTGGGAGAGAGCGAGCGATGAGGGGCCGGCGGCACCGTCACCGTCTTCGCGGCCACGGACCGGCGGCGGCCAGCCGCCTCGGTCACGCGCCCGTTCGCTGCAGCGGGCCGTAGCCGCGCGCCGCGATGGTCCGGCGGTAGTCGGCGATCTGATCGGCGTCGAGCACCCGCGGGCTGCCGAGCGTCGAGGCGCGCCAGTACACGGTCGCCGCCCACTCCAACAGCAACGAGTTCTGGAGAGCGGTGGCGATGTCCGGGCCAACGCACAGCGTTCCGTGGTTGGACATGAGCGCCGCTGACCGGTCCGCGAGCGCGTCGAGCGTCAGGTCGGCCAGTTCCTGGGTGCCGAACGTCGCGTACGGCGCCACCCGCACCCCGCCTCCGAGGGCGATCATCTGGTAGTGGACGACAGGCAGCTCGTCGAGGACGCATGAGAGCGCGGTCGCCACCGGCGCGTGCGTGTGGACCACGGCCCCGGCGCCGTAGCGCCGGTAGGCACCGAGGTGCAGGGCCAGCTCCGATGTGGGCGCCAGCTCCCCGCCGACCTGCCGGCCGTCGAAGTCGACGACGGCCACGTCGCTCGCCGCGGCCTGCTCGAGGATCGCCCCGGTCGGCGTCACCGCGACGAGGCCGTTGCGGGCGGCCGAGACGTTGCCGGCGGAACCGAGGACAAGCCCCTCCGCGGCCAGCCGGCGGGCCACAGCGGCGACGGCTTCCTTCTCAGCTTCGAGCATTCGCCGCCAACCTAACATGAACCCGCGAGCACCCCGCATAACGGGGCCGGAGCGGGCGCCGCTCACCCTGAATGCGCCACTACACTAAGTGAAGTATGTCGACCTTCCGGAGGCTGCTGGGATTCCTGCGTCCGTATCGCCGTGGTGCGATCTGGTCGTTCGCCCTTGCCTTCGGGGCGCTGATCGGGACCGTGCTGATCCCGTATCTGACGGGGGTCGCGATCAACGCCGTCCGCGCGCACAACCACCACCGGCTCGTGCTGCTGGCGCTGGCGATCGTGGCCGCGGGCCTGGCTCGGCTGGTGTTCAGCGTGCTGCGCCGGCTCGTCGCCGGCCAGGTGTCGCTCGGCGTCGAGGTCGACCTGCGCAACGCGCTGTACGGGCAGCTGCAGCGGCTCGAGCTGGGGTTCTTCGACCGCCAGCAGACCGGCCAGCTGATGTCCCGGGCGACGGTCGACCTGCAGTCGGTGCGCTTCTTCCTTGGCTACGGGTTGATCTTCATCGCCCAGTCCCTGGTCACCATTCTCCTGGCGGCGGTGGCGATGTTCGCGCTGCAGCCGGGGCTGGCGGCGATCTCGCTGGCGCCGGTCCCGTTCGTCGTCCTGATCGCCAACCGCTACGGACACCGCTCCCGCCCGGCGATGCAGGAGGCCCAGCAGCGGATCGCCGAGCTGACCGCCGACACCGAGGAGAACGTCTCCGGCATCCGCGTGGTCAAGGCGTTCGCCCAGGAGGAGCGCCAGCTCGGCCGGTTCCGCAACACCGTCCAGCGCGTATTCGACCAGCAGCTGCGCGCCACCAGGATCCAGGCGTTCTACAACCCGCTGATCAGCTTTCTGCCCAACCTCGGCCTGGCCGCGATCCTCCTCTTCGGCGGCCGCGAGGTGGTCAACGGCTCGCTGTCGGTCGGCGCCTTCACCGCCTTCTACGCCTATCTGCTGATGCTCATCTCCCCCATGCAGACGCTCGGCTACATGCTCGGCGCCGCTCAGCGCGCGACCGCCTCCGGCGCCCGAATCTTCCAGGTGCTCGATCGCGAGCCGCGGATCTCCACCCCGGCCGGCGCGCCGCCGCTGCCCGCCGGGCGCGGCCACGTGCAGCTGCACGGCACCGGCCTGACCTATGAGGGCACGATTCATCCGGCACTCGCCGACATCGACCTCGATGTCCCCGCCGGCCAGGTGGTGGCGCTCGTCGGAGCGATGGGCTCCGGCAAGTCGGCGCTCGTCTCGCTCCTGCCCCGTCTCTACGACGTGACCGCCGGCTCGGTGTCCATCGACGGCGCCGACGTCCGCTCGGTCGACCTGGACAGCCTGCGGCGCTCGATCGCGATCGTCAACGACGACCCGTTCCTGTTCTCGGCGACCGTCCACGAGAACATCGCCTACGCCCACCCGGACGCCACCCGCGAGCAGGTGGAGCGTGCCGCAGCCGCGGCCCAGGCGGCCGGGTTCATCGAGCGGCTGCCGCAGGGCTACGACACGCGGGTCGGTGAGCGCGGCCTGACCCTGTCCGGCGGCCAGCGCCAGCGGATCGCGATCGCGCGGGCCATCCTGGCCGACCCCCGCATCCTCATCCTCGATGACGCCACCTCGTCGGTCGACGCCTCCACCGAATCGGAGATCAAGCGGGCGCTCGGCGATGTCCTGGCCGGCCGAACCACCTTTGTCATCGCCCACCGCCTGTCGACGATCGCGCTCGCCGACCGCATCGTGGTGCTGGAGGACGGCCGGATCGCCGCCGACGGAGGCCACGACGAGCTGCTGGAGCAGTCGGACCTGTACCGCGAGATCGTCGAGAAGGGCATGCCGGACAAGGTCTTCCTGACCCGGGGAGCACTGACCGAGGAGACGGCGGCGTGACCTGGCGCTCCGGATCATCTGAGCTGCGCCGGCGCCTGCGCGAGACCGGCGGCCACGGCCGGAAGCTGCGTGGGCTGGCCGAGATCCTCGCGCCGTACCGCTGGCGCGTGCTGGCCATGTTCGTCTCGCTCGTCCTGGCCACGGGCGCAGCGCTGGCCCCGGCTCCGCTCGCCAAGGTGGCCATCGACCAGGGGATCCAGCGCCACAACACCAGCGCCCTGTATGCCGTCGTCGCCGTGTTCCTGTTCTCGGCCATCGTCTACGGCATCGCCACCTACGCCCAGACCTACCTCGTCGGCTGGGTCGGCCAGCGCGCGCTCCAGGACCTGCGCCTGAAGCTGTTCGCCCACCTGCAGTCGCTGTCGATCGGCTTCTACTCGCGCAACATCGCCGGGGTCGTCATCAGCCGCATGACCAACGACGTCGAGGCGCTCGACCAGCTTGTCGAGGACGGGCTGGCGACGCTGATCCAGTCCAGCCTGACGCTGCTCGGCGTCGTCGTGATCCTGATCGTCATGGACTTCCACCTGGCGCTGCTGACGTTCCTGTCGCTGCCGGTCCTGTTCGCCGGAGCGCTCGCCTTCCGGATCGCCTCGGCCGGCGCCTACCGCCTGACGCGCGAGAAGATCGCCTCCATCACCGGGTACCTGGGCGAGACGCTGTCCGGCATCCGGGTGGTGCGGGCGTTCGGCCAGGAGCGCCAGCACATCGAGCACTTCAAGGCACTCAACGAGGAGAACCGCCGGGCCAACCTGACGACCGTCTACCTCAACGCCGTCTACTTCCCCGCCGTCGAGCTGCTCTCGGCGCTCGTGACGGTCGAGATCCTCCTGATCGGCGGCTTGGAGGCGATCAACGGCCACGCCTCGACCGGCGTGGTGTTCGCGTTCATCGCCGCGCTCAACAACTTCTTCAATCCGATCCAGCAGCTGTCGCAGCTGTACACGACCTACCAGTCCGGGATGGCCGCACTCGACAAGATCTTCGGCCTGCTCGACGAGCGCCCGGAGATCGTCGACGGACCGGACGCGGTGGAGCTGCCGCAGATCAACGGGCAGATCACCTTCGACGACGTGTCATTCCGGTACGGCACCGACGACGACGGCGCGTGGGCGCTGCGCGACATCGACCTCGTCATCGAGCCCGGCCAGACGGTCGCCCTCGTCGGCGAGACCGGCGCCGGCAAGTCGACGTTCGCCAAGCTCGTCGCTCGCTTCTACGACCCCACCGACGGCCGCGTCCTGGTTGACGGCCGTGATCTCCGCGCCGTCACCGCCCACTCCCTGCGCTCCCAGATGGGGATGGTGCCCCAGGAGGGGTTCCTGTTCAGCGGCACCGTCCGGGACAACGTCTCCTTCGGCCGCCCCGGCGCCTCCGAGGCGGACGTCCGTGACGCCGCCCGCGCCGTCGGAGCCGACAACTTCATCATGGGCCTGCCCCAGGGCTACGACACCCAGGTCGGCGAGCGCGGGATCCAGCTGTCGGCGGGACAGCGCCAGCTCGTCGCCTTCGCCCGCGCCCTCGCCGCCGACCCCCGGATCCTGGTGCTCGACGAGGCGA
>DASZMK010000086.1:0-1506 GCA_035551855.1 Solirubrobacteraceae bacterium
ACTACACGGTCCTGATCCGGTCCGATCCGGAGGACATGATCACGGTCGTCGGCGCGTGGACTGCCACCGGCGTCGCCCCGCCGAGCCCGGTCGGCAGCCGGTTCGAGCTCGGCGGCCGGAACGTGAGCACGCTGACGCTGAGGACGGGCCGGCCCGCCCGGCTGGACGCCTACGTCGACGTTACGGGCAGCATCGGGAACACTGGCGCTCACGGCTGGGGCTTCCGCTCGTCGGTGGGCGTGCCGATCAGCGTCGAGGGGCGGCCGTGGGGCCTCATCCTCGTGGCCTACACCCGAGACCAGCAGCTGCCGGCCGATACCGAGGCGGAGCTGGCCGGGTTCACCGAGCTGATCGCGACCGCGATCGCCAACACAGACGCCCGGGTGGAGCTGGGAAGCTTCGCCGAGGAGCAGGCGGCGCTGCGCCGGGTGGCGACGGCCGTGGCGCGGGGGGCTCCGCCGGAGGAAGTGTTCGCCGCGGTCACCGAGGAGGCCGGACTGCTGCTGAGGGTCGACTACACGGTCCTGAGCCGGTATGACGCGGACGGCCTGGTCACGGTCGTCGGCGCGTGGGCCAGCACTGATCCCGGGCGCCCGGTGCCCATTGGCCTTCGGCTGCACGTCGACGGGCGGAACATACACACGCTGGTATCCGGAACGGGCCGTGCGGCCCGGATCGACGACTACGGCGCCGGTTCTGGGGCGTTCGCCGACGTCGCCCGCGATTGGGAGTTCCGCGCGTCGGTGGGCGTGCCGATCTGGGTCGAGGGCCGCCTGTGGGGTGTCGTGAGCGCGGGATCCCGGTCGGAGCCGCTGCCGCCCGGCACCGAGGCACGCCTGGGCGGGTTCACCGAGCTGGTCGCGGCCGCGATCGCCAACGCACAGGGCCAGGCCGCGCTGGCGGCCTCCCGGGCACGGATCGTGGCCACCGCCGACCAGACGAGGCGGAGGATCGAGCGGGACCTGCACGACGGCGCCCAGCAGCGGCTGGTCTCCCTCGCCCTGCATCTGCGCGCGGCGCAGGCGGCCGCCCGGCCCGAACCCGACGAGCTGGGCGCGCAGCTCGCCCGCGCCGTCGCCGAGGCCAACGGCGCGCTAGAGGAGCTGCGCGAGACCGCCCGCGGCATCCACCCGGCGATCCTGGCCATGGGCGGTCTCCGCCCCGCCCTCAAAACGCTCGCCCGCCGCTCCCCCATCCCCGTGGACCTGCGGATAGATGCGAACGGACGGCTGCCAGAGCCGGTCGAGGTCAGCGCCTACTACGTCGCCGCCGAGGCACTGACCAATGTGGCCAAGCACTCCCGCGCCTCATCAGTCAGCGTCGAGGTCGAGGTCGCCGGCGAGGTCCTGCGCATCGCGGTCCGCGACGACGGCTGTGGGGGCGCCGACTTCTCCGGCGGCACCGGCCTGGTCGGCCTCAAGGACCGCGTGGAGGCGATCGGCGGCCGGATCTTTCTCGACAGCCCGCAGGGGGCGGGAACCAGTCTGCACGTGGAGCTTCCGATCA
>DASZMK010000087.1:0-10367 GCA_035551855.1 Solirubrobacteraceae bacterium
ACAGGGGCATCTCCTCGCTGAGCGGGCCCTCGAACGGGTCTTTGGCGCCGGCGTAGACGCCGATCGTGCTCGCCAGGGCGACGCGCGTCACGCCCCACTCCTGGGCGGCTTGCATGATGTTGAACAGGCTGCCGAGCGACCGGCGCGCCGCTTGCACCGGCGGTTCGGCGCTCGACGGCCAGGGCATCGAGCCGGCGAGGTGAACGACCCCGGTGATGCGGTGTTGCCGCCCGACGGCGAGCAGCGCCTCGAGGTCGGTAGCGTCGGCCTGCTCGAGCGCGACCGGCGCGTCGAAGCGGCCGGTCGGCACCTCGGCGTGGCTGCGCTGGACGAGCACGCATTCCTCGCCCGCGTCGAGCAGCGCCTGCACGGTGTGGGAACCGATGAAACCCAGCCCTCCGGTGATCAAGATCATCGTCGTTCTCGCTTTCGTCCGTAGTGCTGATCGTCAGTCGTACTGACGATCAGCGTAGCGATACGCTCTGGGCATGTCCATCGACAGCGCACCCGGGGCGGTGGTGAGGCGGCGCCTGGGCTACCTGTTCAAGCACGCACAGATGCGGATGGAGGAGCTCAACACGGAGGCGCTGGCCCCGTTCGGCATCGACGCGCGCGAGCTCGGCATCCTGCTCGTCATCGCAAGCCACGAGCCCGGCTCGCAGCAGCAGGCGGCGCAGCGGCTCGGCATCGACCGGACCTCGATGGTCGCGCGGATCGACGCGCTCGAAGGCAAGGGCCTTGTGTCTCGTCATCCGCACGCCGAGGACCGGCGGCGCAACGTCGTCGAGCTCACCGCCGCCGGGCGGGATACCGTCCGACGGGCCACCGCGGCGAGCGAGCGCGCCGAGGCGGCGCTACTCGCATCGCTCACCCCGCAGGAGGGAGAGCGACTCCGGGAGGCGCTGCAGGCCATCGTGGCCCACCCCGCCTCGAACTCGGAGTGAGTGCCGCTTCACGCCGACCGGGTGACGTCATCCGCCGAGACGGACCGGATCGTCACTCCTGCTCTGGGCCGCTGGCGACATGAAGCAGCAGCGCCGAGCGGCGACCTTGCCGAGTCCGACTGGAGCATCCCCGTGCCATAGCGCTCTGCACCGAGCGAGGCGTCGGCAACTGAGCTGCGTGATCGGCCTCCGGACCCGGGCCGTAGTTTTCTGGCGGGCATGTCGGTTTCGTCCTCTCTCGATCGACGTGCGAGTAGAGGACCACAACCCCGCTTGGAAAGGAACCGACGGATGACCTCGCAAAATCGAACCCGCTGGTTTGCCCTGATCGTGATCTGCGCGGGGGCGCTGATGAACGTGCTCGATAGCACGATCGTCGGTGTTGCCCTGCCTTCGATCAAGGCCGATCTCAACTTCTCGGCGACATCGCTCGCGTGGGTGGTCAATGCCTACCTGCTGACGTTCGGGGGCTTCCTGCTCCTCGGTGGGCGGCTCGGGGACCTCTTCGGTCAGCGGCGGCTGTTCATCGCCGGTATCGCCCTGTTTACGTTCACGTCGCTGCTGTGCGGTCTGGCTTTGTCCCAAGGAATGCTGATCGCTGCACGAGCGATCCAGGGGTTTGGGGGTGCGGTCGCATCTGCGGTCGCACTGTCGTTGATCGTCTCACTGTTCGTGGAGCCGGCCGAGCGGGCCAAGGCCATGGGAGTGTTCGGCTTCGTCTCCGCGGGCGGCGGAAGCATCGGCGTCCTGGCCGGCGGCGTGCTTACGTCTGTGCTCGACTGGCACTGGATCTTCCTGGTCAACATCCCCATCGGCGTCACCGTCTGCATCCTGTCGCTGCGAGTCCTGCCGCGCGATGATCGCGGACTGGGCGGACAGCCGCTTGACGTCGCCGGCGCTGTGATCGTGACGTCAGCGCTGATGCTTGCCGTCTACGCGATCGTCAACGGAAACAACGCCGGCTGGCTGTCTGGCCAGACGCTCGGCCTACTCGTGGCTGCCGTTCTCCTCCTGACGACCTTTGTGATCGTGGAGTCGCGGGTCCAGCACCCGCTTGTGCCGCTTGGCATGCTCCGCGTGCCCAACCTGTCGGCGGCGAGTGGCGTCGGCGTCCTGTGGGCGGGAGCGATGTTCGCCTTCTTCTTCCTCTCGGCACTGTATCTCCAGCTGGTGCTGGGCTACACGCCGCTGAAGGTGGGGCTGGCGTTCCTGCCGGCGAACGCGATCATGAGCGGCGTCTCTCTCGGGCTCTCGGCGAGGCTGGTCGGACGGTACGGGGTCAAGGCGCCGGTCGCGACTGGCCTGGGGCTCGTTTGCGTGGGTCTGCTGCTGTTCGCGCGTGCCCCAATTCACGGCGGCTACTGGCTTGACATCCTGCCGAGTATGGTCCTGCTCGGGCTGGGCGGCGGGATGGCCTTGAACCCCCTGCTTCTCGCCGCGATGGGCGACGTCGCACCACGCGAATCCGGGGTCGCCTCAGGCGTGGTCAACACCGCGATCATGATGGGCGGTGCCCTCGGACTTGCAGTGCTCACCAGCGCCGCCGCCTCGCGAACCACCCACCTGCTGGCATCCGGCAACACGCGCCTGGCATCACTCCTGGGCGGCTACCACGTCGCCTACCTGATCGGTGCTGCGTTCGCACTGATCGCAGCCGCGCTCACCGCCACCGTGCTTCGAGCACCCGGTACGAGCGCGTTCAGGGCAACCACCCCACCCGTCCCCAAGCCGGCCCTCGCCGAGGCGACGCCGTGAAGGACACCCGGCGGGGAGTCACGATGGCCCACGCCGCCAAGCGTCCCGACCCTCTCCAACCACCCCAACCACCACACGGAGGCACCAAATGCGTTTCATGGTTCTGGTCCCTGGCAGCCGTGAGTCCGAGGCGGGCGAGATGCCCAGCCCGGAGGAGTACGACGCCATGATGAGGTACAACGAGGAGCTGACCAAGGCCGGCGTGATGCTGGCCGGCGACGGCCTCTACCCGACATCGCAGGGCGCCAAGGTCCGCTTCACCGGCCGTGAGCGCACCGTCATCGACGGCCCGTTCACGGAGTCCACGGAGCTCGTGGCCGGCTACTGGATCTGGGAGTGCGCGTCGCGCGAGGAGGCGGTCGAGTGGCTCAAGCGCGCGCCATTCGACGGCGGCGTTGAGATCGAGCTGCGCCAGATCATGGGCGACGACTTCACCGAGCGGATGACTCCTGAGCTGGGCACGGCCGACATGCGGCCGGACGAGCCGGCTGCGGGGCCGAGCTAGATTGTGGGCGCCTCAGCGACCCATCGTGCGATCGACGCCACGTGGCGGATCGAGTCAGCCCGGCTGATCGCCGGGCTGACTCGCATCGTCCGCGACGTGTCCGTTGCCGAGGACCTCGCGCAGGACGCCCTTGTCGCTGCGCTGGAGCAATGGCCTCGGAACGGCATCCCGGACAACCCGGGTGCGTGGCTGATGGCCACCGCCAAGCGCCGCGGGATCGACGCGCTGCGCCGCCGGGTCACGCTCGAGCGCAAGCAGGAGCTGATGGGCCGCGAGCTGCAGATCCTCCAGCAGCTCGACCAGCCCGACCTCGCCGTGCAGGTCGACGAGGTGCAGGACGACGTCCTGCGTCTGGTCTTCATGGCGTGCCACCCGGTCTTGTCGCGCGACGCCCGCGTTGCGCTGACGCTGCGCCTGCTCGGAGGCCTGTCGACGCCGGAGATCGCACGGGCGTTCCTCGTGTCCGAGGGGACCATCACGCAGCGCATCGTCCGCGCCAAGCGCACCCTCACCCAGGCCCGCGTTCCGTTCGAGGTCCCCGGCCGCGACGAGCTGGCCGACCGACTGTCCGCTGTGCTCGAGGTGATCTACCTCGTCTTCAACGAGGGCTATGCCGCGACCGCCGGCGAGCACTGGACCCGGCCGGCGCTGTGCCAGGACGCGCTGCGCCTGGGGCGGGTCCTCGCCGCGCTGATGCCGCGCGAACCGGAGGTCCATGGCCTGTTGGCCCTGATCGAGCTGCAGGCGTCGCGGTTGCGGGCGCGGGTGGGGCCCCGCGCCGAGCCGGTGCTGCTGGCCGATCAGGACCGCGCCCGCTGGGACCATCTGCTCGTGCAGCGCGGCCTGGCCGGGCTGCGCCGCGCCGAGGAGCTGAGCGGCGCGCTGGGCCCGTACACGCTGCAGGCCGCGATCGCCGGCTGCCACGCCCGAGCCCGCAGCGTCGAGGAGACCGATTGGCCGCGGATCGTCGCGCTGTACGACGGTCTGGCGGCGCTCACCGGCTCCCCCGTCGTCGAGCTGAACCGCGCGGTGGCGGTGATGATGGCGTTCGGCCCGGAGGCCGGCCTGGAGCTCGTGGACGCGCTCGGCGACGAGCCTGCCTTGCGCGGCTACCACCGGCTGCCCAGCGTACGCGGTGACCTGCTCTTCCGTTTGGGGCGGCTGGACGAGGCGCGCGAGGACTTCATGCGAGCAGCCGACCTGTGCGATAACGACCGCGAGCGCGAACTGCTGCTCTCACGCGCGCTCGCCTGTAGCGCCTGAGATTCTCGCGGTTGCGTACCGGGACTGCGTGATGGCTGCGGGCGGCGTATGGCTGCGGGCGGCGACGTACAGAAGCACTGCGTTCGTGCTCGGCGCGGGAATGCCGACCGATGACGACCGGGGCCTGCTCAGCTGTCAGGCCGGCGAGCCAGGAACGCGATCTGACCGGCGAGTAGCAACTTGGCGAGGTTGATCTCCTCGGCCTGCATCCTCTGCATCCGCCCGCGAAGCTCGATCAGCCGGTTGACGGGACTCTCCACCCGCCACCAGCGGTTGGCCAGTCGCGGGTGCACCTGACCGGACAGCCTTGCCGGCATGAGTTCCAACGCCCGCAGGCCGATCAGCGCCACGGAATCGATGCCGGGACGAAGTTCCAAGACCTCGAGCCCGGCGGCCTCGAACAGCACGCGCAGCCCGTGAGGCGTGTAGTTCCAGAAGCTCAGCGAGTGATATGGCTCGAGTTGGGATGTCGAGCCGGCGAAGAGCCCGCCGGGGCGCAGCACGCGGACGATGTCGGCCAGGAGGTCCTGGGGATGCCGGACGTGCTCAAACACCTGCTTCGAAAAAGCCCCGTCGACAGACCCGTCCTCCAGCGGCAGGTGAACCCCGTCAAACGTGATGAACTCAACATCGATCCGTCTGCGCTGCTCGATGGCGGGAGACCACTCCAGATCCGCACCGATGTAATGCGCGGTCGGCGATGCCTTGAGGAAGAGATCGGCGCTGGCGCCCGGCCCACAGCCCACATCGAGGACGCGATCGCCGGCCGCGACGAGGTGATCGACGTAATACTCCGCCGCGATCTGCCGGCTGTGGTCGTTTGGGACGACGCCGGCCAAGACCCTCTCGAACGAGGTTGTGGTTCTCCTCACGCCGCTGGGCACCGGGCGCGATCTTAGCCGTCCGTCGATGCTCGTGGCATGCGTGCCGGCAGGGGTCCAGTCCTCTCCCAAGGGCAGCGGCGAGTACCGGCCTGATCGCTGCGGCGCCCATCGCCCCCCACGTCGCTGGCCCCGCCGCCTCAGCCTCGGCGTTCGGCGGACGACGTCCGGCGCCGGCCGCCCAGCGCCCCGGGGCGGAGGCGGACGGTCACAAGGGCAGCGCTGTACCGGGGGACGCTGAGCGCGTACCCGTGACGTTGGTGGGAGATCGCGGCAAGCTCAAGCCGACCCTGCCAGTTCCCGTTCGCGCCGAGATGCTGGCCGGCCAGGGTCACGCCGCGCCTGGCCCGCACGGAGGATGCGAGCAGGCGTTGCACGGTCGCCGATCCCTGCGCCGGGAGCGTCAGGCCGACGCCGGCCGAGCGATGCCCCTTGTTGATCAGGAGCACCCGCAGAGTGCGGCGGCCCGACCGCACCGCCCATGCCTTCAGGTGCAGACCTCCGCGAGCCCGGAGCCGCAACGACACCAGCCGGGGGTCGGTCCCGAGCATCCGGTTGAACATGACCATGCCGTAGAGCAGCGGGTGGGCGAGGAGCCCGTGGCGCCGCAGGGAGAAAGCGGCGTTGTAGGCGTGCGCGCGCACGTGCACGCTGACCGAGGAGACACCGACGTGCAAGAGCTCGAAGAGTGCATCGGGAGCCCACAGAGCCGTGGCCACGGTGTTGCTGATCCCCTTCACCCCACCGCACGTGATGGAGTTCAGCTCAGAGAGGCGAAGCGGCAGGCCGGCCCGGTGCGCGGCCTGCACGGCACCCACGACCGCCTGAGCCACGCCGGCGGTCGCAGCCTCGCTGAGCACGCGGGAGATCGTCGGGTACATCGAGCTCGTCGGCGGGACGCACGCCGAGTACGGGTACCGGTGCACCGTGACCGCGCTCAGGCCCGGGTGCGGAGACGCCAGCAACTGCGACACCCAATCCAGGTTGACGCGGGGCTCGGAGAGCGCCGGGCCGAGCAGCGGCACGCCCGGGGCGACACTGGACAATGCACGTGAATAGGCGCCAAATGCCTGCGCGTAGCTGGTCTTCGTGATCTGCGCCGGCAGCAGACGGATCTCGCGCCCGTCGATCCTCACCTCCTGCCAGAGCGAGCTGCCGTACAGATCCGGCTCGTTGCCGATCTCAAAGCCGATGATGCTGTGCCTCGGCAGCATTGCCTCGGCCACCCGTGCCCAGCGCGCGGCGATCGCCGGCGTCGCCGTGGCGAGGTTGAGATCGAGGATCAGGCGCGCGCCCGTGTGGCGGACGATGGTGCGGACCTCGCGGAGCCATGCCGGGGTCACCTCAAACGCCCATTCCGGCATCTCGTGCAGCGAGGACCAGAACGTCCGGTCGGCCGAATCTCCGCCGATCCTGAGCACCAGCGGACCCGGCCCGCGCACCAGCGACAGCACCCGCTCGAGCAGCGACAGATGGTGCGCCCACAGCGGGAGCGCCCAGTACTCGGTCGAGATGCCGAGGAACGACGACGGGATCGGCTGGGTTGCAGCATGTGCATCGATCAGCACGCGCGCCCGGATGTGCACCGGCGCCGGCAGAGTTCGGAGAGCCGGCAGAGCCCGGGCGACCGGCTGCGAGCTGGCCGCCGGCCGCACGCGCGACGAAGCCGCATGGTTCCCGGTCGCCGCCTCGGGCGACGCGGTCAGCAGCGCGAGCACCACGCCCAGCACCGTGACCACCGCCCCCAGACCGAGTCCGGCCGCCATCAGGGCTCGCCGCCGGCGCGTCCGCGCGCTCCGGGTCGTCTCGCCCCTGCCCGGGGGGCCCGGCCGCGCGGGCGGCATCGCTCTCCCGTCCTTTCGATAGGTCTTGATGACTCCCCCTGAAGCTGCTCTGTGCCGGTCCGTCGGCGAGGCCGAGAAGGGCAAGACTCTGACGCGACCAATCGGGCGAACTGTAAAGATCACATTGGGAAACCTTTACGCGCCGTCCCCAGCCCGGGCTGACCGAGGAGGCGGGGGTCCATCCGATGCTCCACCGGCTCTTCGTCGCGCCTGTCATGGACGACGCCACGACGATGGGGGTGATTGTGGAAGTCCTGGATCGCCAGGCGTTCGCCATCCGTGACCAGAGGCGTCGATACCCAACGCCCGGGTGGCGTCCAATCGCGGCGGGTCGGGTAGGACCTCTGCCATGGCCGACCTGAGCGGAACCCGTTCGACGGAAATCGCTGCGTCACCAGAGCGGTGTTTCGCCATCGCTGCCGACCTGGACCGGGTGCCGGAGTGGCATGGCGCGATGACCGCGGTCGCAGTGTTGGAGCGCGACGGCGACGGGCGGGGAACGCTCGTCGACGGCGAGATCGACGCCAGCGTTGCCCGGGTCCGGTTGCGCCTGCGCTTCAGCTACGACGAGCCGGCGGGTCTGCGCTGGACGCGGGAGAGCGGGGACCTGCAGTCGCTCGACGGCTCGTGGCGCTTCCAGGAACGGGGCGACGGTCTGACGCTGGCCACCTACACGCTTGAGATCGGCGTCAACCGGCGGCTCGGCATGCTCGTCCGCACGGTTCGAGGGCCGGTGCGTGCCCGGGTCGAGGCGCTGCTGACCGATCGCCCGGTGGAGGGCCTGAAGGCTCGCGCTGAAGCAGCGGCCTGATTCCGTCGGCTACAACCGCTGAGCCGGCGCACCGGAGGGGCCGGCAGCGGCGCCGGCGCGTCGCGCGCGGGCGAGCTGACCACCGGCGGCTGCCAGCAGCATTCCGGCGAGCGTCGTCACGACGGCAAGCAACGCGGGCACGCTCCCCAACGACGCCTTGGCCTGCGTGCCGGCCAGCTCATGGGCGAGGAGCAGCGCCGTCCCGTAGATGAGCCCGGAGAGGAATCCGCGGTCGGCAGCGTCCCATCCGTCGGTGTGCTCGAAGCCGGACAGCAGGGCGCCCACGGCCGCGACCACGGCGATGGCCCAATACGCAGCGGCGGAGACGCCGACGAGCACCCCGGCCAGGCCGCCGATGGCCATCGGCACGAGGCCGCCGATGACGAGCTGCGCAGTGTCGGTTCGATCGCGAAACAGCGGTGGCGTGGACAGCGGTCTCCTCCTCGCCCGGACCCTACTCCCGCGGCGGCCCTTCCGCTACCGCGGGTGATAGGGTGCCGCGGCACATACCGAGCCGAGTCGCCGGACCATCCGTGGCCGGCGAGCGGGGGACCCGTCGCGATCGATCGATCGCCGGGGCGAATCGCCGTCATCCGGCGTAGCGCAGAGCGCGAGCCCGTCAGCTAACTCCGCAGGCTTTTCCAGTCGTTTCGAGAGACGGAGGTTTGTTGGAGGCCGTGCGCGACCTCAGCAGTGCCGATCCCTGGCAGGAATCACTCGAGCGCTCGCTTGCGAGAAGAGGCAAGCTTCCGGGCGCACGCGAGCAGGACCCGCGTCGGAGCCGGCGTGAGGATCAGCCGACCCATCGTCCCGGCCACCGGACGCCTGGCGATCGCCACCTCGGCGAGGATCAGCCCAGCCACCCCGGGCGACGACCAGCGCAGGATCGCCACCGGCGACACGATCACTCCACCGCCGTCCCCGCACGGCCGTCACGGCAGGCCCCGCGCGGGCAGCGGTCGCGGCGGCGATCTTCGGCCAAGCGCTCGAGGCTGCTGGTCGTCAGCAGCTGGGGGATCCTCCTGCTGGGCGTGCTGATGGTCGCCGCTGCCGGGGCGTTCGACGGCCATGGCGCCCAGGCCTCGGCAAGCTCGCCGCACGCCGCCAAAGCCCTCGTCCCGGCTCACCCGCCGTCCGCCACCGCGGGTGCCGCGGCGGCGCGTCCGCGGGGTGCCACGTTCCGGGCCGTTCCACCGGCCGGGTCGTGCCGAGCCGTGACCGGAGCGAGCGGCTACGTCAACCCGGTCGCGGGCGACGTCCTGATCGGCGAGCGCATCGACCAGGGAGTCGACTACGCGGGAACCGGAACGCTCACCGCCATCGGCGCAGCGCGGATCACGTATGTCGGCACCTCGGGGACGGGATGGCCGGGAGCCTTCATCGAGTACCGGCTCCTCGATGGCCCTGACGCCGGCTGCTTCGTCTACTACGCCGAGGGCATCAATCCGGCGGGCGGCCTGCACGCGGGGCAGACGGTGCGCGCCGGACAGGTGATGGCGACCATCATCCCCGGCTGGTCGACCGGCATCGAGCTCGGCTGGGGCGCCGGCAAGAGCACGAAGACGTATGCCGCGAAGTCCGGCAAGTGGAGCGCCACCGATGATGCCGACAGCGTTGCGAGCTCAGCGGGCAAGAGCTTCTCGGCGCTGATCGCGGGGCTCGGCGGCCCGCGGGGGAAGGTCGAGGGCGGCTGACGCCGGTGGTTACCGCGTGGCGCGGTGGCGGGTGAGAAACAGCGTGATGCTGCGGGCGAAGGTCTGGGCCGCCAGCCGCTGAAACGACGCCCGGACCAGCTGCGCCCCATCCGTTGCGTTCCGCATGTTCCCGCACTCGATCAGCACCTTCGGGACGCGGGTCAGATTGAGGCCCGCCAGATCGCTTCGGTAGGAGATCCCGTTCGTCCCGTCGTAGGTGCTCACCGGCATCCCGGTCACCGAGTGGTACTCCTGCCGCAGGTCGGCGCCGAACGTCCTGGATGCCGCGATCACCCGGTCGTTGGGGCCGTCGGCGACGGGCTCCAGAACGGCAAAGCCACGGCCGCCGGCCGGGCCGCCGTCAGCATGGATGTCGATGGCGACGTTCGCGTGCGCTCGGTTGAGGATCTGTGAGCGGGTGGTGACGCATGGACCGATCCCATCGTTGGTCGTGCGCGTCAGGGCGACCCTGGCGCCCTCGGATCGGAGGTCTGCCGTCAGATAGCGCGCGACGTTGAAGTTGAACCGGGCCTCGGTATAGCCGCCGTCGGTCTCCGTGCCGGTCGTGTCGCAGGTCTCCTGTTCGCGCCCGTTCCAGATGAGGTGATTGAGGAACGAGGGGTCGCTGTAGTTGCGTCCGTTGTGGCCCGGGTCGATCCCGACGACCTTG
>DASZMK010000088.1:0-21540 GCA_035551855.1 Solirubrobacteraceae bacterium
TGATTTGGCGCGTGGTGCATGGCCGACGGGCGTGGTGCATGGCCGACCGGCGTGGTGTTCACCTGCCACGCCCCCGGGCTCGCCTCCCACGCCCCCGGATAAGCCTCACCCGCCCGCCCCTCCCCCTCTTCGTTGCCCGCAGTTCGCCCCGCAACCCGCCAATAGTTGCGCCCACAACCAACCTGCTACCCTCACGTCCATGGAACTCGGCCTCGCCACCTTCGCCGACCTCTCATCCGGCATCTCGCCGGAACAGCGCATGCGCGACCTCCTGGAGGAGGCGGAGCTCGCCGAACAGGTTGGGCTCGACGTGTTCGCCATCGGCGAGCACCACCGCCCGGACTTCCTGATCTCGTCACCGGCCATCCCGCTGGCGGCGATCGCCGCACGCACGGAGCGGATCCGGCTCTCGAGCGCCGTCACGGTGCTCAGCTCCGCCGATCCGGTCCGGATCTTCCAGGAGTTCGCCGAGCTCGATCTCGTGTCCGGTGGCCGGGCCGAGATCATGGCCGGGCGCGGTTCGTTCATCGAGTCCTTCCCGTTGTTCGGCTATGAGCTGGACGACTACGACGACCTGTTCGCGGAGAAGCTCGGGCTGCTGCTCGCGCTGCGCGAGTCCGAACGCGTGACCTGGTCAGGCCGCCTCCGGCCGCCGCTCAACGACGCCGGCATCTACCCGCGACCGATCCAGGACCCGCTTCCCGTCTGGGTGGCGGTCGGCGGTTCACCGGAATCGGTCGTGCGCGCGGGCGCCCTGGGCCTGCCGATGACGCTGGCGATCATCGGCGGCCAGCCGGAGCGGTTCGCTCCGCTGATCGACCTGTACCGGCGCGCGGCGGCGCAGGCCGGACATGACGACGCCGCATTGCCCGTGGCCATCAACACCCACGCGTTCGTCGGCGAGACGTCGCAGGCCGCCGACGCCGCCTTCGCCCAGCCGTACCTGGCGATGATGAACCGGATCGGCCGCGAGCGGGGGTGGCCACCGTCCGGCCGGCCGGAGTACGAGGCATTGCGGTCGCCGCGCGGCGCGGTCGCCGCCGGCTCGCCGGAGCAGGTGATCGAGAAGATCCTGTTCGAGCATGAGCTCTTCGCCAACAGCCGCTACATCGGCCAGATGAGCGTCGGCGCCGTCGCCCACGGCGACGTGATGCGGTCGATCGAGCTGTTCGGCACGGTGGTCGCGCCGGCCGTCCGAGCCGAGGTGGCCCGGCGCGAGGCCGCGCCCTCGGCCACTACCGCCGCCTGACCCGCTCATACAGCGCGACCGTCTGGTGGGCCGACCTCTCCCATGAGTACGGCCCCTGCGCGGCCGCGCGCGCCGCTGCGGCCATGCGCTTGCGGGCGGCGGCATCGCCGGTCAGCTCGGCCAGGGCGGCCCCCAGGGCCTCCGGATCGTCGGGAGCGACCAGCCGCGCCGCCCCCGTGGCGGCGATCTCCGAGAACCCGCCGATGTCGGTCACCACGGCCGGCTTGCCGAACGCGAGGGCGCTGGCCAGCACCCCGGACTGATCGAAGCGCTCGGTCCGCGAGTAGGGCAGCACGACGATGTCGGCGCGCTCCAGGAGCGCCGCGATCTCACCCTCGGTCACAAACCGCGGCACCCAGCGAACGCCGGGCGGGCTCGTGGCCCGCAGCGACTCGAGTGGCATCATCGGCCGCCCGGCGATCCACAGCTGGGCCCCGCCCACTCCGGCGACGTGACGCCATGCGCGCAGCAGGGTGTCCAGCCCCTTGTACGGGCGCAGCAGTCCCGTGAACAGGACGACCGCCTCGCCGTCGGTGCCGGACCCCACCTCCGCCGGCAACGGCGCGCGCGGCTCCGCCGCCACATGGTCGAAGGCGCCGTGGTGGATGACGTGCACCTTGTCCGCCGCCACCCCCAGCCGCTCCACCAGCTGGCGCCGCCCGTACTCGGAGTGCACGACGATCCCATCCATCTGGTCAAACACCCGCCGCTGCGCCCGCAGCTGACCCGGCCGGGGCTCGCGGGGCAGGAGGTCATGGGCGGTCAGCACGAGCGGACGGTCGGGCAGCAGGTGGACGTCGAGCGGCGGCATCGTCAACCACTGGAGGTGAACGACGTCCGCGTCTGCGGCCAGCCGCCGGAACCGCAACATGTCCGGGACGTGGTCGGCGAGCTTGCTGAGACGCCGCAGGCGCGAGCCCGGGGCACCGGCCGCGTGGCGGTAGAACAGCTCACGGACCGTGTAACCGTCCGCCGGCGGCACCTCCCCGTAGGCGAACCGGCTGGTGACGAGCTCCACCGTCGCCCCCGTCCGCCCCAGTGCCGTGCACAGCGCGTGGTCGTATGGCCGCGTGAACGCCGACGGATCGACGACCTGGACGCGCGTCACGCGTCCAACCGCCGGCCGGCGAGATACGCCATGCGCGCGGCGAGGGCGCGAGCGTCGCCGCCGCCGAGCGCCAGGACCCGGGCCCCGTCATCGTGCAGCAGGCGGATGACGCCCGGTGCGATCGCCGCCAGACCCGGTGCGGTGGCGCCCGGTCGCCGCCGCGACCGCCGGGCGAGATCCCGTGCGCACCGCCACGGATGCCGCAGCGCCAGAAGGATCAGCGTGACCAGCCGTTCGCCGGCGCCGTCATCCTCGCGGTAGTCGACCCTGAGGTCGCTGGCCGTCCGCCACTCCAGGGCCTCCGGACGCGCCGCCGCCTCGACCCGGGCTCCGGCAAGCGTCAGCGCGAAGTCGGCGAGCGGATCGCCCTGGGCCGGAAACCTCTCCGCCACGAGGACGACATTGACGGAGCCCCCATCGCGGCCGTGGCGGTGCGGTCGGTTGGACAGGGCAAAGCCCGCCAGTTCCTCGACGCCGAGCAGCGCGTCCAGGGCGAGGAAGCCGCTCCGTTCCAGCCGGCCGGAACCGGTGGGCGGCGCGGAACCGGTGGGCGGCGCGGAACCGGTGGACGGCGCCGCACCGGAAGGCGGCGGCGGCGGGATCGTCGCCGGGTGGCGCGCCGGGCGGCGACGCACAGCCCGCCCGGCCGCCCGGAACAGGGCCGGCTGCGGCGCAAATCCGTCGTAGCGGCGGCCCAGCCACGCGCGGCCGGCGGCGTAGCCCCGCCACTGCCGCCGCAGCGCGCGCACCGATGTCCGGTAGCTGTGCTCGACCCGGGCCTGCGGACGCGGCGCCAGGCGCCAGCCGGCGCGCTGCAGGCGCCAGCTGAAGTCGGTGTCCTCGGCGGCTCGCACTCCCTCGTAGAAGCCGCCGACCGCCTGAAACGCCGCGCGCCGGACGAGCAGGTTGGCGGCGACCGCGCGCGGCATGTAGCCATGCGCGAGATGGGCGTCCTGATCAAGGAAGCTGCGCGCCGCGCCGTAGCGGGCGGCGAAGCCGGCCGCGCCGGAAGCCGGCGCCACCGCCCCCGCCAGCGCACCGATGTCGTCGGCCACCGGTTCCGCCAGGAACCGGTCGAGCAGGTCGGCCGGTGGGTGGCAGTCGGCGTCCAGGAACAGGATCCAGTCACGGCGGGCGTGGGCGGCGCCGACGTTGCGTGCATGCGCCGGCGACCGCTCCCCTTCGGCGCGAATGACGGTGACCTCGGCATGACCGCCCGTCCCGGGCTCGCGCCGCGGATCGCGCCCCGGTCCGCCGTTGTCGACGAGGATCAGCTCGTCGTCCGCGGCGATGCGCAGCCCGTTGAGCGCCGACAGCGCGGCCTCGGCCTCGGCCCGGGATCCGGCGAACGGCATCACGACGCTCACCGCCGGACGGCCGGTGGTTGACGGGGCCGGAATGGTCATGCCTCGTTGCGCACCGGTCGCGGAACCGCGCGCCGAGCCCGGGCCAGCAGCTCTCGCGCCTGCCGGAGCTCGGCCGTGTGGGCAAAGCCCGTGGCGAGCAGCGCCGGGCCGACGGCGACGAACACCGCCGCCCGGGACACGAAGCCGATTGCCCCGGACGTCGGCAGGACGAGATCGCCGGCGGCCGCCATGGCGCCGATCACGCCGGCGAGCTGCGCCAGCCGCAGCCACTCGAACTGCACCGAGAACGCTCGCCGGGTGAGCAGATGCATGACCGCGAGCATCACGATGTACGCGCCGCACAGCGCGACCCCCGCGCCGGCGAGCCCCCAGGCGGGCACGAGCACGAGCAACAGGACGACGTTGGCCGCGAGGCCGGCGATCGCGGCGGGGAAGTTGCGGGTTGTGACCTTGGCCCGCCCCGCGATCACCAGGAAGACGACCCACAGGCCGTACAGCGCCCACCCCAGGGCCACCCAGGGGAGGGCACGGTAGGCGCCGAAGTACGCCGGCGCCGCCAGCAGGCGCAGGACCCATCGCCCCTCGAGGGCAAGCCCGGCGACCACCCAGCCGCAGACGAGCAGGTAGTACGTCGTCACCAACCCGTACAGCCGGGCCGCCTCGGCATCGTCGGTGACGGAGTAGGCGAGGGGCGGCCACGCGTACTGAAACGCTCTGACGATGAACGCCACCGCTCCGGCCAGCTTGACGGCAATCGAGTACAGCCCGGCGAGCGCCGGACTGCGGTGGTGAAAGATGTAGTACCGGTCGACGATGCTGAGCGCGTACACCGAGGCCTCGGCAGGCACGGTGGGCAAGCCGAAACGCAGCAGGACCGCCATCTGGGCCGCCTGGGCGCGACGCGGGAGGAGACGGTGGCGCAGGCGAAACCAGAGCATGACCAGGACGACGGTGGACGCCCCGTAGTTGCCCAGCAGCAGCCCGCGGGCGCCGTCGCCCAGCCCCACCACGAGGATCACCGACGCCGCCACCGTCAGCAGGACGTTGCTGAGCGAGGCGGCGGCGTACAGCCGCAGGCGCTCGTCAACCCGGAGCAGGCCGTAGGCGAGCTCCAGGTTGGTGAACGCCCACAGGCCCAGAACCGCGACACGCATGGTGGTCGCATCGCGATAGCCGAGCACGACCCGGCTCAGCGGCCCGGCGAAGACGGCCAGCACGACTGCGACGATCGTCGTGACGATCAGCAGGAACCCGACAGCGCGACGGGCCAGCGCATCGCGCCGTTCCTGATCCGCATCGACGAAGTAGTAGCGCAGGAACGCCTCGATCATTCCGAAGCGGACCACGATGCTCACCAGGATCACCCCATTGGCCAGCAGCTCGACCACGCCGTAACCCGCCGGGTCGATGTACCGCGTGTACACCGGGAGCAGCAGGACGGCGATGAACTTCGAGACCACGTCGGCGACCTGGTAGGCGGCCAGTGACGAGACCAGGCGCTTCAGATAGGTGGCCACAGGGGCAAACGGTACGCGGCGGCCTGGCGGCCGGCTATCTCACCGTCACCACGGCCTGCGGCGCCGCCGCCGGCGTCAGCGGCGACTCCACCCGGTTGCACGTCCGGTCCGGCCATAGACGCAGACCGACGAGATACGTGCCCGGAGTGGCGGGCAGTCCGCCGGCGAGCGTTCCGTTCCACAGGCTCGTTCCCGTCCGGGTCGTTGCCGCGTAGCTCTTGACCACCCGCGGCGCGCGAGATCCGGCGATGCGCAGGACCAGGATCTGCGGACGCACGTCCTGGTTGCCGGCGTAGTGGATGGCGACCGAGGGCCGGGTGCCGGCGGACAGGACGCGCGGGGCCACGCTGGTCACGAGCAGGCGCGGCGGGTGGGTCTGGACCGTCACCGGCTCCGCGACGCCGGTCGGCTTGGCGATCAGCAGCGTCCGCCCCAGCTGCTCGAGGGAGACGCGGATGTCGTAGGCGCCGTCGGGCGCGATCTGGCCGTTGCTCTCGCGACCGTCCCACACGAACTGGCGACGCCTGAACGTGGACATGTACCGGCCTGAGCCCGGCAGGATGCGGACAACCTGGTGCTGCGGGCTGAGGATCTCCACCGACACGTCGTCGCTGCGGTTCTGCAGGTAGAACGACACCTTCATCTCCTTGAAGCTGACCGGCACGAGCTTGCCCTTCGGGTTGCGCAGCCGGCACGTTCCCCCGCTGACGGGATTGATGGTGCCCGGCACCGGCGCCGGGAAGCCGTTGATCAGCGGCGTCGTCACCTTCAGATGCTGGGTGAGGAAGAACGCCCCCACGGTGGCGACGCCGAGAACGGCGAAGGTGGCCACCGGCAGTCGAATCACAGCGGGACCACCGCCACGTTCGGCACGTCGAAGTCGTGGAAGGCGTCGAGCCCGCGGGGATCCCGCGCGCACAGCATCACGCGAATGCTGCCGCCGTGGCAGACGACGAGGGCAGGCAGCGGCCCGGCGGCGTGGATGTCCTCCAGGGCGGCCTGCACGCGCTGTTGCTGCTCGAGCAGCGACTCGCCCCCGGGAAACCGGAAGTCGGCGCCGCCGCGGCGCCAGGCGGCGTACAGCTCAGACTCGGAGCGTTCGATGTCGACCATCAGGTGTCCCTCCCAGCGCCCGCGGCAGCCCTCGCGCAGACGAGCGTCGAGCGTCGGCGTCAGACCGATCCGCTCTCCCACGATCTCCGCCGTCTCCCGTGCGCGGCTCAGGTCCGACGACCACAGCGAGGCGATCCCCTCGCCGGCCACCTTGTCGGCAAGCTCGTGGGCCTGCCGGCGGCCGGTGTCGTTGAGCGGCGTGTCGGTGAACCCCTGGAATCGAAACGGCTCGAGGTTGTCGTTGGTCTCGCCGTGGCGAGCCAGCAGGATCCCGCCGAGATCCATCGTCAGCCGACGAACCGCCGGACGCGAGAATCAGTCATGCAGGTCGGCAACCGCGGTGTCGGAGCGCAGGCCGACCCGGATCGTCTCCAGCGACAGCACCTCCTCCGGCGTGATGTTGCCGAGGTTGACGTCCGGGCCGAGCCGGCGCACGAACCACACCTGCTGATCCTTGCGGGGCGCCTCGAACAGGATCTTGTCGGCGTCGATGGCGTGGACGATCTCGTCGATCAACCCCATCCTGACCTCGCCGTCGTGGCGGAAGATGCCGACGGTGCCGCTCTCCCGGGCCTCGGCGATCACCTTCCACGCCCCGGCCTCCAGCTCGGCCTCGATCTGCTCGACCCATCGGTACGGCGCCATGATCCGCGTGTCGTCCTTGGAGCCCACCTCCGAGAGCACCGTGAACTCCTCGGCGAGGCGGCTGATGAGCTCGAGCTTGCGATCGTGCTCGAGGTTGATGGTGCCGTCGGAGACCTCGATGTGGTCCAGCCGCAGTTCGTGCAGCCAGCCGACGAGCCTGTCCAACCGATTCTGCGCGATCGCCAGCTCCGTCAGCGTGCCGCCCAGCATCACGGGGATCCCATGATCGCGGTAGCGGGCGAGCTTGGCCTCCAGGTTCCCGGTGGCCACCGCCGTTCCCCAGCCGAGCTTCACGAAATCCACGTAATCACCGGCGACCTCCATCAGGCCGTCGATCTGCGCGACCGACAGGCCACGGTCCAGCACGTGGGTGATCCCCTCCTGACGGGGCTTGGCGGCTCGCTGGGGAAGCTCGAGGAGATCAGTGGTGACGGTCATCGCAGCAGGAGAGTAGCGGCGCTCGCCTCGGTGCCGACGCGTGGTCGGTGGCCGCCGGGTCCCGGGTCAGCCCGTCGATGCGCTGCTGGACGCGTTGGATGCGAGGTCCGAGCCGACCGTGACGACGATCTGCGCCGGGCACGCGGCGGTGGTGTGACAGGCGGCGGCACGGTCGCCGGCGGCGACACCCTGAACCGACGCCGAGCCCAGGTTCAGCGACTTGGCCACCTCCAGCGCATCGGCCCGGTAGCCGGGCTGGGTATAGCCCACGACCGTCGAGGTCATCGTCTGATTGGGAGCGTTGGTCGTCGTCCCGGGCTTGTAGCCCGCCGAGGTGAGCTTGCCCATGATGTCGGCCGCCAGATGGCTGGTCCCGGTCCCGTTCAGGACGGCGACGGTCACCGATGACGGTGCGGCGGCGACCGCGGCACGGTGACGCGCCCGCTTGGTCGACCTGGTGGCGCTCGTCCTCGAGGTGGCGGTCGACCCCGGCGCGGGCGAACCCCCACCGCTGCTGGTGACCACCAGCACGGCAGCGATGACCGCGACCACCGCGAGGACGGCGGCGATGACGAGCGCGAGCCGGCTGCTGAACCACCCTGCCCTCGGCGGGACGGGGTCACGGAACGTCGGCGGCGCGGCCGGACGGCCCGCCGGCGCCCCCTCCCGTCGCAGCGGGACCCGTGGCGGCGGCGCGTCGGCCGACGCCGCCGGGGCCGGAGCGGACGCCGGGGCCGGAGCGGACGCCGAGGCCGGCGCGCGAGCGGACCCCGTGGCCACCGGCGCTCGACCGGCGCCGTTGGCGCCACCGGCAGCGGTCGAGGGCGGAGGACCAGCGGCCGCAGCGGCGCCGGCGGGAGCCAGAACCGCAGCCGCGTCCGAAGGGACCCCCGGCTCCGGCGCGCCCCCCTCCCCGTTCCTCAGCGAGCGGATGGAGATCCGATCAGGATCGGCAAGCGGGATCAGGCGGGTGGCGGAACTGAGCGCCGGCGCGCCGACTCCGGCCGGAGCCGCCGGGATCGTCGCCACCCCGCCCGCGGCGGCGGCTGCTGCTGGGCCAGCGGCAGCCGCAGGGGCGGGGGCGGGAGCCGGCGCGGAGCGCGCCGCGGGCGGGTAGCCCGCCTGACGGGCGGCGATTCGCGCGGCGGCCGGCGCCGGGGCCGGGGCCGGGGCCACGGTTCCGGTGGTCGGCGCGTGGGTGGGGGCCGGCGCGGGTCGCATCCGCGACATCTGCTCGACGTAGGCGGCCAGCTGGCGCAGCTGATCCTCGGCCTCGTCGGCGCGCCGCCGCAGGGTCGCGGTCTCCCGCGCCTGGGAGAAGAACAGGAGCACGAGGATCGCCAGTCCGAGGATCGCGGCGAAGCCGACGTCGGCACCCGCCGAGGAGACGAGATGACTTATCGAGAGGGCAAACGGAATCGTTGCCATGAGCAAGCGCGCAGTTTAAGGGGCCATGGCGGCGCCATCGCCCGCCGGTAGCGTGACTCGAGCTCCGGAGAGCTCCGACACGGTTTTCGCCAACGCGGCCGCGTCACCTTCGAGAACGAGCAGGTTTATCTCGCCGAAGGTCCGCTCCACCCACGCCGGATCAAGCCGGTCATGACTGGCGCGCTGAATGCGTTGCGCCGGCGTCGGCTGAGGATGCTCATGCGTGTCGAAGAGCTCCTCGTGGAACTTCTCGCCCGGCCGCGCTCCGACGATCTCGATGGCGATGTCGCGCTCAGGCTCGAGGCCGGACAGGCGGATCATCGTCTCGGCCAGCTCGACGATGCGCACCGGCTCGCCCATCTCCAGCACGAACACCTCGCCGCTGGGCTCGCTCAGCGACCCGGCGCGGATGATGAGCTGGACGGCCTCCGGAATCGTCATGAAGTAGCGGGTCATGCGCTCGTCGGTGACCGTCACCGGGCCGCCGCCCGCGATCTGGCGGCGAAAGATCGGAACCACCGAGCCGGAGGATCCGAGCACGTTGCCGAAGCGCACCGTCGCAAACCGCGTGCCGGGATACTTCGCCGACGCCGCCTCGACCCCCCACTCGGCCAGCGCCTTGGAGGCGCCCATGACCGTCGCCGGCCGGACCGCCTTGTCTGTCGACACCAGCACGAACGTCTTCACACCCACCTCGCCGGCGATCTTCGCCACCAGACGAGTCGCCAGGGCGTTGTTGCGGATGGCCTCCACCGGATTGGCCTCCATCATGGCCACGTGCTTGTAGGCGGCGGCATGGAAGACGACGCTGGGGCGGTACTCCGCGAACACCTCGCGCATCCGCTCCTCCTCCTTGCAGTCCGCCAGGACCGGGACGGCCATCCGCACGTGACGCTCGTCCTCGAGCTCGCGCCGGATCTCGAACAGGTTGTCCTCCGCGTGATCGACGAGGACGAGCTGCCGCGGGCCCACCCGTGAGATCTGCCGGCACAGCTCGGATCCGATCGAGCCACCCGCGCCCGTCACCAGCACCACCTCGCCGGCCAGGTAGGCGCCGACGCGCTGCAGCTCCTCACGGACCGGCTCACGGCCCAGCATGTCCTCCACCCGCACCTCGCGCAGCTGACGCGTGACGCGCAGCTGCCCGGACCCGTCGCGCAGCAGCTCGAACACGGTCGGCGTGGTGCGCACCGGTATCCCGCGCTCACGGCACGCCTTCACGATGCGGGCGCGCAGCGTGCCGGGCGCCGACGGGATTGCGATCACGACCTCGTCGGGCTCGACCTCGTCGAGCACCCGCCCCAGATCGGCGTCGGAGGTGGTGCCGAGCACCTTGAGGCCATGCTCGTCCTTGATCCCCACCTTGCGGGGATCGTCGTCGAGGAAGCCCACGGGCCGCAGTCCCAGCTCCGGGTTGCGCATCAACTCACGGACGACGAGGTGCCCGCCCTCGCCGCCGCCGACGACCAGGACCTCTCGGCCGCCCTTGTTGGCGGTGATGCTGCGGATCCGCCCCTCGCCGAGCAGCTGGACGGCGAACCGGGCGCCGACGAGGAACGCGAGCGAGAGCAAGAAGAACAGCATGATCACGCTCGACGGCGGCAGGACCCCGGAGCGCGGACCGGGCACGGAGAAGAAGGCGCCGGTGCCCCTCACCTTCACCGGGCGCAGGCCGGACGCCACCACCGGATGCAGCAGCGCAATCAGCCCGACGATGACGACGGTCGCGGTGAAGACCGCCTTCACGACGGCCTCGTAGTCGCGGCGGCCGACGAACCGCCACAGCCGCTGGTATTGGCCGAAGGCCCCCAGACAGACGACCGTCACCACCACGACCCCGGCGATCGTCGCCCGCAGGAGGCTCTCGTAGCGTTGGGCGCCGGTGCTGAACTCGCCGGAGAACCGCAGCCAGAAGGCGAGGAAGTACGCGAGCGCGACCAGAACGCCGTCCACCAGCAGCTGAGGAACTGCGTGGCGGTGGACGGGAAAGGCCGCGGATCTGATCCGTCGGCGCATGCGCCGCCGGATTCTAATCGGGATGCCCGTCGATGCGGCGCACACCACAGCGCCGCCGGCGATCCCACTCCGCGACCTGCACCCCGTGCCAAACCTCAACCCGCCCACACGATCTGGCGCAGAGTCGAGGCTGAGCCTGCGTCGCGCGCCAAATCCCCGGGCGCCACCAAGGTTTGGCGCTTGGCGCACGACGAAATCCGGAGCATCGCCGGGTCCGGGCCTGCTTTCACCGCCTCCGCGGCGCGCTACTTGGGGATGAGAACGCCCTTGGGGTGACGCGCGGTGGGCACGTACAGGGACTTCAGCGACGCGCATCCGGCGGTCCGGGCCCGCTGCGGACGCAGGGGCTGGACCATCCAGCCGTTGCGCAGCAGGATGAAGTAGATGACCGGGTTGGTCCGCTTGAGGACCTTATCCGGCTGGTAGGCGACCTGGCCGGTGTTCTTGTGCAGGTACCAGCCCATGATGCTGACGTACTCGACGTTGAGCAGCGCGCCACCGCAGCCCTGGATGCGACCGGGGCCGCCCAGGGAGGTGACGTAGGAGCCCAGCTGAAGGACCCGTTCGGTCCGGTTGCGCTGCCCGACGATGTCCTTGTGCTCACGGTCGGCCAGTGCCCGGGCGTGGGGCAGGCACAGCACGACGAACACGACGGCGAGCGGGATCCCCGCCCAGCGCGGCAGCACCGCGTGCCAGCGACGGGCGTCGAGCAGCAGCCACCCGGCGGCGATGCCGGCGAGGACGCCGGTCAGGCCCGCTGCCTCGAACAGGTAGCGCTGCACGCCCGGGAAGCCGTGCAGCACGAACCCCACTTCGGTGGCCACCCACAGCGCCACCATGCCGGCCAGGACGATCACGGTGCGGTTGCGCCGCAACACCGCCAGCCCCAGGGCGACGAGCGCCGCGATCTCGGCCGGCAGGTACAGGAGGTGCACGTACCGGTCGAGGGTTCCGACGACCTTGTTGCTGTGCAGCTCGCGCGGTGACTTGAGCGCCAGCTGGCCGGCGACGTTCGGCTTGCCGTTGGTGATCGTCGGGATCCCGAACCAGAAGAAGGCGGTGATCACGGCGCCGGCGATCACCATCCACCGCATGTCCGGCTTGCGCCACAGGATCCACACCCCGTAGATGGCGAGGAATGGCCACACCTCCGGCCGGCCGAGGCCCGCGTAGACCCCCAGCCACCATGCCCACGACCGGCGCCCCAGGAGGAACATGTCGATCGCGGCCAGGCAGACGGTGACGATCATCGAGTCCGACTGCGCGCTGAGCACGTAGTGGAAGTAGCTCATCGTCCCGGGAACGGACAGGCTGCCGTCCTGGATGCCGAGGACGCACGCGCCGGCGACGACGGAGGCGACGACGGGAGGCCACCAGGACGCACCCTCACGCGCCGTCACCCGGTAGGCGATGCGTCCGGCGAAGATCGCTCCGGCCAGCGACACCGCGACCGAGGTGAGCATCCACAGATGCAGCGCGTAATGACCGAACAGGGCGAAGACGACGTTCGGGATGTAGCTGAACGGCTTCCACGACGGAGCGCCACCCAGGTCCAGGCTGCCGTGCAGCGTCTGGTAGCCCCAGATGAGCCACCCATACGGGTCATAGCCCGGGCGCGTGTTCGCCCAGCGCAGGAGGATCTCGGCGATGACGAGGACCGCGAGGGCGACCAGCCACCAGACGTGGCGCCGCCAGAAGGGCTGGCGGCCACTCCGTGACTGCGAGGGTTGCGTGGCCTCTCGGCCCTCGGAACCGAGGGCGTCCGGCGTCTCTAGCGTGGTGTCAGACACGAGGAGCCACGGACGGTACCAGCCCTGTCTTACCGCATCCTTCAGACGCCATGAGCGGTTTTACATGCTCGCTCAGCCGCTCGTCGCCGGAGCACACAGCAGGTCGGCGAGGACCCCGGGGTCTCGGCGGATGCGTTTCGCGGCCTCACCGGCGACGTTCTGCGGAGGTCGCTTGACGAGCCGGACCTGGTCCGGCCGCTCCAGCCGCGCCAGGCGACCCTCGGCGATGAGCCGCTCGTCGACGGCGCCGAGCCGGCCCTCGAACACCGTGAACACGGGGGTGCCGAGCGCCACCGCCTCACGGTTCATCGTGCCCCCGGCGGAGACGACGAGATCGGCATAGGAGATCAGGGACTGAGCGTCGATGGCGCGTTCGGGAACCACCCAGCCGCCGGCCCTCCGCAGCTCCTCTCGCTGCGCGCCCGTCCGCGGGAGGACGACGGCCTGGCTGCCGCGCAGCTGCTCGAGGACGGCCCCGAAGACGTCGTTGTCGAAGCGGTGATACAGCGAGACCGCCGGCGGAGTGCGGACCACGGCGATCGGCTGGGTGAGATCGAGCCCCAGCTCGTCCAGCACCGCTCCGTCGGGTTCGAAGTCGGCGAGGTAGTACTCCTCCTTGAGACCGGCGTACCGGCCGAGCTTGCCGCGGGCGCCGTAGCGATGCAGCCGCTCCGCAGGGATCACGTCCGGCACGACGACCGCCTGCGCCAGCCGGCAGTTGACGTTGTGCTGGACGGTGGCCCACTCGTAATCGAATGTCGTCGAGCAGGGAATCCGGAGAAGCGCCGCGGCCACGGTCACGTCATTGGAGCCATGACCGAGCGCGAGGTCGAAGCGGCGGCGTCGGGCCCAGCGCGTCAGCTGCGCGGAGCGGGACGCCAGGCCCCGGGCCTTGTCCACCAGACCGGCGCCGCGGTGACGGCCGATCGCGGCGTGCTCAATCCCGAAGCGCTCGCACAGGGCCAGCGTCTGCGCGAAGTCACGCGCGGTCACCTGCACCTCGTGACCGCGCTCACGCAGGCGCTCGATCACCGGTCGCAGCACGAGCACATGCGGCGAGTTGGTCAGATCCACCCAGATGCGCACGAAGACAGCCCGCGTCGCCACTCAGACGGCGGCCGCCAGCGCCGCCACGACCTCCTGCGCCTGCTGCCGGGCGAACACCGGGCTGATCGGAAGCGCGATGTTGGTTGCCGCCAGCTCATCGGTCACGGGAAGCGAGCCGGCGCCGGGGGCGTAGCGCGCCATGGCCGGCTGGCGATGCAGCGGACGCCGGTAATAGCCGCGCGCCTGCACCCCGGCGGCGGCGAGCGCCGCCAGCAGCGCGTCGGCCCGAGGGTGGGTGACGACGTACAGATGCCACGCCGGGTCGGCGGCCGGGGGAACGGCGGGGACGCCGACATGGTCGCCGAGGCCGGCCTCGGCGTACGCGCGGGCGCCGGCCCGCCGCCCGTCGCACCAGCCGTCGAGCTCCGGCAGCAGCACGCGCAGGATCGCCGCCTGCAGTTCGTCGAGCCGCGAGTTGTAGCCGACGTAATGGAACGTCTGCTTGTCCAGCGAGCCGTGGAAGCGCAGCGCCCGGGCCAATTCGGCGACCTCGTCGTCGTCGGTCGCGATCGCGCCGCCATCCCCGAATGCGCCGAGGTTCTTCGACGGGTAGAACGAGAACGTCCCCGCGTCGCCGAGCCCGCCCGCCATCCGGTCTCCGAGACGGGCCCCGGCGGCCTGGGCGGCGTCCTCGAGCACCGGCAGCCCCAGCTCGCGCAGCGCCGGTACCGGCGCCGGCAGCCCGAACAGGTCGACGGCCACGATCGCCCGCGTCCGGGGCGTGAGGACCGCGCGGACCGTCTCGGCGGTCACGTTGCGAGTGTCGCGGTCGACGTCGCAGAACACGGGCGTGGCGCCGGCATCGGCGACCGCCTCGGCCGTCGCGTAGAACGTGAACGACGGAACGACCACCTCGTCACCGGGAGCAACCCCCAGGGCCCGGAGGGCGATGGTGATCGCGTCGGTCCCGTTGCCCACGCCCACCACGTGGCGAACCCCCAAATACGCCGCGAACTCCCGCTCGAAGGCCTGCACCTCAGGGCCGAGGACGAAGTGGCCGGCCGCGACGACCTCGCCGAGGCGTTCCAGGATCAGGGGTTGGAGCGGCGCCAGCGGCGTCTTGGTGTCGAACAGCGGTACCGCCATGGCGGCCACCCTAGCGTCTGCCCCACGCGGGACAGCCCCGGGGCCGGCGTGGACCCACCGGTACGCTTGGCGCTGTGCCCGTCCTCCAGGCGTCCATCACCGGACCGCTGGTCACCTTCGCCACGAACCTGATCGACAGTTTCGGCCTGGCGGGGGTCGCCCTGCTGAACCTGCTGACCGGCGTCATCGGCGTGCCCGGGACCGAGCCGACGATGCTGTTCGCCGGCTTCGACGTGTTCCGAGGGGATCTGAGCCTGGCCGGGATCATCCTCGCCGGGACCCTGGGCGATGTCGCCGGGGCATCGATTGCGTACGCGATCGGCTACTACGGCCGCCAGGAGCTGCTCGAGCGCCAGGGTTCGAAGCTGCACGTCAGCCCCGGTGGACTGAACCGCGCCCGCCGCTGGTTCGACCGCTGGGGCGCGCCCGTGATCTTCATCACCCGCGTGCTGCCGCTGGTCCGGGCGCCGTTCCCGTACGCCGCCGGAGTGGCCGAGATGCCGTTCTGGCGCTTCCTCCCGCTGACCGCGCTCGGCTCGTTGATCTGGATCGGCGGACTCGGGATCCTGGGACGCGAGGTCGGCAGCCAATGGCAGAGCTGGCGCCATCACCTCGAGTACGTCGACTACGCCGGGGCCGTGGTGCTCGTCGCGGCGGTGGCGTACCTGATCGTGCGCTGGATGCGAGCCCGGTCGCGCCCGGAGGATCTCCGGGCCGAGCCGGCGGTCGAAGCCGTCCCGGATTGAGGCGCTTGCCGGGGCGTGATCTGACCGCCGCCCGGGCGCTCCTGCTGGGAGCGATGCACGGCCCCGCGGAACTGCTGCCCATCTCCTCCTCCGGACACGTCGCCCTCGTCCCCTGGCTGCTGCGATGGGACTACGCGGAGTCTGATCCTGAGCTGCGCAAGGCGTTCGAGGTCGTGCTCCACGCGGGCACCGCCGCGGCACTGCTCATCACGCTGCGCCACGAGGTGGACGAGGCCGTCCGGGGGATCAGCCCGGGTCTGGTCGCGTTCATCGCGATGTCGTTCGCGCCGCCGGCGATCGTCGGCTACACGCTGGAGCGCCAGATCGAGCGGCACCTGGGAACTCCGGGGACGATCGCGGCCGGTCTCATCGTCGGATCGATCGCGATGGCCTGGGCGGATCGGTGGCCGCAGATCCGCCGGACGACCGACGCCGGGGCGCTGGACGCGCTCCTCCTGGGCATGGCCCAGGCGTGCGCGCTCATTCCCGGGGTCTCGCGCAACGGCGCCACCCTGGCCGCGGCCCGCTGGCGGGGGTTCACGCGCGAGGACGCGAACAAGCTCTCGCGTCACGTCGCGCTCCCCGTGATCGCCGGAGCGACGCTGCTCAAGACGGTCCGCCTGATGCGCCGCGGGCTTCCGCCGGAGAGCGCGGTTCCCTTCGCCGCGGGTGCGACCGCCTCGTTCGCGTCCAGCCTCGGGTCGACGTGGCTGATCCACCAGGTCGAGCGCGACCGCTCGCTGTCGCCCTACGCGGCCTACCGCCTGGCCCTCGCCGGTCTCGTCCTGCAGCGCCTCCGCGCCGGGGCCACCCGGTCGCAGAACCCGGTCTCGTCCGCCTGAGAGAGCGCTCCCGCCCGCCCCATGTACGACAATGGCAGCGTGACCGACGCCTACGCAGCCGCCGGGGTCGATACCCGCCGGGCCGACCGCGGTGTCGCTGCCCTCGTGCAGGTCCTGAGCTCCATCCAGACCGGCCGGGAGCGGCTCGCCGTGCCCCTCCCCGGCCATTACGCCAGCGTGATCCGCGTCGCGCCCGGGCTGGGCGTCGCGCTGGCGACCGACAGCGTGGGATCGAAGGTGATCGTCGCCGAGCAGGCCCGCCGGTTCGACACGATCGGCATCGACTGCGTGGCGATGAACGTCAACGACCTGATCTGCGTGGGCGCGGAGCCGCTGGCCCTGCTCGATTACCTGGCGGTGGAGAACGCCGACGCGGCGTTGCTGTCGGAGCTCGCGGTCGGCCTCAAGGCCGGCGCCGAGGCGGCGGGCGTCGAGATCCCGGGCGGCGAGGTGTGCCAGCTGCCTGAGGTCATCCGGGGCCATCCGTCCCCGTTTGGCTTCGACCTGGTCGGCTCGGCGTTCGGGACGGTGGCGCTCGATGGGATCATCGACGGGAGCGCCTGCGCTCCCGGCGACGCCCTGATCGGTCTCCCGGCCTCCGGAGTGCACTCCAACGGCCTGACGCTCGCCCGCCGCGTCCTCTGCGAGCAGGCCGGACTGGCGCTCGAGGCACATCCGGAGGCACTCCGCGGGCAGAGCGTCGCCGACGCCCTGCTGGAGCCGACCATGATCTACGTGCGCGCGGTGATGGAGCTGCTGCGCTCGGACGTCGTCGTCCATGGGCTCGCCCACATCACCGGCGGCGGAGTGCTCAACCTGCTGCGCCTCGGCCGGGCCGTCGGTTTCGAGATCACCCACCCGCTGCCGGTGCCCGCCGTCTTCGACGCGATCGCAGGGCTCGGAGACATCGGAGCCGCCGAGATGTGGGAGGTCTTCAACATGGGCTGCGGCTTCTGCGCCGTCGTTCCGGAGGCCGACGCGCACACGGCGGTGGCGATCCTGTCGCGCCACCATCCGGGATCTGCCGTGATCGGCCGGTGCACCGGGCAGAGCGGCCGCGTCACGGTGCCCGGCGCGGGAATCGAGGGCGCGTCCGGACGGATGCGATCCTTCTGAACCCCGGCGCGGGGCGCAGACGTCTAAGGAAAATCTCATCAGGGCACGATCGGTCGGACAGCGGGTAACGCAAAATAGGATCTGGTGGCTTTCACCGAAACACTCCACCCCTAGATGAGCACCCTCGTCGGCACCAGTCTCAACGGGCGCTACCGCCTGGAGGCCCGGATCGCATCCGGCGGCATGTCGACCGTCTACCGCGCCCTGGACGAGACCCTCGAGCGCCAGGTGGCGGTCAAGCTCATGAACCGGGAGGTGGCCTCCGACTCCGATCAGCTGGAGCGCTTCCGGCGCGAGGCCCGGGCGGTGGCACAGCTCTCGCACCCGCACATCGTGGGGGTCATCGACGCCGGCGAGGATGGGGATCCGACCCACCCCCGGCCGTACATCGTCTTTGAGTACGTCGAGGGCGAGACCCTCAAGGACCGCATCCGCCGCCTGGGGCGGCTGCCGATCACCGAGGCGGTGGCGTATGCGATCGAGATCGCCCGGGCGCTCGGCGCCGCCCACGCCAGGCACATCGTCCACCGCGACGTCAAGCCCCAGAACGTCCTCCTCGATCAGGAGGGCTCGGCCAAGGTGACCGACTTCGGCATCGCGCGGACGCTCGAGGAGGACGGCCTGACCGCAGACGGACGGGTCCTCGGCACCACCGACTACGTCTCGCCTGAGCAGGCCCTCGGCCAGCACGTTTCCGGCCAATCGGACCTGTACTCCCTCGGCGTCGTCCTGTACGAGATGCTGACGGGGGAGGTGCCGTTTCGCGGCGAGAGCCAGGTCGCGGTGGCGATGAAGCACGTCCGGGAGCAGATCCCGGACGTCCAGGTCAAGCGTCCGGAGGTCTCCGCCGCGCTGGCCGCGGTGGTCGAGACCGCCACCGCCAAGCCGCTGGACGAGCGATACGCCGACGACGCCGAGCTGATCGCCGACCTCGAGGACGTCCTCGCCCTGGAGACGGCGCGCGGCGGCGGCAACGTGACCGGCGAGGTCACGAGCGTGCTGAGGACGCTGCCGCCCAAATCGCGGAGCCGCGTCCCCCTGCGGCTGCGCCGGCCGGCCGTGGCCGCGGTCATCCTCCTGCTCGTCGTGGCGGTGGTCGCCGGCGCCGTCGTCTACCTGGCAACGCGCACGCATCACAGCACGCCGGCCGTCGCGTCTCACCGGGGCCACCCGTCCGCTCCGCAGCTGATCCCGCTGTGTCAGTCCTGCGCGCACGACTACAACCCGGACGCCATCAGCGGGCCCAAGAACCAGAATCCCAACCTCGACCCCTACGCCGTCGACGGAGATCCGGGGACCGCCTGGGTCACCCAGATCTACTACGACAACACCCTCGCCGGCAAGCCGGGCGTCGGCCTGTACGTCGATGCCGGCAAGCCGGTCCGCGCCGGCTCCATGCTCCTCCAGACCACCACCCCGGGCTACGCCGTCACCATCTACGGCCGCGCATCGGCGCCCAACCCCAACACGTTCGACACCGGACCCGGCGGCTGGGTGCGGCTCGGCTCCGTCGCCGGCGTCCAGCGGCGGCAGACGATCCCGCTGACGACCAACAACGCGCGGTACCGCTACTACCTGGTCTGGATCACCAGCCTCGGGGGCCACAGCCAGGCCTCGATCAACGAGATCCGGCTGTACACGCCCTGAGCGGGCGGCTGATCCCTTCCAGATCCTCCACCGCCTCCGATGATTTGCCACCACACGCACGCCCACCCCAAGAATGGGCCACACCTCCGGCGGCGAGCCTGATTTGGCGCGTTGTGCAGGTCCCACGCCAGGAACCCGGCGGCGGCACCTCGCTCCTCGCCCTCCTCGTTGCCAGGCGTTGGCCCACCGGCAACGTCTGGGCCCTCGGTCAGTAGCGGTGCGCCCGCTCCGCCGCATGCCGCTCGAGCGCCAGCACGACGAGCCGATCGAGCAGCTCTGGGTACGGGATCCCGCTGGCGGCGAACAGCGAGCCGAAGACGCTCGTCTCGGTGAAGCCGGGCATCGTGTTCAGCTCGTTGACCAGGACCTCCCCACCGTGGAGCACGAAGAAGTCGACCCGGGCGAGCCCCGAGCAGCCGGACGCGACGAACGCGCGGACCGCCAGCTCGCGGACGCGCTCCTTGACAACGGGGTCGATCCGCGGTGGGACGATCAGCCGCATGCCGCCCGGCGTGTACTTGGCCTTGTAGTCGTACCAGCCTCCTTCGCCGGCGGCCAGCATGATCTCGCCCGGCTCCGAGGCGACCGGGCCGGCGTTGCCGAGCACCGAGCACTCGACCTCGCGGCCGTCGGCGAAGGCCTCGACGATCACCAGGGAAGCGTGGGCGAATGCCGCCTCCAGGGCCACCGGCAGCTCGTCGGCGCCGGTGACGCGGGCGATCCCGACCGACGATCCCAGCCGGGCCGGCTTGACGAACACGGGATAGCCCAGATCCTGCACCGAACGGGTCACCGCGGCCGGATCGGACTCGTACTCGAGCTCCTCGACGGCCCGGTAGTCGACCTGGGGGACGCCGACCTCGGCCATCAACTGCTTGAACACGACCTTGTTCATGCACAGCGCCGACGCGAGCACGCCGGCGCCGACGTAGGGAACACCCAGGCACTCGAGCAGTCCCTGGACGGTGCCGTCCTCGCCAAACGGGCCGTGCAGAACCGGGAACACGACGTCGATCCCGGGCAGCCCCCGGCCCGGCGCCACCGACACCGTCTCGCCGTCACGGCGCCAGACGCCGTCCCGCCCGATCTCAATCGCCGTCACCTCGTGACCGGCCTGGCGCAGCCCACTGGCGACCGAGGCGCCGGAGGCCAGCGACACCTCGTGCTCGGAGGATCTCCCTCCGGCAAGCACCGCGACGCGCTGGGGGCTCATGGAGCGGGGGAGGCTGACGACGACGAGGTGGTGGTGGGCGTCGTCGACGACGAACTCTGGGTTGTGGTCGACGTCGTGGTCGACGACGAGGTGCTCTGGGTGTAGTGCCCGACGGTGATCGTCACCGTGGCGCCCTTCTTGGCCGTCGAGTTGCCGCGCGGGCTCTGGTGGGTCACGATCCCATTCATATCGGAACTGGCGACCTCCTGGCTCGTCTGCACGACGTTGAAGCCGGCGGCGGTGAGCGCGTTGACGGCACCGGCGGCGGGATCTCCGGTGACCGAGGGCACCGTCACCGTCGCGGGCGCGGTGGCCACGGTGATCGTGACCGTCGCGCCCTTGGCGACGTTGGTGCCGGCGGCCGGCGACTGGCTGATCACGTTGCCGACGGCGACTGAGCTCGACGGCTGATTCTTCTGATTGACGTTGAAGCCGGCCTTCGTCAGCTGCGCGGTGGCGGCGGTTTGGGTGTCGCCGACGACGCCCGGAACCGACGTCTGAGGGGCACCGGAGGACACGAACAGCGTCACCGCGGTACCGGTGGGGACCGGCTTCGCCACGCCCGGATTGGTGGCAGTGACCTGGCCGGCGGGGAACTGGGTGGACGGCCGCGGGACGACGTTGTTGACCCGCAGGTGGACGCGCTTGAGATGCTGGGTCGCGGCGGCGACGGTGAGGCCCTGCACCGACGGCACCGAGACGTCTCCGGGTCCGCCGGACACCTCCAGGGTCACCGTCGATCCCTGGTCGGCGGTGGTGCCGGCCGGGGGCTGCTCGCCGATGACGACCCCCTTGGCCTTGCTGCTCGGCTGCAGCACGCGGTCGACCTGGAAGTGGGCTCCGATGAGCACGGTCCGGGCGGTCGCGTACTGATCGCCGATGACGCGCGGCACCTTGTTCTGCTGGGGCCGGGTCAGCAGATAGGCGGCCGCGGCTGCCCCGGCGATCAGCACCAGGACAAGGGCCGCCCACCCCCACGGAGCCCAGGAACGCTGGCGGGGCTCCTCGACGGGCACCGCCGCCATCTCGCCCGAGCCGTTGGTCGCCGGATCTGCTCGGACATGGGAGCCGGCGATCGCCGCGCCCGCCCCGGCGGCGGCCCCGGCGGCGGC